>JBBQZA010000091.1:0-12741 GCA_038208175.1 Burkholderiales bacterium
TCCTGCGCCGTTACCGGCAGCGAGAATAAAAAGCCCTGTAGTTCGTCGCATCCCATCTTGACCAGCAGGTCGCGCTGGCCGGTGGTCTCAACACCCTCGGCTACCACGCGCAAATTGAGAGCTTTCGCCATGTTGATAATCGAACTGGCAATCAATCGTGCGTCTTTGCTCTCCAGAAGATCTACCACGAAAGCGCGGTCGATCTTCAGTTCGGCCGCAGGGAGTCGCCGCAGCGCTGCCAGACTTGAGTAGCCGGTGCCGAAATCATCGATCGAGACGTGAAAACCGGCCTTACGCATTTTGTCGAAGGTGAGCCGCGTCACCGTGGTGTTTTCCATTGCCACCGATTCGGTGATTTCGCAGGTGAATCGCTCAGGGCGCAATTCATAGCGGCGCAACGCGGCCTCGATGCGCTCCACCAAATCGTCCTCTCGCATCTGGTAGCCCGAAATATTGACCGCCACCCGCATGCGCAAGCCGCTTTCTTTCCAGTGAGCTGCCGTGCGACAGGCCTCGTCAATCACCCAATTGCCAATCGAACCCATCAAGCCATATTTCTCGGCCAGCGGAATGAATATGACCGGACTCACCAGTCCGCGCTCGGGATGATGCCAGCGCAACAAGGCCTCTGCCGCAGTGACTTGCAAACTCAGCGCATCAATCTTGGGTTGAAAAAAGAGCTCAAACTGCCCCTTCTCAAGGGCACTGCGCAAATCATTGACCAGGGCCGCTTGTTGTCGCAGTTCGACACCCATCTTGGCGTCGAACTGACAAAAAGCATCCCCTCCATTGAGCTTGACGTTGCGCATCGCCATGGCCGCATTGTCTAGCAGCCTTTCCCGTCTCCCATTCTCTGGATAGATCGCAAGGCCAATGGAACAGGTCAATCCAGTCGATGTCATAAGCCATTCGAAAGGCTTGATCATTTCGACCTTGACGCGTTCGGAAGCAAGACGACCGATTGCCAACCCGCCGTTCACAATAAAGGCAAATTCTGTACCGGCCACACGGCAAACCGGACTCTGCGCGCCAGCGCAAGCATTGAGCCGACCGGCCACCTCTCTTAGGATGCGGTCACTTATGGCGCGGCCAAATCCATCGCTGATCAGGCCGAAATTATCCAGGGCAATGCAGAGAACGCAGATCGATCCACCACTGTGATTGGCCTGTTGAACCGCCTGATCCAACAAGGTGTCGAATGCGCCAGGTGCCAGCAATCCTGTGAGCTCGTCGTGATCCAGTCGTGACGAGACTTGCTTCAACTCCCCTTCGAGTTCTGCCGAAAAACCCAAGTGCCGGCGGCGCTCGGTAACATACAGCCCGAGCAGCAGCAGCAGGAGCACTGAACTTATCGCACTGTATATTTGCCAGGTATTCATTGAATCGAAATCGAAAGCCAATCAAGGCCCTTAAAGCGAGTCACTATACGCTTATGCAACAAAGAAAAATCGGTCCCTTCCAGGTCTCTGCCATCAGTCTTGGCTGTATGAGCCTGAACTACGGCTATGGCCCACCGGTGTCTGCCGCGCAGGCTGAGCGGGTGCTACTCACGGCGCTCGACAACGGCGTGACGATGTTCGACAGCGCGGCGATGTATGGTTTTGGCGCCAACGAAACCTTGCTCGGCAATGTGCTGGCCGCACACCGCAAGCGCTTCACGCTGGCCAGCAAGTGCGGCATTCACGGGGTGCGCTCGGCTGACGGTAAATGGGCCCGCGTCATCGACGGCCGGCCCGAGATTCTGCGCGCCACTTGTGAAGCGGCCCTGAAGCGCTTGCAGACCGATGTGATCGACCTCTATTACCTGCACCGCCTGGACAAACAGGTCCCGATCGAAGAAAGTGTCGGTGCGCTGCGTGATCTGGTGCATGCCGGCAAGATCAAGGCGGTGGGCCTGAGTGAAGTGTCGGCAACGACGCTGCGCAAAGCGCACGCCGTACACCCCATAGCGGCCCTGCAGTCCGAGTACTCGCTGTGGACGCGTAACCCTGAAATTGCAGCACTCGATGCCTGTCTTGAGCTTGGCGTCGCCTTTGTTGCTTTCAGTCCGGTGGCGCGCGGTTTCTTGTCTGGCGAAGTGCAAGACATCAGCGCGTTCGACGCCAACGACCTGCGCCGCAGCATGCCGCGCTTTGCGCCTGAGCAGCACGGCGCCAATAGCAAGCTGCTGCCAGCCTATCTTGCCATCGCGCGCGAGGTCGGCTGCACGCCCTCTCAATTGGCGTTGGCCTGGTTGCTGCACAAGGCCGAGCACATCATCCCGCTCACCGGCACCACCCGCGTGGAGCACTTGACGGAAAATCTGGGTGCCGTGAATGTGACGCTAAGCGCTGAGGTCATGGCCCGGCTGCAAGCGTTGATCAACGAAAAGACAGTGCAGGGCGATCGCTATAACGAGCAAGGCAATCGCGATTCAGATAGCGAAATTTTCGAATAAACCCAGGCTCCCATAGTCTGCGGCAGCAATATGGCACTGTATCAGGCGACTCATGGCGCAAGCTCGTAGAGTGCTGAGCCGTCACCGTTGTCTTTGATCAGGTGAATTTTCGGATGTGCACCGAGGTAACGGCTCGCTGCGCTGGCAGACAGAAAAGTAAGGCTGACCCCGGCGACCGGCAGAATGCGCCAGTTTCCATCGGCCGTGGGGTTGACCTGTTTGTTGGCTGAAAGCAGGTCCATCGTGCGCAAATAGTCAACCAGAACCTGGCGAGTTTCGTCCGGCGCCTCCAGCACCACTTTGGATGCATTCAACCCTGGAAAGTTGCCGCCACCAAAGGCACGGTAGTTGTTGGTGGTAACGACGAACTTGGCGTCATCCTGAACCGGCTTTCCCTGGAATGTGAGGTTCTTGACGCGCTGTGCTCTGGCGCCAAGCAGTTCGCCCTTTGGTGAGTACTTGGCCGACTGCGTGAGATCGAACTCGTAATTCACGCCGTCAATGGTGTCAAAGTTAAAGGAGGGAAAACGTTCATTGAGCAGCGATTGCCGCGCCGCACCAGCCGGATCAATCTGATTGAACTGACCGGCAGACATTTCCAGCCACTCACGTACCTCGGCACCCGTCAGCAGCACCGCCTTGAGCGTATTCGGATAGACGTACAGGTCGGCCACATTTCTAAGGGCCACGGGACCGGCAGAGATGTCGGTGTAGTAGTCCCATCCTTGACGACCTCCGGTTTTGAAGGGCGACGCCGCCGACAAAACCGGGTATTTTTCATAGTCGGTTCCTTGCATGGCCCGCTTGACATAGGCGATTTGGGCATTGGCAACAATCTGCACCGACGGATCATCGCTGACCTGCGCAAAATAGCTGTAAATGGGTGCGCTGCTGAATGCCACCTTGGAGCGCATATAGTCAAGCGTTTGGGTGTGCACAGCACTTAGCGTCTGTTCGACCATGGGGTCTGCGGATGCCACGGACTTGCGTGTGAGACGGTCAAAAATAGGCCGGATAGAGGCCTTGCGATCGACAATTTTCCAGACGCCATTGGTGTCGTCGAGCGTGAAATCAATTACCCCCAAATGATCGCCCCAACGCCCCGGCATGACGGCCGCCACGCCATTGATGGTGCCGCGTTCCAGATCAACCTTGGGATAGCCGGCAAACGACGCGCTGGGAAACTCGGCATGCGAGTGCCCGAACAGAACCGCATCGACGCCCGCCACCTCGGTCAGCGGGCCAACCGGATTTTCAGCAAATTGGGACGCGGGTCCCTTCTCGAAGCCCGCATGGGGAATGGCGATCACCAGTTGCGCACCCTGGGCGCGCATCAAGGGAACATATTTCCTGGCGGTCTCCAGAATGTCGCGGGCGATGACTTTGCCTTCGAGGTTAGCCTTGTCCCACTGCATGATTTGGGGTGGCACAAAGCCAATGACACCGACTTTGATGCGGTGCGACTTGCCCTGCGCGTCGAGCAGCGTGCGATCCAGCAGCACGTAGGGTGTGAATGCGTGCTGCGCCTGAGGCGTATCCCGCTCCTGGTTATCGACATAGACATTTGCGTTGACGTAAGGAAATTTGGCACCCAGCAGGGAACGTCGCAAAAAGTCCAGACCGTAATTGAAATCGTGGTTGCCAATGTTGCCCGCGTCATAGCCCATCTGATTCATCACCTGATAGGCAGGATGGGTTTCGCCCTCCTTGAGCGGCCGGACTCTGGCCACATAGTCGCCCAGCGGATTGCCTTGCAGCAAGTCGCCATTGTCAAACAGCAGGGTGTTGGGGTTTTCCGCACGCGCTGCCTTGATCAGCGAAACGGTTCTGGCCAAACCATATTGGTCGGTGGACTTGTCCTGGTAATAATCGTAGTTCAATAAATGCATGTGCACATCGGTGGTCTCCAGGATGCGCAGGCGCACTTCGGTGGCTTGCGCCATGCTGCACAAGGTCGTGGCAGCGCCCAAGCCCAAGGCAACAGCAAAACTTGCTGACCAAGCGAACCGGGCTTTCATCCGATCTCCATTGCGCAACGCTTGCATAAACTATCCTTCTTTCACGTAGGGCCGCCCCAATGCCTGAGGCGCAACCGCTTTACCGATAAACCCAGCCAGCAAGACCACCGTCAGCACGTAGGGCAGTGCCTGCACGATCTGCACCGGAATCTCACCCAGCAACGGCAGGTGCACGCCCTGCAGGCGAATGGCGGTGGCGTCCAGAAAACCAAAAAGCAGACAAGCCCACAAAGCCTTGACGGGGTGCCAGCGGCCGAAGATCAGAGCAGCCAAAGCCATGTAACCGCGACCCCCGGTCATGTTTTGTGAAAAGCTGGCGCCTTGCGCCAACACCAGATAACTGCCCGCCAGGCCACACAACATGCCATTGAGGGTGAGCGCGGTGTAACGCAGGCGCAACACCGAAACCCCGGCCGCGTCGACCATCTGTGGGTTCTCGCCGACCGCACGCAGTCGTAAGCCAAACCGGGTACGAAACAACATCCACCAGACCACGGGAACCAGCAGGAACGCAAGGTAAACGAGTGCATTGTGGCTTAGCAAGCCTTCACCCAACAGTGGCCCGATCCAGGCAAATCCGCGCAAAGCCGACCCGGCCTCGGGAAATAGCGATTGAATACGAACTGCGGTCGCGACCGGCGGTGTTTGCCCGCCCTGGGCAAACCAGGCAATGCCCAGCACCACCGTCAGGCCCGAAGCAATGATGTTGATGGCTATGCCCGATACCACCTGGTCGCCACGGTGGCTGACGCACGCCAGGCCATGCATCCACGACAGAGCCACGCCAACCCCCAGCGCTGCCAGCAAGGCGAGGCTTGTCGAGTCATAGCTGGCACCGGCGGCGCCTGCAGCAAATGCCGCAAACAGCATCTTTCCTTCAAGACCAATGTCTATCACGCCCGAACGTTCTGACAGCAAGCCCGCCAGCGCGCAAAAAATGAGTGGCGTCGACACGCGCAGGGTGGAGGCCAACATGGCTGCCAGCAGGGCCTCATCCATGACGACTCCGCAACGCCAAGGCCCGCAGCAGCCAGCCGACGATAGGCGCAATCACATACACCATGGCGCCTGAAAACAGCACAATGAAGCCCTGCAGCATCACCACCATTTCACGGCTGAAACCCGGCACTTCAAACGCTACTTCGGCACCGCCCTGAAAGAGTGCGCCAAACAGGACGCTGGCAAAAATAATGCCTACCGGATGGTTGCGCCCCATCAGCGCCACGGCAATGCCGGTAAACCCGGCGCCGCTGACAAACTCGAGCAAGAGTTTGCCGTTGACGCCGGCAATTTCGTTCATGCCGACCAAGCCCGCCAGGGCGCCCGAGATCGACATGGCGACCATAATCTGCTGGCGCGACCGGATCCCGGCATACTCCG
The DNA here is from genome assembly GCA_038208175.1 of Burkholderiales bacterium. Taxonomy (GTDB): domain Bacteria; phylum Pseudomonadota; class Gammaproteobacteria; order Burkholderiales; family Burkholderiaceae_C; genus Rhodoferax. Next base: position 5,836 of record JBBQZA010000091.1, read on the forward strand.
CCGCACTCGGGCTCGATCCCGCCGCCCGCAACTGGTAGCCGGCACGGGTGTGCCACAGAAACAGATACACGCCCAGCGCGGCTGCCAAAGCAAGAAAGATACTGACGTTCAACGGCGAACTGGGCCATTGCACGCCAATCCAGGCCAGCGCATCGTGGATGCTGGGCAACTTGGCTGACTTGCCGAACGCCACACTCTCGACCGACATGGCACCGACGGGGCGCAGGTGATTGACCAGCAAATAGACCAGCAGGCTGCTGGCGATGAAATTGAACATGATGGTGGTGATGACCACATGGCTGCCCCGGTAGGCCTGCAGGTAGGCCGGAACGGCTGCCCACACCAGCCCGAACAAGGCACCGGCGAGCAGCATCAGAGGCAACATCAGCCAAGCCGGCAGAGCTGCCGCGAACCACAGGGCCACCAAACCGGTGCCGAGCCCACCCAGAATGGCCTGCCCCTCGCCGCCAATGTTGAACAAGCCGCCATGAAAAGCAACCGAGACAGCCAGTCCCGTAAAGACGAATGTGGTGGCGTAATACAGCGTGTAGCTGATGCCACGCCGTGTTCCAAAAGCCCCTTTGATCAGCGCGCCCATCACCTCCGGCGGGTGTTGCCCGACCAGCGCAACCACGATGGCCGCCGCCAGCAACGCCATGCACAGGCACACGGCAGGCAACAACACCAGGTCCGCCCAACGCGGCAAAGGAAGCGTTGCGCTCACTGGCTGCCTCCGGTCATCAACAGACCCAAATCGGCCTCGGTGCAATCGCCAATCGCCATTTGACCTGCAATCTTTCCACGGTTCATCACCAGGATCCGGTTTGACAATGCCAGGATTTCATCCAGGTCGGTCGACACCAGCAACACGGCGCAACCGCGGTCGCGCATCGCGCGCAATTGCGAGTAAATGAATTCAATGGCGCCAATATCGACGCCACGGGTCGGCTGCCCGACCAACAGCACCTGCGGTGTCTGCCCAAGTTCCCTGGCCAATACAAGCTTTTGCTGATTGCCTCCTGAAAACTTGCTGCTCATCAGTTCCGGATCAGGTGGGCGCACGTCAAAGCGCTCCATCATCCTGGCACAGGCATCGCGCATACGGTCATGTGCCATCCAGCCGTGATGGGTGTAGGGGTTCAGGCCGTCGTATCCCAACACGGCAGACTCCCAGGCCACGAAACTCATGATCAATGCGCGTGCATGCCGGTCTTCAGGAACATGCGCCATGCCAAGTTCACGGGCGCGCCGCGGATCGATCCAATGCGAGGCCTCAAACGAATGCCCGGCCAGCCGCAAGGTCCCCTCTACGGGCTGCAACAAGCCGGCAAGCACGTCGAGCAGTTCACTCTGTCCATTGCCCGAGACCCCGGCGACACCGACAATTTCACCCGAGCGCAGATCCAGCTCAATGTCAGACAGCTTCACCACACCCATGGCATCGCGAACCGTGATGCCATGGGCTTGCAACAGAACTTCACCTGCTCGCGCCGTACCTTCTTCCATGCGTCCGACCTGTACTTTGCGGCCGACCATCGCTTGTGCCAAGGCCTCCATGGAAGTCTGTGCGATCGGCAAGTCCTGCACCACACGGCCGGCGCGCATCACCGTAACGAAGTCACACAGCCGCATGACTTCCTTGAGCTTGTGTGTGATCAACAAAATGGTTGTTCCCTGCTGACTCAAGCGTCTCAGTACCTGAAAAAGCTGCTCGATTTCCTGCGGCGTCAGTACTGCAGTGGGTTCGTCCAGAATCAAAATTTTGGCACCCCGGTACAGCGCTTTCAGAATTTCCAGGCGCTGCCGATCTCCGACCGGCAAATCAGCGACCAGGGTGTCGAGTTCGACTGACAAACCCGTGCTTCGCATCAGCTCCATGAGTTTGGCACGCACCTGCGCACCCGCGCGCTGCAACAGCCAATGCGGCTCGGCACCGAGCATGACGTTTTCAAGTGCTGACAAAGTGTCTACCAGCATGAAGTGCTGGTGCACCATGCCAATGCCCGCTGCGATCGCAGCGTCGGCATTGCGTATCGTGGCGGGCTCGCCAAACACTTCAATGCTGCCACTGTCGGCGGCGTAAAAACCGTATAGCACCGACATCAAGGTGCTCTTACCGGCTCCGTTTTCCCCGACAATGCCGTGCACCGTACCAGCTACCACCCGTAGATCCACGCTCGCATTGGCAGCAACCGCTCCAAAACGCTTGTTGATGCCAGTCATTCGCACCGCAAGGGCTGGGCTGCCGTTCAGGCTTGGCACCTCCATCCGATACGCCCGGCATTACGCGCTTGGCGCGCAGATTGATTTGTGAGAGTTCAATACTTGCAAGAACTGTCGGTGTTGTAGTCGACCACTTTGATCTTGCCGTCAATGATGTCAGCCTTGACGGCGTCGACCTTTTTCTTTATGTCACTGGTCACCAGCTTCGCGTTGTATTCGTCCATCGCATAGTCGACGCCACCTTCTTTCAAACCGAGCAGGGTCAGACCCGGCTTGTGGCTCTTGCTAATGTTGTAAACCGCTATATCCACACGCTTGATCATGGAGGTGAGCATGGTTCCGGGCTGCATGTGGTTCTGGTTGCTGTCCACACCAATCGCCAGCTTGCCGCTGTCTTTGGCGGCCTGGTACACGCCGGCGCCGGTGCCACCTGCCGCGGCGAAAATCACGTCAGCCCCTTTGGAAAACTGAGCCTTGGCCAGTTCGCCGCCACGCGTCGGATCGTTCCAGGCGGCACCGGTGGTTCCGGTCATGTTGACAAACACTTCCGCCTTCGGATTGGCATACTTGACACCCTGCTCGTAGCCGCACTGAAATTTGCGGATCAGCGGAATGTCCATACCGCCAACAAAGCCGACCTTTCCGGTCTTGCTGGCCATGGCCGCCATCACGCCGACCAGGAAACTCCCCTCATGTTCCTTGAATATCACCGATTGCACATTGGGTTGTTTGACCACGTCATCGACAACGGCGAACTGTAGTTTGGGGAACTCTTTGGAGACCTTGTCTATGGCCGACGCCATGCTGAAGCTCATGGCAATGATGGGGTTGGCGCCGCGTTCGGCCATGCGTCGAATCGCCTGCTCGCGTTGTGATTCGTTGGAAACCTCGAACTCCAGGTACTGCTTGCCGGTTTCTTTTTTCCAGCGCTCCATGCCGCGGTAGGCAGCTTCATTGAACGATTTGTCAAATTTGCCACCCATGTCGTACACGATCGCTGGCTCTGCCACCACGGGCAACGCGACGGCCATGGCCGCTGCCAGGAACGAGAGGCGCGAAACAGTATGAAAATTCATGTCGATCTTCCTGTTCTATGAAGTAGATGAAAATGGGCTGAGAAATAAAGTACTAGCAACTGGAATGATACCCGGAGCACGCCGTCACATGGACATAAATACACGGTACAAAGTCATTTTCGACACCGATCCAGGTGTTGACGACGCGATCGCCCTGTACTTTGCGTTGGCCCATCCGCGCATTGAGCTGTTGGGAATTACAACAACTTTTGGCAACGTCACAGTTGACCAGGCGGCCGCCAACGCGCTCTACCTGACGGCACTCGCCAATCGAAACGTCCCGGTCAGCAAGGGAGTGCAAAAGCCCTGGTTCAAGCTCGCCGAACCGGTGCCGGACTTCATCCACGGCGGCGATGGTTTGGGCAATTTGCCATCCCGTGTCGCCACAACCGGCGCACTCGACCCGCGCGCATCCGCTCAATTCATCGTCGAGACGGCACGCACTCATCCGGGTCAAGTCACACTCGTGGCGGTAGGCCCTTTGGGCAATCTGGCGCTGGCGCTGAAGCTCGAGCCGGCGCTGCCGATCCTGCTGAGCGAAGTCATTGTCATGGGTGGGGCCGTGCTGGAGCCGGGCAACGTATCGCCGGTGGCCGAGGCCAATATCTGGAACGATCCACATGCGGCGGACAAGGTCTTTACGGCAGGCTGGAAGCTGACGATGGTCGGTCTGGATGTCACTCACAAAGTGGTGACCGAACTGGCCATGTTTGATAAAATTGCCCGGCACCACCGGCATGCCGCAACCGACACCTTGCACCATGCCGTGAAATTTTATTCAACCTTTTACACCGGTTTGCACAAGCACATGGAGCAAACCCCCGGCTGCTACGCACACGATCTGCTGGCGTTTATCTACTTGGTCGCTCCAGAACTGTTTACTGTGGAAACCGCTGCCGTGCGGGTTGCCACCGAGGGCCTGGCGCAGGGGCAGACCATGCTGAACCGGCGTCCCTACATTCACTACGCGCATAAAGGCTGGGCCAGTGAGCAGCCGCTGACCCAGGTGTGCATGCAGGTCAATGCCGCAAGTTGCTTGAAGCTGTTCGAAGAAACATTGCTGTCGAACTGGCTCGGCAATGCAAAAACTAGGGTTCGATGAAACGCTAGACGCTGTTTCTATGGCTGGCGGTAGTAGCTGGGCAGTGCTCGCAGGTACTTTGGCAGATTCGGATTCTTCATCAGGCGCGAGAGAAACTCCGGGTCTTCATTGGTTGTCAATCCACTGAGCCGCGTCTTCTCGAACGGCAGGCCGAAACGGCAGGACAGCAGGCGTTTGGCGTCAAGCGCGGTGGGAGCCGAGACCGGTGCACTCAATCCGCATTGGGCGAAGTCGCGCGCGAGCTGCTCGGGCGTCAACCGTGCTGCCAGCTGCGCCGGGTCAAATTTCAGACCTTGCTGGATGCGGCTCATGGTCTCGGCCACACCCATGAGGGGCAGTTTGGTCGTCGGGCAATTCGGCGTCATCGCCTTCGCCCGCCGACCCTTGAAGGTGGAGGTGGTCTCCACATCGTCGGCTCCTGCGCGTGCAGCCTTCAGCAGTGCCAGATCACCGTACAGCGGCTCACCGCGCACAGCCACCAGCTGAATGTTCTCTTCGATCGCGGTGATCAGGTTGCGATATGGGTCGGGGTTGCGGTCGTCCAGCACCAGAATGTCGGCCAGATAGCCTTCTGCAATCTGGCCCAGGCGCTTGCTCCAGCCCATGGCCTGCGCCGGTTTGCGCGTCACCATCTCGACCAGATCGCGATCGCTGAACAGGCCGTGCAGGGCGTGCTTGTTCACCAGATCAGCGACCTTGAGTTCGCCCAGGCTGGACTTGCTGCCCGAGGGCGCCCAGTCCGGCGCCAGACTGATCGACAGCCCGGCGCGGCGCGCCGCTTCAATGTTGGCGGTCTTGCCGTACAGCATGAAGTTCGACAGCGGCGACCAGACCAGCTTGGCGCCGGCCGCCGCCATTTCCTTGAGCTGCGCTTCGGTCAGCCCGACGCCATGGATGGCGATCAGCTCCGGTCCGACCAGATTGCTGTCCTTGAGCTGGTTGAACTCGCTGGCCATGCGCGGTGACGGACCCTCGGCCAGGTGCACCAGCAGTTGCCCCTTGGCGCGTTCGGCCTGCATGTCGGCCCACTCCTTGGCGCTGCGCCCGATGTCAACCCGACTCGTGGCCAGGCGCGCCTCCACCGAGGAGTTCTCGATATTGCGCACCAGGCATTCCTCCTTCGAGTAGGCAAGATTCACGCGGCCACCCTGTAGCGAAGTGGTGCCACCGGCCAGTGCCTTGTACTCGCCGTAGCGGCCGATCTCGATGCCCAGATCGAGGTAGTACGGCCGGGTCAGCACTTCCTGGGCAAACGTGATGCGCTTGTTGTACGCCTCGTCATACCAGCGCCACTGGTAGCGGTCCAGGTACTTCTGATGCACCGGCAGCAGCGGGTAGATCGCATATTCGGGGTGGTTGTGCAGGTCGATGATGCCGGGATAAATGACGCCCTTGCTGTCTACCACCGGAGCATCTTTTGCACCCGCGGGCAAGGCCTCGCCGTCCCTTGCGATGGCCATGATCTTGCCATCAGCGAGCCAGACCCTGGCACCAGGCAGCACGTCACCGGTATCGTTCATGGTGACCACCTTGCCGACCAGGACCATACCAACGTCGGCTCGCCATTGGGCCTGGGCGGCCCCTGCAGCGGTAACTGCAGCCGCAAGAATCAAGCGGCTAAAGAATAGAAGCGCTAAACGCATGGTGGGCCACAGCTTTCCGGGAGTTTGACGATGAACGAATCATATCGGGTGCCGGAACCCTTTCGCCTGATCTACGCACACCGCGACCCGTCGTCGAAATCCTTTTTCAGCGGTATGAGCTGCTCAGGATTTCTTCCCACCCCAAGCGAGCAGAAGACCGCCGACTACGATGGCACCAATGCTGGCCCAAAGTGGAAAATTGATCTCAGTGGTTTCGGGATGAGCGCGCAGTCATAGCCACCGTCAGTGCGCTGACCAAATAAAACGCTTGCAACTCAAGTCGCCAGCCACCAGAATTTGATAGTGAAAGCAAGTCGCCGCTGTGCGCCAACCAAATGGCCACTAGCATGTTGAAGGCAATGACCAGGGCTGCGGGTGCCACCCAATAGCCGACTATCAAGAACAAGGGTGCAATGCATTCACCTAGCAGAACGCCATAAGCGAGGAAGGCAGGTAAACCATGTGCAACGACCAACTTTTGAATTCCATCGATGCCGTGTTGCAGCTTCGAAATGCCGTGGAACAGCATGGCGAATGCCAGGTAGTAACGAAGAAGCAGCAAGCCAACGCGGTGGAATTGGAGAAAGCTATTGAAATTCTTCATAAATGGCTCAAGCTCGCATTTTATTTTAGATAGCCAAAACCGTCAGTGGAATTGTGGCAGACTTCCTGGCCGACACATCCTGGCCGACTTGAGCCGCAAAATGGGATCTTTAAAGTGATCTAACCATGCGCAAATACTTGAATATCAAGCTCAAGGACCACTCCGTCTCGGCGGAGGAATTTCACGGCGAGCAGATCGTCCGGGCCGGTCGCTACTTCATCGCCAAGACGCTGCTTGAGATGGGCGCCGCCACGGTGG
>JBBQZA010000092.1:0-12662 GCA_038208175.1 Burkholderiales bacterium
CAGAAGTTGCGCGAGAAACGCATCGCCGACAGCAACACGCTGATGGACGGCGCCCGGCGTGCCATGCGGGCCAGTTTTCAGCGCGAGATGGACGTCGTCGAAACCCATCTCTCGTTCCTGGCTTCGGTCGGATCGGTGTCGCCCTACGTCGGTCTGTTCGGCACGGTGTGGGGCATCATGCATGCCTTCACCGGCCTGGCCTCGCTGCAGCAGGTGACCCTGGCGACGGTCGCGCCGGGCATTGCCGAAGCCCTGGTGGCAACCGCCATTGGCCTGTTTGCCGCGATACCGGCGGTGGTCGCCTACAACCGCTTTGCGCGCGACATCGACCGCATCGCGATCAAGCAGGAAACCTTCATCGAAGAGTTCTCCAACATCCTGCAGCGCAATCTCGGTGCCCAGTCGGCCTCCGGTCAATGAAAGGACGTTGACATGCCACATCTGGTTAGCCGGGGCCGCGGCCGCCGCACCATCAACGAAATCAACATGGTGCCGTTCATCGACGTGATGCTGGTGCTGCTGATCATCTTCATGGTGACGGCGCCGCTGATCGCACCCAGTGTGATTGATCTGCCCAGTGTCGGCAAGGCCGCCAGGCAACCGGATCAGGTGATTCAGATCATTGTGGCGAAAGATGAGTCGCTTGAAGTGAAGATCAAGGACAGGTCCAGCAGGTTCGCGCTGCCGGATATCGTCAGCGCCGTCCGGCAAGCGCAAACGGCTGTCCCCAACTCGGCGGTGGTCATCAGCGCCGACAAGAACATCAAATACGAATCCGTCGTCAAAGTCATGGACACGCTGCAACGCGGTGGCGTGCAACGGCTCGGCCTGTCGGTGCAACTGGTGAATTGAGCTTCAGCGATGCAAGCCGTCAGTGATCGCCTGGACTTTGCGCCGCCGCCAACGCGCGGCCTGCTGCGCGCGCTCGGTCTGGCCGCACTGGCTCACGCCTTTTTGCTGGCGGCCCTGACCTGGGGCGTGCAATGGAAGCGCGAGATGGTGCTGGTCACGGCCGAGGCCGAGTTGTGGTCGGCGCTGCCGCAGGAAGCCGCGCCAGCGCTGCTGCCAACCCCACCCGAGGCGCCACAGCAGGTTGAGACGTTAGAGCCTGTGCCCGAGCAAATCCGACCACTGCTACCGGACGCCGATATTGCGCTGGCGCAAGAAAAAATCCGTTTGAAAAAGGAACAACAGCAACAGGAGCGGGCACGCGAGCTGGAGAAGCAGCGCCAGGAAAAATTGAAACAGGAAAAGCGGTTGCAGGAGAAGAAGCGCTTGCAGGACAAGCGCGAGCACGAGAAAAAAGTGGCTGAGGAAAAGAAAAAAGCGGATCTGCTGGCGCAGCAAAAGGAAGCGCTCAAAGAAAAGCAGGACAAACTGCAGAGCGACGCGCGCATCAAGGCCAACCTGGAGCGCGCAATGAAAGGACTGCCGGGTGCAAGCGGCTCCCCGGAGGCCAAAGGGGCGGCCCTGCAGTCGTCCGGACTCTCGAACAGCTACGCCAGTCGCGTCGCTGCCCGCATCCGACCGAACATCGTCTTCACCGACGAGATTGTCGGCAACCCGCTGGCCGACGTCGAAGTCCGCGCCGCACCGAACGGCACCATCCTGAGTCGCAAACTGACCAAACCCAGTGGCGTCAGGGCCTGGGACGAAGCGGTGCTAAAGGCCATCGACAAGACAGATAAATTGCCGCCCGACACCGACGGCCGGGTCCCCGCTTCTTTGATCATTGGCTTCAGGCCGAAAGATTAGTCAAAAACGATCTCGGCCTTGCCCTGAGCGGCCTGTGTACGCCAGAGCGCCAGAGCGGCGTTGCTGGGGAAAAACTGGAATCGCTCGCCCAGTTGCAACTCGGCGCAGGCACGCCCGCCGTCGCCCTGGCTTGACACCCGCAAGCGCACAGCGAGCGCACGCACCAATTCGCCCTGTTCGGTCTGCTCGCGCTTTGGCGGATAGTCCCTGATCATGCGCGCCACGTCAGGCGTCTGGCCATTGACGCTGACGCGCAGGTACTTGCCGAAGCGGCAACGCGCCTGTTCCAGGTCCCAGATCTGCGTCACGGTCAGTTGCATGCCACCCGAAAAACGATCCGGTTGCAGCTTGCCCATGACGATGATCAGTTCATCGTCCTTCAACAAATCGCGGTGTGCATTGATCAGCGCTTCGTCGGCACGGGCTTCGATGACAGCGGATTTGTCATCGAGCTTGAACAGCGCGAGTTTGCCGCGCTGACCATTGACGACGCGCAGGTCGCTCACGATGCCCGCCAGCAGTTGCGGCTCTCGCGTATCAATCAACTCCTCAATCCGGCGCTTGACGAACTGCCGCACTTCGCTCGCCACTTCATCGAACAGATGCCCGGAAAGGTAGAAACCCAGTGCCGTTTTTTCGTGGCCCAGACGCTCCCGCACACCCCAGGGCGTTGCTTGCACCAGGTCCGGCTCCTGCGTGCTGGAGCCGTGATCATCGGCGCCACCCATGTCGAACAGGCCGCCCTGATTGGCATTGGCCAGCGCGGCCGCGCCAAAGTCGAAGGCGCGCTCCAGCGAGGCCAGCAGGCTGGCCCGGTTGCGCTGTATCTGGTCAAAGGCGCCAGCCTTGATCAGCGCCTCGACGCAACGTTTGTTGATCCGGCTACGGTCGACCCGCAGACAGAAATCAAACAGACTGGTAAACGGACCGACACGCTCTGCTTCGGGACCCGCAGCGCGGCCCTCGCGCGCCGTCACTATCGCCTCAATCGCCTGTTGGCCGGAGCCCTTGATGGCGCAGAGGCCGTAACGGATCATCTGGTCCGAAATCGGCTCAAAACGGCCGACACCCCGGTTCACATCGGGCGCCTCGAAGCTCAGCCCCATTTTCAGCGCATCTTCAAACAGGATCTTGAGCTTGTCGGTGTCGTCCATTTCCACCGTCATGTTGGCGCAGAAAAACTCGGCCGTGTAATGCACCTTGAGCCAGGCCGTGTGGTACGCCAGCAAGGCATAGGCGGCCGAATGCGATTTGTTGAAACCGTAGCCGGCAAACTTTTCCATATGGTCAAAGACTTCGTCCGCCTTTTGCGGACTCAAGTCCTTGCGCGCTGCACCATCCCGGAAGATCTGCCGGTGCCGGGCCATATCCTCGGCGTCCTTCTTGCCCATGGCCCGGCGCAGCATATCGGCGCCACCGAGCGAATAACCGCCCAGGATCTGCGCCATCTGCATCACCTGCTCCTGGTACACCATCACGCCATAAGTTTCGCCCAGAATGCCCTCGACCCGGGGGTCGGGGTACTCCACCGGCTCGCGACCCAGCTTGCGCGCAATGTAGGTCGGAATCAGGTCCATCGGGCCCGGCCGATAGAGCGCATTCATGGCAATCAGGTCTTCCAGTCGCGTTGGCCTGGCATCGCGCAGCATGCCCTGCATGCCACGACTCTCGAACTGAAACACGGCCTCGGTGCGGGCATCGGCAAACAACTGGTACACCGCCGGATCGTCCAGCGGTAAATCTTCATACGAAAAATTCTGCTGATCCTTGTGCCTGGAAACGATGAGGTCCTTGGCGATCTCCAGAATGGTCAGCGTCGCCAGCCCCAAAAAGTCAAACTTCACCAGTCCAATCGCTTCGACATCGTATTTGTCGAACTGGCTGACCGCCGATTCGCTGCCCGGTTGCTGGTAAAGCGGACAAAAATCCGTCAGCTTGCCAGGCGCAATCAGCACGCCGCCGGCGTGCATGCCAACATTGCGTGTCAGGCCTTCGAGCTTGCGCGCCAGTTCCAGCAGAATCTTGACGTCTTCTTCCTTGCTTTCGCGCTCGGCCAGTATCGGTTCGGCTTCAAGCGCATACACGGTTTTGTCGTCTTTTTTTCGATCGGCCGGGGGCAACTGCAAACTGACACTGACACCCGGCTTGTTCGGAATGAGCTTGCTGATGCCATCGCAAAAGGTGTAGCTCATGTCCAGCACACGGCCGACATCGCGCACCACGGCGCGCGCCGCCAGGGTACCGAAGGTGACGATCTGGCTAACCGCATTCCTGCCGTATTTTTCCTTCACGTATTCAATGACCCGATCCCGGTTACTCTGGCAAAAGTCGATGTCAAAGTCGGGCATCGAAACCCGCTCCGGGTTCAAGAATCGCTCGAACAACAAGTTGTATTGCAGCGGGTCGAGATCGGTAATTTTCAGGGAGTATGCGACCAGTGAACCGGCGCCGGAGCCACGTCCGGGACCGACCGGGCAGGCATTTCGCTTGGCCCAGTTGATGAAGTCGCCAACGATCAGAAAATAGCCCGGATAGCCCATCTTCAGAATGGTGTCGATTTCAAACTCGAGGCGCTCGACATAGCGCGCGCGCTGACTTTCACGCTCAAGCTCATTCGGGTAGCGATGGCGCAGGCGCTCCTCCAAGCCCTGCTGCGAGGCGTGGCGAAAGTAGGCTTCCGGCGTCATGCGCTGGCCAGCCACTTCCGGTATCGGAAACTCCGGCAACTGTGGTTTGTCAAGAATCAGCGTCAGATTGCAGCGCCTGGCAATCTCCAGGCTATTGGCGAGTGCCGACGGCAAGTCGGCAAACAGCGAGCGCATCTGTGCGCCAGACTTGAAATACTGCTCACGGGTAAAGCGGCGCACGCGCTGCGGGTTGGCCAGTATTTCCCCCTCGGCAATACAGACGCGCGCCTCGTGCGCCTCAAAGTCATCTGCTTTGGTGAACTGCACCGGGTGCGTCGCCACCACCGGCAGGCCGATGCGCACCGCCAGTTGCACCGCCGCCAACACATGAGCTTCGTCATCAGCACGACCGGCGCGCTGCAGTTCCAGATAGAAACGATGCGGAAACAGGCTCGCCAACTTCAAGGCCATGTCGGTGGCGCGGGCTTCGTCGCCCGCCAGCAAAGCCTGCCCGACCGGCCCGGCCTGCGCACCCGACAAGACAATCAAACCCTGACCCAGTTCCTGCAGCCATTCAAACGTGATACAGGCCTGCGCCTTCTGCACATTGCGCGTCCAGGCTCGCGCCAGCAATTCAGACAGATTCAGGAAGCCTTGCTTGCTCTGCACCAGCAACAGAAGACGCGACAGGTTGGCCGGGTCCGGCCCTGTCCCCTCGAGGAAAACTTCAGCGCCTATCACGGGCTTGACGCCGCGCTTGCGCGCTTGCCGGTAAAACTTGATGGCGCCAAACAGATTGCTCAAGTCGGTGATCGCCAAAGCCGGCTGACCATCCGCTGCAGCACAACTGACGATGTCATCGATGCGATTGGTGCCATCGACGACTGAAAATTCGGTATGCAAACGTAGGTGAACAAACATACCCCATTTTACTTGCGGGACAGACCGCAAACCACCAACGCAGGAGCACGACGATGGGGCGCTCAGTGCAGCGAAATAAAGGAGGAGCCGTAGGCGGGGGACATTCGCGGAACTGAGTGCCGCACCGGCGTGCTCCGGATAACAGCCGGAGTGTTCCGGGTCACCGCCGGTCACGTCCCTCCCACACAGTGCCGCCTATCTGAGTCTCTGAACGCCAAAGCATATAAAAAAGGCGACAATATTCAAATGCTGAGAATTCTTGTCGTTGATGACCATCCTCTGGTACGAGAGGGCCTGCATCAGGTCCTCAAGGGCCTGGACGAGCAGGTCGAGGTGCTGGAGGCGCCCAACTGCAGTCGCGCTTTTGAATTGGCGACACAGCAGCCTGATCTTGATCTGGTGTTGCTCGATTACCAGTTGCCGGACATGAACGGGCTGCAGGCGCTGGCCCAGTTCGGCACAAATCATCCGGCACTTCCGATTGTGATGATCTCGGGTTCGGTCAACCCCCGCATGGTGCGTCAGGTGATGCAACACGGCGCCGCTGCCTTCATTGCCAAAGCCAGCCTCAGCAGTGAATTGTTGGCGATCCTGAATCGGGTTTTGGCCGGCGAGGTGTGCGTTCCAACCGAACTTCTGGGCAGCGACGATGCGGCGGTTGACTACATGGCCGAAGATGCGCACCCACTCACCGTGCGTCAGCAGGAGGTGCTGGCGCTGTTGCTGCAGGGCCATTCCAACAAAGACATCAGCGACAGCCTGGATCTATCGGATGAAACCGTCAAGAATCATGTCTCTGCGCTGATACGCGCCTTCGGCGTGCAAAGCCGCATGCAGGTGGTTCTGGCAGCCGCGCAGCACGGCTACACCAATCAGTCTGTTTGACCGGTGTTCGTCAGGCGACGAATCAGATTGCGCATTTTGGCTGGACGAACTGGCTTGTGCAACAGTATCAGCCCGGCATCGCGGGCTGCCAGCAGCAAGCCCGGATCGGTATCGCCGCTGATCAGGAACGCTGGAATCGACCACCCCGCCGCAGCTCGCAGTTGACGCACGGCGGCGATGCCATCTTCACCTTGCGGCAGGCGATAGTCACTGAGGATCAGATCCGGCAGTGAACCGGCATTCAACTGCCGCAGCGCAGTTGAAAGATCGCCTGCTGCGACCACCTTGATGCCCCAGGATGCGAGCAAGCCGACCATGCCCTCGCGTGCCAACTCATCGTCTTCGATCACCTGCACGGTCAAGCCTTGCAGATTGTCGTATGAGTCAGTCGGCGAAACGTTGCTGCGCTCCAGCGCCACTGCGGGCGCCGGGGCCAGCGGCACTTCAACGCTGAAGCGACTGCCGACGCCGGGGCGCGAACAAACATGCAAGCGATGGCCCAGCAACTGTGCCGTACGTTGCACAATATTCAAGCCCAGCCCCAAGCCTTTGCCACGATCACGCTCCAGGTTTCCGATCTGATAAAACTCCTTGAATATCGCCTCCTGATGTTCTAGTGCAATGCCGATGCCGCTGTCCCAGACTTCGATGCGCGCCGACTTGCCATCGGCTGCCCTGCGACCGGCCAGCAGTACGCCACCCAACTCGGTGTAACGCAGGGCATTGGCCATCAGGTTTAGCAAAATTTGGTGCAACAGAGTGGGGTCGCTGCGCAAGCCCAGACTGCTGGGCCGAATGCGCAGAGTCAGACCTCTGCCGATTGCCGTCAAGCCGAGTTCGACCTTCAACTGCTCAAAGACGTCATTCAGATGGAAAGATTGCAGTCGCACCTGGACCGTTCCCGCTTCCAGGCGGGAAATATCGAGCAGGCCATCGAGCAAATCTCGCATCGCCAGCAAGGAAAGTTCCAGATGGGCGATCAAGTGCAGGGCTTCCGGCTTATGTTCGAGTTGTTTGAGGCGTGCCACGAACATACCCAAGGCATGCGTTGGCTGGCGCAAATCGTGGCTGGCTGCAGCCAGGAAGCGCGACTTTGCCAACGTCGCGGTTTCAGCTTCTTCCTTTTTTTCGCGCAACGCAAGAGTCGCCATGGCAACGCGGCGTTCAAGCTCGTGACGACTCGATTCAAGACTTCGGGCCATCTGATTCAGCCCCTGCTGCAGATCCCGTAGCGGGTCGTCGGAGCTCACCTCGGCACGTGCGTCCAGTTCTCCGCGTCGAATGCGCTCGATCATGCGCGATACACGCGCCACCGGTGCAATCACACCCTCACTCAGTCGCAGCGCCAGCAGGCCACCCAGCAGCAAGCCGATCAGGGCCAGCCCGAAACCAAACCACAGCAGCTCGCGCTCACGCTGCTGCAGTTTGTCCTTTGACACTTCGATCAGCACATGGCCCAGGTATTTCGGCGCCACGGCCGCGGCGCTCGCCTTGGCTTCAAACAGGTCATCGAGCGGCAGCGGGCTGGCAGTGATTGCCTGCAGGAACAAATCAGTGCCCTTGCTGGCATCGTGCTGTTGCGCTTCAGCTTGACCCAATGACGACGGTACCTGATAGCCCGGCACGCCCGCCTTGGCCAGCAGTTCGCCATCGGCGCCCAGAATGAGTATCGAGCGCAGATCCGATTCACGCAAAGCAGAATGGGCGATGGACTGCAAATTGGCACTGTTGCCGGAGAACAGTCCATATTCGCAGGAAGCCGCCAGTTGCCGAACCAGGGCGCGCGCATGGTGGCGGTAATCCTCCTGGTTGTCACCCAGGCGCGTCACCAGGAATGCCGTCACCAGCAACAACACGATCAGCGTCACCGGCAGCATGGCTGCGAGCAATATTCGGCTGCGGATACCGCGCAATTTCATGGCGCACCCTCACTTCGGCGCAGGCTCAGACGAAGACTTTCGGCGTCAAGCGTCAGCCCGAGCGAGCGAGCGACATACTCGTTAACACTGATCTGAAAATCCTTTGAATAGACAGGCGGCTCCGGCAAGCCTTTACCCCCCAGCGCCGCGAGCGCCAGGGTCGCCGCCTGCAGACCAATCTGCGCCGGTGCCGCATGCAAGGCCAACAGGGCGCCAGCCCTCACATAAGCCGGAGAAAACGCCAGCATCGGCACCTTGGCGCGAAAGGAAGTCAGCAGGATATTCTGAATACTGCTGCTGTTGTAAACCCCGGGGTTCGGCACGGCCAACAGCAGATCCGCATCTTCCAATACGCTTTTCAGCGCCGGAAAAATGCTCTGCTCGTCCTTTATCGCCGCCTCTGTCACCCGCAGGCCATGGGTCTGTGCCAGCGCTTTCAATGTGGCGGCCTCTGGAGCCGGCTCTGCCCCCCACAGCACGCCCAGTCGACGCGCAGCAGGCAAGGCCAGACGAATCAGTTCCATTTGCCGACTCATCGGCTGGTCCAGATAGAGGGCAGAAAACTGCGCCGAGACCTTGCGACCACTGCGCTGCAAAACCCGCTCAAAACTGCTGCGCGGCAGCAGCGTGCACAACACGGGCGCCGCCAGCGCCGATCTGGCCAGCCGGTCGGCAGCTTCGGCGCCCAGGGCGACGTAAAGCCGGGCCGACAGCGCCCGCTGAACGTTCCACTCGCTGCTGTCGAGGTGCGTCACGTCATGGCGCGAGACCCCCTGGCGCTCCAGTTCGCCGATCAAGGCCTGCGCCGCCTCCATGTAGGCCGCACTGCGCTCGCTGCTGACGATCACGACCGAAGTCGCTGCACTTGCGCCGGCACAGGCGAACAGGGTCAGACAGAAGCTGACCAGAAGAAGCCGCAGTCGCAGTAGCATCGAATCGCTTCAGTTGTTGATGCGAAGTGTCAGATAGGCCCGGCGCTGAAACATGAAAGGCGGGGCAAAATCGACATAGGAGGAACCCAGGTTCTGCAATACCAGCGCCAGTTCTGCGGGCCTGTCGCTCAGGCGCAAGGGCGCCGCCAGGCGCAGATCGGTTCTTGTCATGGCGACCTGGTCAAAACGACCGGCCCCTTGCGGCGTCACGGTTCCGCTGTCCTGATGCAGCAGGCTCAAATCCAGGCCGCCGGGCAGCTTCTGAAAATACGCCAGCGTATTGGCCAGTCTGGGAGCGGTCAGCGCCAGACCGGTATCTGACAGTCGGTCCCCGTTGGCCATGCTGTTACGGATAAAGGCCTGGCTGAACATGAACTGGGCACCGTGCCAGGGTTGCCATTTGAGCTGGTACTCCAGCCCATGCAACGAATAGCCATCGCCGTTGGCGTAATCCTTGGGTCGGGTCGCGTTGAGTTGATTGATGGGGCCACCGATGTCTTCGTGAAAAACACGCACATCGAGATTCAGCCGCCAGGCCGGAAAGACGCCGAGGTAGCCCAACTCTTTGGCGACGATGCTCTCGGCCTGCACCTTGCCGCTGGAAAGTGTGTTGACTTCGAGCAAATGGCCGTTCCAGAAATAACGCACATCGGCAAATTGCTCATAGGTGCTGGGCGGACGGTAAGCCCGGGAGACCCCGGCGCGCAAAGTCTGTCCTTCGGCCAGATGCCAGTTCAGCATCAGGCGCGGCGCCAGCGTGTTGCCGCTGGCACTGCTCCTTTCAGCCATCGCGCCGGCGTTGAGCGTTATCGAGTCAATGGGCCGCCACTCCAGATTGCCAAAGAAGCGCGAAAAATCGGTGATGAGCGCCGCATCCGTGTTGTAGAGCGGCCTGGAAGTGATGCGTTCGCGCCGCAGTTCAGCGCCCCATACCGCCCGCACCTTCGAGCCTTGGCGCCAGCTCTGTTGCAAGGTCAGCGTATCGTTGCTGGCAACGCCGTTGCCCGAGACGGCGATGCTGTCATTGATCCCGAGCGGGGTCAGGGAATAGGGGTAGCTGTCCTGGTACGACTCCTGCATATGGGAATAGCTCAGGGACAGATCCTGATCCTGATGCAGGCTGCGCCGCCAATCGAGCTGCAGGTAGCCCGACGCATACCGCGTGTCGCGGCTCAGATCATCCGGGTTGTCTGCAAAACCTTTGCCGGCGTTGATCGCCAGGCTGCCGGCGCGCAGTTGTATTTCGTCGCTGGCGTTGGGGCGCAGGTCGGCGCGGAAATTAAACCGGTCGACCCGGTTGTGGCCATTGGAATCTGCCAGCCCAGCGTCGCCACGACGATCCAGCCCGAGGCGAAAAGCGGTTTTGTCAGTGCCCCAACCCAGGCTGGCGCGCGCATCGCGGATGCCGTTGCCACCTTCTGTCAGGCTGAGCGCAGTACCCTGGGTATCCATCGGATCACGGGTCACAATGTTGATGACACCGAGGAAAGCGCGCGCGCCATAGGCGGCTGAATTGGAGCCGCGCAAGACTTCGATGCGCTCGATGTCCTCGAGCGCGACGGTCTGCAGACCGGGTTCAACAGCACCGATGAAATACGGAGAATAGGTCGAACGGCCATCGACCAGCACCTGGATGCGATTCGAATAGCTGCCGAAACCGCCGTGATAACTGGCCTGCGGCGCCGATCGCTCGAACGCCATGCTGGTCTGGAAACCCGGCACCAGTCGCATCAGGTCGGCGACATCACGCGCGCCCGAGAGCCGGATCATGTCGCGCTCGATCACGGTCACGGCGCCGGGCGTGTCGTCAAGCCGCTGCGGCAAGCGCGACACCGACAGAACCACCGGCAGGTCGCTCAGAAAGTCTTTTTCAGACAGTTCCGCCGCTGATTGCGCCCAAGCCGCGCCCCAGCAAGCCAACATGGTAGCCAGCAAGACGCATCGGTTCATCACAGCCTCCCAATAAATTTGGTTTGTATGAACCGATTTTGCCTTGTCGGCGGTCCGATTTCCTGGCTAAGCGGACAAAGATTTTTCTAATGCAATCCGATCAGCCGTGGAACTTGGCCGCGACTTCAGCCACGCGCTGGCCAAACAGCCTGGCGGTTTCCAGATCGCCCACGTTCATTTCCGCAGCGCTGGCGTCACCTGCAGTCTGGGCCATCGGGCCAGCCATTGAAGCCAGATAGTTCACGTCGGCGCGCTGCGACGCTTTGGTGTTGTTGTAGTTCAGACCGGTGCCGACCCAGATGCCGCTGTGCTGCATGGCCAGGGTCATCAAATAGTGCAGAGTCGAATGCTTGTCACCATTGACGTTGGCGCTGTTCGTGAAGCCGCCGAAAATCTTGTCCTTCCATGCCTGTGAGTACCAGGGTTTGCTGGAGGCATCGGCAAATTTCTTGAATTGCCAGCTCACCGAACCCATGTAGGTCGGCGAACCCATGATGATGGCGTCAGCGGTGTTCAGCGTGTTCCAGCCGGCCTCCGTCAGATTGCCGTCGGCGTCGATTGCCACCAGTTCGGCGCCAGCGCCCTGCGCCACCGACTGCGCCATGCGCAGCGTATGACCATAACCTGAATGAAAAACCACAGCGACTTTCGCCATTTGAATACTCCTTGAAAAAAATGAATCAGGCCTGCAGGTCAAACACCAGCACCTCGGCACCCTTGCCTTGAGTCAGTCGAATTCGACTTTCGCCGTCGATCAATGCCGCATCGCCGGTGCACAGCAAAACGCCGTTGACCGAAAGATCGCCACGAACCAGATGCACATAGGCCTTGCGCTTTGGCGCCAGCGCCAGTTCGGCGCTTTGCCCGGCCTCGAAGAGCCCAGCATAAAGACGCGCATCAGCATGAATGGTGACCGAGTCCTGCGCGCCATCGGGCGAGGCGACCAGACGCAGCTTGCCCTGCTTCTCGGCATCAGGGAAGGTCTTCTGCTCGTAACCCGGCGTGATACCGGTCACGTTCGGCGCTATCCAGATCTGCAGAAAATGAGTGGTCTCGTTCGGTGCATGATTGAACTCGCTGTGCTGCACGCCGCTACCGGCGCTCATGCGCTGCACGTCACGGGGCGGGATGCCCTTGACATTGCCCATGCTGTCCTTGTGCGCCAGATTGCCGCAGAGCACATAGCTGATGATTTCCATGTCGCGATGGCCATGCGTACCGAATCCGGTACCGGGGGCGATGCGGTCTTCGTTGATGACGCGAAGATTACCCCAGCCCATGTGCTGCGGGTCGTAATAAGCGGCAAAAGAAAAACTGTGAAATGATTTGAGCCAGCCGTGATCGGCATAACCGCGCTCATTTGATTTACGAACCTTCAACATAACCATGCTCCTTGACTCTGGAAATTGTTCGAACCCAGGCTTGCATCAGTGCCTTGGACCTCAAGCACTCAACTTTAGACGCAATTGGCCGGCGGCAATGCATCACATTTGATGGCATCATCTCCAAGGCCAGCGTGATGGAATTGTGCGACAGCTTTTTTGCGCTGAAGCAGCTTGAAAGTCCCGCCACCCGCAGCGCTTTGCTGGAGCAACACCGGGGCGTGTAAAGTCTGGGGATGCAACAACTCCGGAGACCCCGACATGAGCCCCACCAAAATCAAGAATATCGCA
>JBBQZA010000093.1:0-12585 GCA_038208175.1 Burkholderiales bacterium
GGCTGAAATCCCTCGGACAGCGGTAAAGCGACCAACGCCACATCAGGCCTGGAAGCGCATTGCAACTTTAGAGGAGACACTCATTCCATCCAATTGTTTCGCCATAACAAAGTCAGAGCCAGTACCAGAATCAACAGGCCAAAGATTGTCGGCAGCAAGAAGATTTGCCACGGGTTCATATTAGGCCTGCGCTTGCCTGCCTGATACAAGACACCGAAGTACCCGTCGCGTCGAAGTCGCTAAGGGGGTGAAGGTCTTGTTCATCATCTTTTCCCCGAGCCTAAACAGTGCCGCGTCGCAACGAACAAGTTAACGCTGCAATCCTATATCCGACCCGTCTTCGGGGATATACCTGTCTATGCTGAAAAGCATAAACATAACAACTACACTGACCATGATGCCAGACACAAAACCAAATGCGTACATTTCATTGCCTCCTAGTTCATTAGCACTCTTTGCCTTGTATAGTCAACGGCAGAACTGGCGAAAACTGAATAGTGGCGGCCTCGGTGCTGTCGCTCAGGCTATCACCACACATAGCGGAACTCCTTGAAAGCCAGCGAGACAGTAAAATACCAAAAAAAAATGGCGGAGGACACAGAAAGATGGCACACACCTTGTGCTCGATCCCGTTGTATTCGCGAACCATGGTGGTGCCTGATACGAGTTGGTTGTCCGAGCTGCGTTTCTGATTCGGGATTTCGCCGGTTTTACCGGCCTGTTTCAACTTGCGCCGCAGCGCGCTCGGCAGTCCGCCAAAAGCACGTTCCTGGATCTTGTAGGCCAGGCGGCCTTCCAGGTAGGTGCGGTGGTGATTAAGGCATTTGACAACGATTTCGACCAATTACGTGTAGCCACGAAAACCGGCCTTCTGCAAAGCCTCCGCCGTGTAGGCCAGCGCGATCTCGTTGTCGACAATATCGCACAGCAGCTGGTCGCCATCCGCTGACACCGTTTTCGTGTAGCCAAATTCGAGCAGGACGCTCACCAAGTCCCAGGGGTCGTCGAAGTGCAACGACTCCGCCGTCGAGCACTGCCAAGTATTGTCCGTGTCGGGTCATGCCGATGGCCGCTTCACTCATCGTCGTCATCCGGTAAGTCCAACATAGTCATATTTTCAGGGTCAATGCCCTTGCGCCGCAGCGCTGCGGCGGTCTCGTCGGTCATGGGCAATCTGCCCGCAATCTCCAGCATTGCATTCGCGATAACCTCACTGGCGTTGCGCAGCTCTTTAAGAGGTTTTTTTTGATAACTCAGGGTGATGCTGGTCTCGGGATTTTCCGGCAGGGCCCACCGGTGTGTCAGCAGCGCGCCGGCGAGCGCTACGTCGCCGGGAAACATCAGGTCGCAAATCGCTCCGAACGTGCGGCGCAGGTCGTGGGGCTGGATTTTGATACCGATTTCTTCGCTCACAATTTCGCACGAGCCGCTGATATTTGACATGTGCGGGAACACCCCACCCTTCTTATTGCGGTTTGGAAACAGCCAGTCGTCGCCCGGGGGCAACGCTTCAGCTCTTGCTCTCAATATCCCTGCGACTTGCGAGTTAAGAGGGAACTTTCCATACCATGCCTTCCAGCCGGGCTCTCCCTTTGGGACCCTGATGACGGCACCCTCTGTTTGCTTTTTGAACGAGATGATGGAGCGCCGAAAGCGCATAACGGCGGTGCGCCGGAATCCCCCTAGCGTGTAGCACATCAGAAGGTCTTTGCTGCCACCATTGCGCAAGGCTTGGATTGATTTCACCAGCGCGGGGAGGTTGACAGGGGGCACGTGGCTCTCCCGCTTCTCAGGGGGCATGATTAACGAAAGCCCTCGCACTTTGCGGATGGGGTTGCGAGTCAGGCCAGGCAGCTCTAGCGTTTCGTAATACGTATAGATGCCGGAGACGATATTCATAGCCTCCATGCCACGGGAAGGGGACTTATCCGCAATGGCAACCAGCAATTCCTGCCATTGAAGGACTGTGCTCGAGAGCAGGGGCCAATCGGCGGCGGGGCTCAGGTGGTTCTCGAACGTCTGCCGATACCCCTTTTTGGTGCGGTCCACCAGCGGCGCGGCACGCTTAGTTCGTCGGTTTTTTAGGTATTCCTCGAAGCCGGTCCGCAGTGTCAAGGGTTTGGCAAGAGCTGCCTCGCGCTCGGATCGGCGCCTGGCTGCGTAAATAGGGTCCTTCTGCTCGGCTATCCACTCGCGCGCGGCCGCCTGGGCCTGGCAAAGGTCCAGGATGTTGGAGCCGTCAGCGACCGACCCTTCAAATTGAACCAGGCCAAGTGTGGTCTCCGGGTTCCTGCGCGGCGTGGCTTTGCCGTCCTTTTTTTCTTCGAGGTGCTTCCGGGCTAGTGTCCCTTGGCTGTATCGAATGGTCCAGACGCACTTGCCTTTTGGAGACACCATCACCCCAAAATTTTGGAAGCCTGGATCCTTGTGCTGGCCCTCAATTTTCAGCAGAGGCCACACCTGCTTCATGGTCGTCCAGGGTTTCAATAAACGGGGTGCCGGCATGGTTTTCCTGTCAATGTGGGGTTTTTGAATTCCCCGCATTTTCACCGCATTTCTTATATTATTGCAACTGAATCTTTCGAGATAGTTCTGGAAGGTTTGCAATTTCTCCTCTGAAAAAACTTGTTTTAACAGAGTGCGACCAGGACTCCGAAAGGCGCCTATAATTTAACGCGCAGGACTTAAAATCTGTTGTCGAGTAATCGGCGTACCGGTTCGAGTCCGGTTCGAGGCACCATCTCCTCAAAAACAAAATTTGATGCACTTTCAGCAAGGAGCCAAAGGCAGATGACTGTTCTACTCAAAAAGTCCATTCCCGCTAGTGCGATCGCCATCACCGTGGTTGACTGCGCCGAGTTCAAGCGCCTTGCGCCAAAGCTGCCTGAACCGACCCGCCAGTGGTTGGGCACGCTGGCCTTCGACGGCCGGCCAGGCAGCTACGCCCTGATTCCCGGCGCAGATGGCAAACTGCGCGAAGTGTTTGCCGGCGTTGCTGGAGCAGAGTCCCCCTTTGCGCTGTCAGCCCTGCCATTGGCCCTGCCGGTAGGCATCTACCGGCTGTCTGACGCGGGGATGCAGGTGCCGCCAGAGCAGGCGGCACTGTCGTGGGAACTGGGCAGCTACGAATTCGACCTGTACAAAGCACGCAGCCGTGCAAGCGCCCAATTGATCGTGCTGTCCGACCCGGATGCCCAGCGTGGCATGGCTTTGGCGACCGTCATTGCTGCTACCCGCGACCTCGTCAATACGCCCGCTGAACACATGGGGCCCAAAGAACTGGCGCAGGCCGCGCAGATGGTGGCCAAGCAACATGGGGCCAAGTTCAGACAGGTGGTGGGCGATGCACTTTTGAAGCAGAACTTCCCCGCCATTCACGCCGTAGGGCGCGCCAGCAGCCGCGAGCCACGATTGCTCGAAATCCTCTGGGGTGAGCCCAAAGCGCCGCGTCTCAGCATTGTCGGCAAGGGGGTCTGCTTTGACAGCGGTGGCCTCGACATCAAGGGTGCCGAGGGCATGCGTTTGATGAAAAAAGACATGGGCGGCGCTGCCAATGCGCTGGGCCTGGCGGCGCTGGTCATGGCGATGAAGCTGCCGGTGCGTCTGCAGGTCCTGATCCCGGCGGTCGAGAATTCGATTGCCGGCAATGCCTACCGTCCTGGCGACGTCATCAAGACGCGCAAAGGTCTGCACATTGAGATCGGCAACACGGATGCCGAAGGCCGGGTCGTTCTGAGCGATGCTCTGGCCTATGCCGCAGAGACGCAGCCCGAACTCATCATCGATTTGGCGACCTTGACCGGTGCCGCGCGTGTGGCGCTGGGCGCTCAGTTGCCGGCGCTTTTCAGCAAGCAGACAACAACGGCGCGCCAACTGGTTGATCTTGGCCTGCAGTTGGACGACCCGATGTGGCACATGCCGCTTTGGCAGCCCTACAAAGATGGTATCAAGAGTTCCATTGGCGACATTGTCAACACCGGCAAGAATGCACTCGGCGGCTCGATCAACGCGGCACTTTTTCTGGAGTATTTCGTGCCCGAGCAACAGGACTGGTTGCACATCGATCTGTTCGCCTGGAACGATGTAGCGCGCGCCGGCCGACCGATCGGGGGTGAAGCGCAGACCATTCGCACATTGCTTGCCTATCTGGAGAGTCGCTTCGCATGCAAGTTGTGAATCCAAGGTCAAGCAACTGCGCCGGCATGAGGTATTTGGAGAATGCATAAGAAATTGGTGGTCCCGCAGGAGAATGATCTCTTTGCTGATTCCCAGGGCTTGTCGGCGGTCAAGGCACGGGTCGCGTTGGCGCTGGAACTATGAGGCGCACGACATTGAAGACCGCAGACCCGCATGTTGATTTCACGCTGGCCGTACACGGCGGTGCCGGCACCATTGTGCGCAGCAAAATGAACGCCGAGCGCGAAGCCGCCTACCATGGCGGACTGCGCCGCTCGCTGGAGGCGGGACGGCAGGTGCTGGCAGACGGAGGGGCGGCGCTTGATGCCGTGACCTCGGCCGTGTTGGTGCTGGAAGACGACCCGCTGTTCAACGCCGGGCGTGGCGCCGTCTACACCTCGGACGGCAAACAGGAAATGGACGCCGCCATCATGGACGGGCGGGATCATGCGGCCGGTGCCGTGGCTGGTATCTTCGGTCCCAGGAACCCGATCCTCGCGGCTCGCGCGGTGATGGAAAAGTCGGAACATGTGCTCTTGATTGGCGACAGTGCCCTCACGTTTCTTCGCGGCCACGGCATTGTCTTTGAAGAACCGGCGTATTTCCATACCGATCAGCGCTGGCAAGCCTTGCAGGAAACACTGGCCTTGCGCCGCTCTGGCGTGCTGGATGGCGATGAGTCGCGCAAGCACGGCACGGTGGGAGCGGTAGCGCGCGACCGCCACGGTCATCTGGCGGCTGCAACCTCGACTGGCGGCATGACCGGCAAAGCGCCGGGGCGGGTCGGTGACACACCTGTCTTCGGCGCCGGCACCTGGGCCGATGACGCTAGCTGTGCTATATCAGGCACGGGCCACGGCGAGAGCTTCATCCGCTATGCGGTAGCGCATGAAATTGCAGCACGCCTTCGCCTTGCCGGACAGAGTCTTAATCAAGCCGCACGCAGCGTCGTAATGGATATGCTGGCACCGGTTGGGGGCTCAGGCGGTGTCATCGGCGTTGACAAAAACGGCGCCTGGGCCATGCCCTTCAACTGTTCAGGCATGTACCGCGGTGTCGTTACTGGGGACGGTGTTCTGCGTACTGCGATCTACGACGAAGCGCTGAATGATTTTCGACCGTGACAGATCATCTGTTGAACTGCGTGCAACCAGCTTGTCCTGCAAGCAGGGCAAATCCATTGGCAATTGCCTTCTGCCCTTGCGGTGTCAGCACCGAAAAGAAGACCAGGGTGTCGGCCGCGGAGCGACGGAATTGAAACTGTAATTGGAGGGTGGTGCCGGGAAAGACCAGCGCGCCGAAGCGCCCGTGCAGACGCTTCAATCGAGCGGGATCGCCCCCTGCCAGTTGGCGCACGATCTCGGCACCGGCCAAGGCCCAGGTCGCCGTACCATGCAGTATCACATCCGGCAGGCCGGCCGCCTTGGCCACGCAGCGCTCGGTGTGAATCGGGTTCCAGATGGCGGAGCATTCGGTGTAGCGATGCGGCAGGGCAGTATCAATGACAAAGTCCGCGGAAAGCATATCGCTCTCTGTGCCGTCTGGCTTTGGCAGTGCTGGCAAATCAAGTGCTGGCCGGTCACTGCCCACGGCATCGACATCGCGATAGACCGCGACCGTATGGCTGGTCACCACAGCTGCGCCACTTGTATCCACGGTGCGCAGGGTGCTGGCGACACGAACCCCGGCGGCGCCGCGCCAGATGCCGACGACATTACCCCCGGTGGTCAAACGATCGCCGACGCGCATCGGCCGATGAAAGTGCGAGTCTTGCGAAAGATGGACGGCGCGGGCCGCCTCACGCGGATCGGACACGATCTGGCCCACATTGGCAGGATCGCTGATCACCGGCCATTCAAGTGCCACGCACAGTGTCGGGCTGGCCATGAAGTCGGAATGCGAGTCGTCGAAAACCCTGGGGGACAGATCACCGATGCCGGCTGCGTAGGCCAGCATGCGCCGTGTACTGAGCGTGGTCTCGCTCTGGCTCAGCGCGAGTCCACAGAGCGCAGTTGAGATTGTCGCGGTGTTGGTATTCATTGGTATTCGTCTCCGTTGCATCTTGCCGCTGCCACACAATTGCTGCTATGCCATTCGCCGCTGCCCGCTGGCACACGCAGGCTGGCTACCTCCTGGCGCACGTTTTCGGCAAAGGAAGATTCGTGTTCGCCTTCATTGGCTTGCCATCGACTCGGCCTGGATGGCTGTCAGCGCGATGGTAAAGACAATGTCATCCACCAGTGCGCCGCGTGACAGGTCGTTCACCGGTTTGCGCAAGCCCTGCAACATGGGGCCCACCGACACGACGTTGGCTGAGCGCTGAACCGCCTTGTAAGTCGTGTTGCCGGTATTCAGATCGGGGAAGATAAACACCGTGGCCTGCCCCGCCACGGCGCTGCCCGGCGCCTTTAGCGCGGCGACGTCGCGCACGGTCGCGGCGTCGTATTGCATCGGGCCGTCAAGCACCAGTTCCGGCCAGCGTGCCCTGGCAAGTTCGGTGGCGGCGCGTACCTTTTCCACGTCATCACCCGATCCCGATGCCCCGGTGCTGTAACTGATCATCGCCACCTTGGGGTCGATGCCGAAGGCGCGTGCGCTATCGGCGCTCTGCTTGGCAATCTCGGCCAGTTCCTGGGCCGTTGGATCGGGGTTGATCGCGCAATCGGCGTAAACCAGAACCTGATCCGGCATCAGCATGAAAAAGCACGATGACACCAGCGAAGTACCTGGCGCCGTCTTGATCAGTTGCAGCGCCGGGCGCACGGTACTGGCCGTGGTGTGCACGGCGCCGCTGACCAGCCCATCAACCTCATCGAGCGCCAGCATCATGGTGCCCAGCACCACGGCGTCTTCCAGTGCGGCCACGGCTTGTACCGGTGTCAGTCCCTTGCCCTTTCGCATCTCCACCATCGGCGCGACGTAGTGCTCGGCGATTCTGTGGGGTTCAAGAATCTCAAGCCCCGGCGGCAAATCAATCCCCAGCGCGTCGGCAACCGACTGGATCACCGCGCGCTTGCCGAGCAGCACGCAACGCGCAATGCCTTTCTCGGTACAGATCACCGCGGCACGAATCGTGCGCGGCTCGTTACCTTCTGGCAGCACGATGCGCTTGTTGGCAGCACGCGCCTTTTGGATCAACTGGTAACGGAAAGCTGGCGGTGGCATGCGCTTCGATGCGGCAAGATTCAGTCCGGCGCAGATGGCTTCGGCGTCCAGGTGTTCAGCCACGCTGTCCAGCACGGCATCCATCCGGACTTTATCGTCCTGCGGTACCGCAAGAGGCAAACGGCTGATGCGGGCAGCGGTCTCATAACTGTCACTGTCTGTGCGCAGAACCGGCAAACCGCTGTGGAACCCGCGTGAGCCGAAACGCTCGATGCGCTGGCTGATGAAGCTGTTATGCGTCAGAAGCAAACCCGCCAGCTCGATACCATTGCTGGCCGCCAGGGCCGTGGCCAGCATGATGTCATCGCGGTCGCCGGTGCTGATCACCAGTGCGCCAGGTTTGAAACGCGGAATGACTTCTGCCGCCGATCGGCCGGCGAGCACCGTCTCAAGCACGTGGCGCGTCGCCATGTCGCCCGCTATCAGCACCTGCGCGCCCAAATGGTGGGCAACATCAATCGTGCGTGGTGCGGACAGAGCTGGAATGTTTGGAATAACACCCCAGATCGGCACGTCGTCCAATTGGCTGGCCGCTGCCGCAGCATCAAAGTCTGGAGCTGCGCGGTTGAAGATAACACCCGCCACATGGTGTCCGTTACTGCGGGTGTAGGCAATCCGCTCCCTGGTCTGGGCGATACCCTCAGCGTCAACGGCGCTGGCGACCACCACCACCTCGGCCTGCAGGCTACGGGCAATGTCAGTTGACAGGCGTGGAATGAAATACCGACTCGGATCGGCATGGATGCCCTCGACCACCAGCACGTCGGCCCCTTGCGTGGCGGACATGGTCAGGCTGACAACGTTTTCAAGAAGCTCTTCGGTCTGACCGTTGCTAACCTGCTGTGTCACCAGACCCATGGGCAATGGGTTGGGGCTGCTATCGATATGGCAGATACTGCGTGCAAACAGCACCGAAGGTTCTGTCTCCGGCGTGTACTTGGTCACTGGTTTGACGAACGCAACCTTCAACCCACATCGTTGCAGTGCCCGCACCAGACCGAGCGAAACCGAGGTGAGACCGATGTTGGGCTGTGTCGCCACCAAAAAATACGTGCGCATAGTGGGTGTGCTGCCGTATCAGGGTCGCTACTCGACCGTCACCACCGGCATGGCACTGGTCACCAGCGTATCGGCAGTCTCACCCGACTGGGTGATGGTCAGCAGCAGGCCCTGTACCAATACCGGTACGATGTTGCGACTCGAGACGCCACCGACTATTCCACACATCGAGAGCTCCTCAATCAGAAATCGTGACGACCGCGCTCGCTCAGCAGCCTCAGCAGGTATTGACCATAGCCATTCTTGGCCAGGGGTTGCACCAATTTGGCCAGTTGCGCATCATCGATGAAGCCGTTGCGCCAGGCAATCTCTTCCACACACGCCACCTTCAGCCCCTGGCGTCGCTCCAGCGTCGCAATGAACTGGCTGGCCTCCAGCAGGCTGTCATGCGTACCGGTATCGAGCCAGGCGTAGCCGCGCTGCATGATCTGCACATTGAGCAGACCCCGCTCCAGATAAGCCTGGTTCACCGCGGTGATTTCCAGTTCGCCCCGGGCACTCGGTTTCACCGCTTTGGCGATGTCCACCACCTGGTTGTCATAGAAGTACAGCCCCGTCACGGCATAGTTGCTCCTCGGTTGCAGCGGTTTTTCTTCGATGCTGCTGGCTTTGCCTTGGACGTCAAACGCCACCACGCCATAGCGCTCGGGGTCGTGCACATGGTAGGCAAAGACGGTGGCTCCTTCGGTTTTGGCATCGGCCTTGGCCAGCAAGGGCGAGAAGTCGTGGCCGTAGAAGATGTTGTCGCCCAGCACCAGCGCGCTGGGGGCATTGCCGATGAATTTATCCCCAATGATGAAGGCCTGCGCCAGACCGTCCGGGCTGGGTTGCATGGCGTACTGGAGACTCAGGCCCCATTGCGAGCCCTCACCCAGCAATTGCGCAAAGCGCGGCGTATCCTGAGGTGTGCTGATGACCAGGATGTCGCGTATGCCGGCCAGCATCAGCGTGCTCAAGGGGTAGTAGATCATCGGCTTGTCGTACACCGGCAGCAGTTGCTTGCTCATCGCCAGCGTCGCTGGATGCAGTCGGGTGCCGGAGCCGCCAGCCAGGATGATGCCTTTGCGTTGCGTCATGGTGTGTGTTCTCGTTTGGTTTGTTGAAATAAAAAGGATCTTCATCAGCGTCGGCCGCCGTTGGTTTGCACCCAGTCGCGTTAAACACCCGGTTGCACATGGGTGACCCAGCCTGATGCTCCAGGTTCCACTGCACGGTCTTCTCGATGCCGCTCTCAAAGATCTCGGCCGACTGCCAGCGCAGATTTTGTCTGAACCATTGCAAGACTTCGGAACCATTGCTGTCGGGCTGCATCCAGTCGATTAGCAACAGGTCGAAGCGCTTCTTCTTGATCGTCATCGTCTTTAAGTATGGCAATGTGCATTAAAGACCCGGCTGTGACAGTTCGAAGCCAGTTTACCTCAAGAGATGGTGATGATTGAAACGACCAGTGCGTTAGGCCGGGCGTTATCTTGACAAGCGCCATGAGTAGGCGTAAAAGCGCGCTGCGACACTGGTTCTGACTATCGTGGGTCAGCTAGGTGCATTATCAAAAAAGATGTACCTTTTTTCTGCAATGGATGTATACAGGATTTGTCAATAAGGAATACAAAATGGGACTCTTTGATATATTCAAGAAGCCTACACTTGAATCAACCGTCAAGACGATGTGTGATGCTTACAATTTGACGATCGGGAAGAGATACAGTCCGAAAGACGGGCTCATTGAGGCGTTCAATGCGATTGAAAACAGGAATCAATATTTAAGATCGCTGGGTGCTGAGAATTACCTGTCCCGCGTTTACAAGGAAGAATTTGAAAACCTGAGCAACGACCCCAAGAGAGCAAGAAAATTTGTGAAAAAGGCTATGACTGAAATCATTACGGAATACCTGTCTGCTGAATACAGTTCACTAAACAGTGGTCTGAACGAAGAGTTTGAAGTCACTGGGGTTCGCGAACACAAGGTCAATGCAATGCTTGAGGAACAACTTGATTGATCGATGACGCGAAAAATCGCATTAAGCTGGCGGTTTTCTCGCAAAGTATTGAAAAATCGATCGTATTTCCGGGTCAGATCCAATCAGGGCTGCGCATTCATTCATTTTATTATTCAGGGTATGTGAATAACTTTGAAATGCCATTGCATTCTTTTTAAGTCGTTCACCCATATCGCTGTATTTTTGTATGGTTTCTTTATTCAAATCAATAACCGCTTCCTCCGTCATTCCAATCTGACCACTTATTTCAAATGTTGTATTTCCCCAGTCAAGTGAAAGTTTGTTATACATGTCCGCCGTCAGGTAACTGTTCTGGTAATAGTAGGTGGCAAGTTGAGTGGCCGCAAGATGGCATTCGTAAGATTTCGAAACCTTGACCATTCTGCCGAACGAAAAATACTTCGTCGGCGATATTCCCTCGATTTTTGAGCATGCCATTGCCGAGAGCGAAAGCAATATCGTACAAAGCGTCTTGGTGGCGTTCATAGGTAGCGGCAATCCTGTGGAAGACTATCTCTGCTTGAGACAGGTTCCAGTCCAGTCTCGGGCATCAAGCGATCATATTTGATTTTTGCCCCGGTGATCCCATTACACTAACATCCCATGTCAAGCTATAACGCCCCCCTCGAGATCCATGTTCATGGCCAGGTGACCTTGCGTGATGAAGTTGTTTTCGGGCAGTTGCAGGACGCACTCAAACCGCTGTGGAAGTACACCGGCGCCCGTTCCCTTGCGGAGGCGGCAGAGAGTTCCTATGAAGACGAACCGGGCATCAAGTTTGATCCCCAGGAACACTTGCTGCAGATGTGCTGGACGGTGGAGGGTGATGATGATTTCCGCCAGGCACTGGACGAAATGTGCATGAACCTCAACGAACTTGCGAAAACCGGCGCCGCGATCGAAGTTACCTTTTACGACACCGAGTTTGAGGACGAGGAGGTGGAAGAGGAATCCGACTCCGAGTCACGCGATGATTTCGTCATGCTCTTTGTCGGGCCCGACCCGGCTGCCATCATGCAAGTGCAACGCGACCTGCTGGTGCAGGACGTCGTGAATTTGATGGAACGCCATTTTGACGGCGCTGAACTCGGTGGTGTTGTGGCCGAGATCGACAAACTGTTTGGCCAGCGCTTTGATGAACTGGTCAATTCATTGCAGTTGGGGAAGCCACCGCGCGGCTCCAGTGGCGGCCATGGCGGCATGGGACATGGTGGCGGGCGCAAACCGCGCCACCTGCATTAGGCCTTTTCTCCTGCTTTCAGGTTGCGGCTTTGGCCGCGTATTTACCAAGTTCGGCCTTGGCAATGGAATTGCGATGCACTTCATCCGGGCCGTCGGCAAAGCGCAAGGTGCGCGCCATGGCGTAGCTGTAGGCCAGCGGAAAGTCGTCACACATGCCACCGCCACCATGTGCCTGCATCGCCCAGTCGATGACCTGGCAGGCCATGCTGGGCGCCACCACCTTGATCATGGCGATCTCGTTCTTGGCAAATTTGTTGCCCGCCACATCCATCATCCAGGCTGCCTTGAGTGTCAACAGGCGCGCCATGTCGATTTTGCAGCGAGCTTCCGCAATACGTTCCTGAGTAACAGTTTGCGCGGCGATGGTCTTGCCAAAGGCCACGCGTAAAGAGGTGCGCTTGCACATCAGCTCCAGCGCGCGCTCCGCCAGACCGATCAGACGCATGCAGTGGTGAATGCGTCCCGGGCCAAGGCGCCCTTGCGCGATTTCAAAGCCGCGGCCTTCGCCGAGCAAAATATTTGTCACTGGCACGCGGACGTTTTCAAACAGCACTTCCCCGTGGCCATGCGGCGCGTCGTCGTAGCCCATGACATTGAGGGTGCGCACCACGGTAATGCCCGGTGTGTTGGCCGGCGCGATGACCATGCTTTGCTGCGAATGGCGTGGTGCATCGGGGTTGGTTTTGCCCATGGTGATGAAAACCGCGCAGCGCGGGTCACCGGCACCCGAGGTCCACCACTTGCGGCCGTTGATCACGTAGTCGTCGCCCTGACGCTCAATACGGGTTTGAATGTTGGTGGCATCGCTGGAAGCCACATCGGGTTCGGTCATTGCGAAGGCGGAGCGGATCTGCCCTTCGAGCAGCGGCTTGAGCCAGCGCGCCTTGATATCCGCCGAGCCGTAGCGGGCGATGGTTTCCATGTTGCCGGTGTCCGGCGCCGAGCA
>JBBQZA010000094.1:0-12443 GCA_038208175.1 Burkholderiales bacterium
ATTCCGTCCAGCGTCAGGGCAGTGGGCGGCGCCTCATTCGGCAGATGCGGCAGCGCGGATGGCGCAAAAGTTTCCCAACCGCCCTGCGCCGACGATAGCAATTGGGCCCCCTGCCAGGGCAGCGCGCTGGACGCCTTGCGACCGGCGTGTGCCAGCTGTATGCACACCGGCACCGGAGGCGCCAACCGGCGTGCCCGTTGCAGCGTGTCACCCAGCGCGCTAGCGGTCCGCTCGTCCCACAGGCCGACGCAATTGGGCGTGATCCGGCCTTCCGGCAAGACAGCCGTGGCCTCGATGGTGAACAGGGCTGCGCCGCTGTTAAGCAGGTTGCCCCAATGCATCAGGTGCCAGTCACCGACTTCACCGTTGCGGGCGGAATAGGTACACATGGGCGCCACCACGATTCGATTGGACAGTGTCAGGCCACCCCGGGGCGAGGGCAGTTGCAGGGAAGAAAACAGTTTGCTCATAGAGATATTCCAGGTCAACGCGAGAGGATCAATTACAAGCATAGCCGAATGCAGATCGCTGCCCGGTAAAATATCGCGTTTACCCTAACCCAGCAGCATTCCACCGGAGTTGCCACAAATGGCTGATACAGCACAAACCGAACACCGTAGCCCCCCCCGGCATGCCGACATGGCCAACGCGATTCGCGCGCTGGCGATGGACGCGGTGCAGGCCGCCAACTCGGGCCACCCCGGCGCGCCTATGGGCATGGCCGATATGGCGGTAGCCCTGTGGGGCGGTCAGCTCAAGCACAATCCGGCCAACCCGCACTGGCTGGACCGCGACCGCTTCGTCCTCTCCAACGGCCACGCCTCCATGCTGCTCTATGCCGTGCTGCATCTCACCGGCTACAAATTACCTTTGATCGAGCTGAAGAAATTCCGCCAGTTGCACAGCAAGACCCCAGGCCACCCTGAAATCGGCGTGACCCCAGGTGTCGAAACTACCACCGGCCCACTCGGTCAGGGCCTCGCCAATGCGGTCGGCATGGCGCTGGCAGAAAAACAGCTGGCCACCGAATTCAACCGTGACGGCCATGAGCTCATCAGCCACCACACTTTCGCTTTCCTGGGCGACGGTTGCCTGATGGAAGGCATCAGCCATGAAGCGGCTGCATTGGCCGGCGCCTGGAAATTGGGCAAGCTGATCGCGCTGTACGACGACAACGGCATCTCGATCGACGGACCGGTCACGCCCTGGTTCATCGACAACACGGCGCTGCGCTTTGTCGCCTACGGCTGGAATGTGTTGGGCCCGATCGACGGCCACGATGCCGATCTGGTGGCGCGTACCATCGCCGAAGCCAAACAGTCTGACGGCCAGCCCACCCTGATCATCTGCAAAACATCGATTGGCAAGGGCAGCCCGAACCGCGCCAACACCGCCAAGGCGCACGGTGAGCCTTTGGGCGTAGAGGAGATTGCCTTGACTCGCGCGGCGCTGGGTTGGCCCTACCCGCCCTTTGTGATTCCGCCAGAGATTTACGCCGCCTGGGACGCCAAGGCCGCCGGCGCCGCTGCCGAACAAGCCTGGAACGACAGGTTTGCCGCCTACAAAACGGCGTACCCCGAATTGGCCAAAGAACTGCTGCGACGCATGAAGGGCGAGTTGCCGAAGAATTTCAACCAGGTGGCGGTCGACTGCGCCGTCGCTGCGCACACCAAGGCCGAAACCGTGGCCTCGCGCAAGGCCTCGCAACTCGCGCTGGAAGCCTTTACTGCGGCGCTACCGGAAATGCTGGGCGGCTCGGCCGATCTGACCGGCTCCAACCTGACCAACACCAAGAGCACGCCGAACCTGCGCTTTGACTTCACTGGCCACAGCAACGCCGGGCGTCACATCAACTACGGCGTGCGCGAGTTCGGCATGGCGGCCATCATGAACGGCATTGCACTGCACGGCGGCTTCATCCCCTATGGCGGCACTTTCCTGACCTTCAGCGACTACAGCCGCAATGCGATCCGCATGGCGGCCCTGATGAAGCAGCGCGTCGTCCACGTGTTCACCCACGACTCGATCGGCCTGGGAGAGGACGGTCCGACCCACCAATCGGTCGAGCACGCCGCCTCGCTGCGCCTGATACCGAACCTGGATGTCTGGCGCCCGGGCGACAGCGCCGAGACCGCTGTCGCCTGGAGCGTGGCGCTGCAAAACAAGACCAGGCCGACGGCTCTGCTGCTGAGCCGGCAGAACATTCACTACGCGCCCAAAGCCAGCCTGGGCGATATCAGCAAGGGCGCCTATGTGCTGGCCGAGCCGAGCGAAGTGGGCCTGCGCAAGAAGGCCCAGGCCGTCATCATTGCCACCGGTTCCGAAGTACCGCTGGCGCTCCAGGCACAAGAACTACTTGCTACAAAAAAGATAGCTGTAAGGGTAGTATCCATGCCCAGTACGACCACATTTGACAAACAAAGTGCAGCCTACAAGAGCAGCCTGTTGCCAGCCGGTGTGCCGCGCATCGCAGTCGAGATGGGTGTCACCGACGGCTGGTGGAAGTACGGCTGTGCGGCGGTGGTCGGCATCGACACCTTCGGTGAATCGGCCCCGGCCCCGGTGCTCTTCAATCTGTTCGGCTTCACAGCAAAAAATGTGGCCAACACAGTGGAAAAGGTTTTACGTAGCAAGTAACAGTTGGCGGTTTTCAATTTTTTTAGTGGAGTAATTTATGACGATCAAGATTGGTATCAATGGCTTTGGCCGCATCGGACGCAACATCTTGCGTTCTGCATTGATGAACTTCAGCGACATCCAGGTCGTTGCCGTCAATGACCTGCTGGACCCCGAGTATCTGGCCTACATGCTGCGTTACGACTCGGTGCACGGCCGCTTCAAGGGCGAGGTATCGGTCGAGGGCCATACCCTGGTCGTCAACGGTCAGAAGATCCGCCTGACACAGGAGCGCGACCCGGCCAATCTCAAATGGAACGAGGTCGGCGCCGACATCGTCATAGAAGCCACCGGCCTGTTCCTGGACAAGGCCTCGGGCGAAAAGCACC
Organism: Burkholderiales bacterium; assembly: GCA_038208175.1. Lineage (GTDB taxonomy): Bacteria > Pseudomonadota > Gammaproteobacteria > Burkholderiales > Burkholderiaceae_C > Rhodoferax. Next base: position 3,006 of record JBBQZA010000094.1, read on the forward strand.
TGGCCGCTGGCGCCAAGAAGGTGATCTTCTCCGCGCCCAGCAAGGACGACACGCCGATGTTCGTCTTTGGCGTCAACGACAATACCTATGCCGGTCAATGCAACATCAGCAACGCCAGTAGCACCACCAACTCCCTGGCGCCCCTGGCCAAGGTGCTGCACGACAAATGGGGCATCAAGCGTGGTCTGATGACCACGGTGCACGCCGCCACCGCAACGCAAAAGACGGTGGACGGCCCGAGCAACAAGGACTGGCGCGGCGGCCGCGGCATTCTGGAAAACATCATCCCCAGCAGCACCGGAGCCGCCAAGGCAGTCGGTGTGGTCATCCCCGAGCTCAACAAGAAGCTCACCGGCATGTCTTTCCGCGTGCCGACCAGCGATGTCTCGGTGGTTGACCTGACAGTGGAACTGAACAAGGAAGCCACGCTGAAGGAAATCTGCGCCGAGATGAAGGCGCAGAGCGAAGGCGCCTTGAAAGGCGTGCTGGGCTATACCGAAGACAAGGTGGTGGCCACCGACTTCCGTACCGACCCCCGTACTTCCATTTTTGATGCCGATGCCAGCATTGCGCTGGACAGCACCTTCGTCAAGGTCATAGCCTGGTACGACAACGAATGGGGTTACTCCAACAAATGCCTCGATATGGTGCGCGTCGTCGCCAGGTAATCCGACGCATTCTTAGCAATCGGCGAAAATACGGCTTTTGATCGAGGTCTTATGCGCTACAAACAAAATTTCCGGCAACTGCTCGCCGCCTCGATTCTGGCGCTTCTGCCTGTGCTGTCGCAAGCCCAGAGCGCGCCGGTAGGCTACGTCAAAAAGGTCGTCGGCGAGGCCTGGGTCGCCACGGCCGGACAACGCATCAAGGCGCAACCCGGCACCGCCGTCCTGCTTGGCAGTCGCTTGCAGACCTCAGCTGGCGCGTCGATGGGCATCACCTTCAAGGACAGCACCTTGATGTCGTTCGGACCGGACACTGAGCTGACAGTGGACGAGTATCTCTATGCCCCGGCGCAGGATCAACTCGCGCTGAGCACGCGACTGATCAAGGGCACATTGAACTACCTGTCGGGCGTCATCGCCAAACTCAAGCCCGAGGCGGTGACGGTCAAGACGCCGACCGGCATCATTGGCGTTCGCGGCACCCAGTTTGTGGCCAGAGTCGACGAGCCAAAATGAGTTACAGAGCTGGTACTTGTTATGCCGTCGCAGCCCTGGCACTGGCGGCTTTGCTGGCCGGATGTGCGGCGGTCGACAAAGGGCCGGGCTCCTATGTCGTACTGCTGCGCGACCCGGACGGCAATCTGGGCAATGTCGTGGTCAAGAACCCGCAGGGCGAGCAGGTCCTGTCGCAAGCCTTCAGAGGCGTCGCGCTGGACGGTAACAGTCCGCCCTACTTCGTGACGCAGGACCAGTTGCAGCGCGACTTTGGCGCTGCGCTGGCGGCGCGCCCACAGTTGCCTGAGACGTTTGTGCTCTACATGCTGACAGGCGGCACCGAGCTGACGCCCGAATCCAACGCCTTGCTGCCAGTCATTCTGCAAAAGGCTCGCGAACGCACTGCAGTGGACATATCGGTCACCGGTCATACCGACAGTACCGGCCCGCCCGCAGGCAACGAAAGGATTGCGCGAGAGCGAGCCGAAGCCATCGCCGATCAACTGCGCAAGTTGGGACTGCAAGACGCCACTCTGACCGTGGAGTCGCATGGCCAGCACAATCAGGCGGTCAAGACAGCTAACAATGTCAACGAACCGAAGAATCGCCGCGTCGAAGTCATACTGCGCTGAGCAGACTCACTTCCCGGTCATGACGATCAAGTCGTCCTTGGCGCCTTCGCGCAAACGTTTCAAGTGCAGCAGCACCAGCGGGTCTTTCGGATAGCCTAGCGCCAGCGCTTCAAAGCGCACCAGCGCTGCCTCGGCCTGCCCCTCTTGCAGGCACTGCATGGCTTGCGTGTAATCGGCTATCGGAGCACAGTTGAGCGGGTCCGTCGCCGCCAGCGGTTCATAGACCTGCACGGCCTGGCTCTTGCCCATCAACAACAGGCGTCCAACCGGACGCACCTGCGCATCCGGGCAGTCTTCCATGATCGCCTGCGAGATACAAACTCGAGTTCCCAGACTGCGGTTGACGCTCTCCAGACGTGAAGCCGTATTGATCGGATCGCCGAGCGCCCGGTAGTCAAACAAGGCCTTGCCCCCAAAATTGCCCACCATCACCTCGCCGCTGTGCACACCGATGCGCGTATGCCCCCACGGCACGCCTTGGGCCTGCACACTCTGCGCGTACCCGGTGGCAAAACGATCCATGGCCAGCGCACAGTCCAGCGCCAGCTGGCGGTGATTGGCTTGTGTCACGGGCGCGGAAAACAGCACTGCCACCGCATCGCCCATGATGCGCTCCAGCGTGCCCTCGTGCTTGAAAGCAATCTCCAGCATGCCCTCCAGATAGGCATTGAGCAACGCCACCACCTGCGCCGGGTCGCTGCCTTCCATCATCCGTGTAAAGCCCGCCAGATCGGTGAAAACGAAACTGCAGACGCGGCGCTCGCCACCCAGGCGCAAGTGCTCCGGATGCGCCATCAAGTAGGCCACCCGGTTGGGTGACACATAGCGGGAAAAAGCGGCACGCACCCAGCTACGTTCACGCTCCGTCATGAAGTGATGCACTGCACCAGCGATGACAAAACTGAGCAGAATTGCCAGCGCCGGATTGACCACATCCAATAACAAGTGGTGGACTGCAAACGCATAGAATCCGGCGCCCAGCAAGGTCAGCACCACAGCCGCTGCAACCAGGGCTGAGCGAGCGGCTGACGCCCTCAGGCCGACGCCACCCACCAGGACGGCGCCCAATAGCAGCAGCATCGCCTCTGCCAACAACGCCAATTGGGGTCGCTGAAGATAATGGCCCGTCAGCATCTGCTCCAACGCCAAGGCGTGCGTCTGCACACCGGGCATCGTCTCCCCGAACGGGTCGGTGCGCAGATCGTAGAGTCCGGCTGAGGAAGATCCGACCAGCACAATATTTCCGCTGACCTCTTTCGGATCCCAGGTGCCCCCGAGGACGTGCGCCGCCGAAATGGGTCGTGGTCGCTCCTGCGTGTAGTGCAACCACAGTTCAGCATGCCGATTGGTGGGCACCCTGGCTGCAACCAGCCGCCGCTTGCGATCACCGATCTGGAGCTCAAATTCACCAAACTCCTTGCCGATCAAGCTGTAGTCGGGCTGCCCTTTGAACACGCGCAGCGCTTCGGCGCTCAGGCTCGGAACCAGTTGGCCACCGGCGCGAAGCAGCAAAGGCACTCTGCGCAGCACGCCATCAGCGCCCGCATCGGTCGGGGCAATATTGAGAGCGCCCAGGCCTGCCGCCTGGTCTGCCAGGACCGGCAAGGGCCAGGCCATGACGGAAAACTTACGCAGTTCCACCGGTGACCCACCGCTTAGCGTGCGTTCGTCGTAGTGGAAAGGCAGTGTTTGGGGGGAAACTATGGCAACACCCAGCGCTGCGTTGGGATCGCGGTCCGATGCCAGCGCACCGAGCACCACCGCGCCACCAGCCAGGGTCTGGGCCAGGGCTTCGTCATGGTCCGGCAAAGCCTTCAGCACGGCATTGACCGCCGGATCTTTCCAAAGTTGCGCCATGGCTCTGGGCGATGTGCGGTCGGACTCCATGAACAAGGCATCCAGCGCAACCACCTTGGCGCCTGCTGCACGCAAGCGCTGGATCAATTCGGCCAGCAAAGTGCGCGGCCATGGCCACTGCCCATAGCGTTGCAAGGTCGCGTCATCAATGTCCACCACGCGCAGCGGCACCGCAGCCGCCGCTCGCGGATACCAGCGCTGGAACTGGTCAAACTGGGCCAGGCGCAGATTGCGCATCATGGTGGGATCCCAGAAATAGAGTCCCAGCGCAGCCACTGTCGCGCAAACGATCAGCACCATCCAGGCGCTGCGTTCCCACTTGCTGGCTTGTCTGGACTTTCTGCGTCGAAGCTGCGTGGCCGCCACTATCGCGCCTCAGGTGTCAGGTGGTCAATTTCCTGCTGCATGGCCTTGGTCAACTGCACATACTTCTTCAGCTTCTCGGTGTTGTCGCGCAACCGCGCAGCAATGCGCATGGCGATCGCCATCATCAATTTGGCCCCCAGTCCAGGGTCGTCCTTCTGCAATTGCTGCATGCGCTCACGCGTCAAAACCGCACAGTACAAGCTCGAACTGGCGGTGCAGGAGGCGGAACGCGGCAAACCGTCGATCAGCCCAAGGTCGCCGTGCATGCTGCCGGCGCCGAGCACCGTCACGGTAATCGGCGAGACCCGGCTTACGACAATGTTTTCCACCGTCACCTCACCTTCGAGCACCAGCACCATGAAGCCAGTACCCTGGGCGTCGCCCTCGCGGATAAACACGGTTCCCTCGGGAATGTGCCTGGGCTGCATGTAACGCACGACCCGACGCGCTTCAGCCACGCTGAGTTGCATCATGGCCGATGGCGCGGTCAGCATTTCGGCGGCATCTTCCAGCGACGGGAAGTCCTGCGGAACTGCCGAATCGACGGCACTCGACGCCTTTTTGTGAAATAGATTCATCATCATCTTGCCTCCGATGGGCCGCAGTAGAACACAGCGCGGCCTGATTGATTCGGCATTGCCTGTTCACGCTGCGAAGAACTACCAGGCGTCAATCGCCAAGCCAATCGCTTTGGGCAACTCGCCCTGCGTTTGCAGCCCCCCCAAGAGCCAGGCGCGGGTCTGCGCCGGGTCGATCACGGCATCAATTTCCAGCGTGGCCGCCATATGGATGGCACTGCCTTTGTCGTACTGGCTGGCCACCAGTTTGTCGTACAGCGCCTGACGCTGCGCTCCTTCAGGCAAGGCCTCGAGTTCTTTGCGAAAGCCCAGCCGCACCGCCCCTTCCAGGCCCATGGCGCCAAACTCGCCGCTCGGCCAGGCCACCGTGAACAGGGGCGAATGAAAGCCGCCCGCCGTCATCGCCATGGCGCCCAGACCATAGCCTTTGCGCAGCACCACGCTGAAGTAGGGCACGCGCAAATGAGCGGCGGCGACGAACATGCGGCTCACGTGGCGCACCTGGGCCTGGGTTTCAATCTGTGGCCCGACCATGAAGCCGGGCGTATCGACCAAGCTGACCAGCGGCAAGCCATGCGCGTTACAGAGTTGCATGAAGCGGGCCGCCTTGTCTGCCGCGTCGGCGTCAATCGCGCCGCCCAGATGCAGCGGATTGTTGGCCAGCAGGCCGACCGCTTGCCCCTCGATGCGCGCCAGCGCTGTGTGAATCCCCTTGCCAAAGCCGCTGCGCAGTTCCAGCAGGCTGCCCTGATCAACCAGAGCCGCCATGACGCAACGCGTGTCATAAACGCGCACGCGGTTCTCCGGTACCAGGTCACGCAAGGCCAGCGCGTCTGGCGCCAGCCAGTCCTTGACCCGTCCCTGAAAGAAAGACAGATAGTGACGCGCCGCCGCCACCGCTGCAACTTCGTCAGCCACCAGCATATCGATCACGCCGTTGCTGTGCTGCACCGCGCTCGGGCCAATCTGCTCCGGCTTGAAAGCACCCAGGCCGCCACCCTCGACCATCGCCGGGCCGCCCATACCGATGTTGCTGCCTTGTGTGGCAATGATCACATCGCAGCAGCCAAGCAGCGCCGCGTTGCCGGCAAAGCAGCGCCCCGCCACGATGCCGAGTACCGGAACCTGTCCGTTCAGACGCGCAAAGCTGGCAAAGGTGGCGACGTGCAAACCGGCAACGATTGGCATGTCCACATCACCGGGTCGGCCGCCGCCGCCTTCGGCGAAAAGCACGACCGGTAATTTTTGCCGTAACGCGATGCCCAGCAGGCGGTCCGTCTTCTGGTGGTTGCGCATGCCCTGCGTGCCGGCCAGCACCGTCGCGTCATAGGCCATGACCACAGCGCGGCAGGACCGCGGACCCAACAGCGCGCCGTTGATGCTGCCGATACCGGTCACCATGCCGTCGGCCGGCGTGTTCTTGATCAAATCCTCTTCCGAGCGGCGGCTGCGTTGCGCCGCCACCGCCAACGCGCCATATTCCAGGAAGCTATCCGCATCACACAGGTCGGCGATGTTTTCGCGCGCCGTGCGCTGGCCCAGTGCGTGGCGCCTGGTCACGGTCTCGGGACGACTGGCGTCTTCTGTGGGGGCATGGCGATCGAGAACACGTTGCAGGTCCGAACGAACTGTGGCAGGGCCCTCATTTGGCTCAGAAAATATAGGCAAACTGGCTTCTAGCCCTTGTATTACCTTGGGTAGGCGCTCTATATTTAATAGCAAATCGTGCGCTGCAACCAACTCGCCATCTTCAAAAAACAGCGCCTTTACCCGTCCGCCCTGTTCGGTTCGAACTTCGTGTTCCATCTTCATGGCTTCCAGAATGACCAGCAGGTCACCCGCCTTCACGCTGTCGCCAACCTGCACCTGCCAATGCACGATCTGGGCCTGCAAGGGAGAGCGGATTTCAATCATGGCGCTATTTTGCGGCAAGAAAAGGGCCAGTCGGCGGCTTAATATTGTGGTTTTCCACTATGGTAATCGGCGTGATTGCTTCTATAGTGGCAAACGGGCGGACTTCCGGTCCGCAAGGTTTTTTTTACTTCATCAGGAGATGTTCCCCCATGAAAGCTTCCAGACTTTTACTCGGCCTACTGCTGGCCTGCGCCGCTGTGGCCGTCAATGCCCAGACCATCATCAAGTTCAGCCACGTCGTCGCGACCGACACGCCCAAGGGCAAGGCGTCCGAGTTCTTTGCCAAGAAGGCAGCAGAGCTGACCCACGGCAAGGTCAAGGTCGAGATCTATGCCAACAGCGCCCTGTACAAGGATAAGGAAGAAATGGAGGCGCTGCAGATCGGCTCGGTGCAGATGCTGGCCCCCTCTCTGGCCAAGTTTGGCCCGCTGGGTGTCAAGGAGTTCGAGGCCTTTGACTTCCCCTTCATGTTTGACGACACCGCCGAACTGCACAAGATCACCCAGGGCCCGGTCGGCGCCGCAATGCTGGCCAAGCTGGAGCCCAAGGGCATCAAAGGTCTGGCCTACTGGGACAACGGCTTCAAGTCGTTCTCGGCCAACACGCCGCTGAAGGCGGTGGCCGACTACAAGGGCAAGAAATTCCGCATCCAATCAAGCAAGGTGCTGGAAGAGCAGATCCGCTCGATCGGCGGCATTGCGCAGGTGATGGCATTCTCCGAGGTCTATCAGGCACTGCAGACCGGTGTGGTTGATGGCACCGAGAACCCGATCTCCAACTTCTACACGCAAAAGATGCACGAGGTGCAAAAACACCTGTCGCTGACCAACCATGGCTACCTGGGCTACGCGGTCATCGTCAACAAGAAATTCTGGGACGGTCTGCCCGCCGATGTGCGCGGCCAGTTGGAGCAGGCGATGAAAGAAGCCACGGTTTATGCCAACCATATTGCCCAGGAAGAAAACGACCTGTCTCTGGCCGGTGTCAGGAAGAGTGGCAAGACCACCGTTTATGAACCGACCAAGGACGAGCGTTTTGCCCTGAAAAAAGCCATGGCGCCGGTGCACATCAAGATGACGGAGCGGGTTGGCAAGGAAACACTGGTGGAGTTCTACAAGGCCACTGGCTTCGATCCCGCCAAGCTCTAGGCGGCTGCAACGCTGCGCCCCGCCTTGATGACAGATTGTCGGAGTTCAAATCATGAAATTTCTTGATCACCTGGAAGAGTGGCTGGTCACCTTTCTGATGGGCGCTGCGACGCTGATCATCTTTGTGGCCGTGGTGCACCGTTACGCTGCCGGTCTGGCCATCCCGGGCCTGCAGGACTGGCTTTTGTCCCTCAGCCTGAGCTGGGCGCAGGAGCTCACCATCATCATGTTCGTCTGGATGTGCAAATTCGGCGCAGCCTACGGCGTGCGCACCGGCATTCACGTCGGCGTTGACGTGCTGATCAACCGCATGAACGACAAGCGACGCAGCAAATTCATCGTCTTTGGCCTGGGTGCCGGCGCACTGTTTACCATCATTGTGGCTGGCCTGGCGACCGGCTTTGTGTGGGAGAACGGCGCCCACCACGCCTGGTTCAAGCTGCTCGGTCTGCCACTCGACGGCATTCCGGAAGGCCCGACCACACCCGACCTGGAGTGGCCGACCTGGATCGTTTACAGCGCCGTGCCGCTGGGCAGCGCGCTGATGTGTTTCAGGTTTCTGCAGGTCATGGTGATGTTTGTGAAAACTGGCGAACTGCCGCACCATGACCATGGCCATGTCGACGGACTTGAAGCAGAGGTAGTGCCGGTCGACCTCAATCCCTATGCCATGAAAGACAACCTGCACCCGGATGAAACGCCGGACCGGCCAGGAGACACGAAATGAATGCCACCATCATCTTTGTGCTGCTGCTGGTGCTGATGCTGACCGGCATGCCGATCTCGATCTCGCTCGGCCTGACGGTGCTGACCTTTCTGTTCGGCTTTACCAATGTGCCGCTCGAATCAGTGGCGCTCAAACTCTTCACCGGCATTGAAAAATTCGAGATCATGGCGATCCCGTTTTTCATCCTGGCCGGCAACTTCTTGACCCACGGCGGCGTGGCACGGCGCATGATCAACTTTGCCTCCAGCATGGTCGGTCACTGGTACGGCGGCTTGGGGCTTTCCGGTGTCGTGGCCTGCGCCCTGTTTGCCGCCGTGTCCGGTTCATCGCCGGCGACCGTGGTGGCCATTGGCTCGATTCTGTTGCCAGCCATGGTCAAGGCCGGTTTTCCCAAGAGCTTTGGCGCCGGCGTCATCACCACATCAGGCGCGCTGGGTATCCTGATTCCGCCGTCGATCGTGATGGTGATGTACTCGGTGGCTACCAACACCTCGGTTGGCGCACTCTTCATGGCCGGTGTCGTGCCCGGCATTGCGCTGGCCTGCGTGTTGGGCGGCGTTACGTTTTACCGGGCCCGCAAATTCAACTATCCGCGCTTGCCCAAAGCCAGCTGGACGCAACGCCTGGTAACGTTCAAAGCCTCGGTCTGGGGTTTGCTGCTGATCCTGATCGTGATGGGCGGCATTTACAGCGGCATGTTCACACCGACCGAAGCGGCAGCCATGAGCGCCGTTTATGCTTTCGTGGTCGCGGTGTTTGTCTACAAGGACATGAAGCTGGGGGACGTGCCGCGCGTCTTGTTGAACTCGGCCAATATGTCGGCGATGCTGCTCTACATCATCACCAACGCCGTGCTGTTCTCCTTCATCATGGCCAACGAGAACATTCCGCAGGCGCTGGCCGACTGGATGCTGGGCAATGGCCTGGGCATGGTCACCTTCCTGCTGGCGGTCAACGTCATGCTGCTGCTGGCGGGCAACTTCATGGAGCCGTCGAGCATCGTGCTGATCTTCGCGCCCATTCTGTTCCCGGTGGCGATGAAGCTGGGCATCGACC
>JBBQZA010000095.1:0-12353 GCA_038208175.1 Burkholderiales bacterium
GCTTTGATTGGGACCACGTTTCCCGTGCCCGAATGATCTAGCAGCTTGAAAAGCGTTACCAGGGCGCGGCGCTTTTCGTCTAGATAATCGTGCCCGTCATAATGCCTCGCCTGTACGCCAGAAACGCCGTGAGACTGCAAACGGCCCCTGATCTCTGTACTGATGCCAGCCTTGGCTAAAAGTGTCTCCACGCCTGATCTGATGCGCTTTGCTTGAAAGCCGGGGATAAGGTCTCCTACCGCTTGTTGTGCCCACTCGCTCAAGGTGGTTGCACCCAGATGCGTGTCGCCGGTCTTGATTTGTTCTCTGGTCACTTCGTCAACTCCGTACGCCGTGGAAATCGCGTAAGTTCCAACAGGCTCTAACTCCTTGAGTGCCATAGCAGCTTGCGTTGTCAATGGGATGGTGTGTGGTCGCGGTGGTTTGCCCGGACGCCCTTTACCATCGTAGAGCGTTATCGAGTCGGCGGTAATGTCCGCAGTCCGCAGATTCACCAGTTGTTCTATGCGCTGGCCACCTGTCAATAGGTGAATGCGCAATACAGCCGCTTTGACGCCGGGGATGTCTTTAATCAGGATCCAGTAGGTGCGTAGGTCATCGGCGCTCAGCGGGTTCTTGTCGGGCTTGTTGGCTGATTCGTCCGGCTCTGTGTCGGCAGCGGGATTGCTGGCTATGCGGTAAGACTTGAAGTGAACGGGGATGGTTGACTTGAGTCTTGCGGCTTTGGCGGTCTGGTAGGCAGCGCGAACATAGCTCCGCAGTTTGTTGGCAGTGCGACCCTTACCACTTTCATTTAGGCGGCGCATCATGTCTGCTACCTCTTCGCTTGTCACGCCTGCTGCTGGCCTTGCTGCGATTGCAGGCCACGCATCGTCAACGTGCAGCTTGAATATGCTCCGCGCATCTTTGTGCGATCTACGGCCCAAGGTTTCCAGGTGGTTGCAGTAATCGGTGAGCAGTCTGTTTAACGTGAATGCCTTGGCATTCTCTACCTTTACCCGTTCGGTGCGCTTAGCCTCTTGTTGCTGTGCGACTAGGGCAGGGCGGCCGCCATCATGCGTGTGATGTTGCAGGGCTAGATTCTCAGCAGCACGGACAGCCGCATCAATGGAGTAACCCCGCAGTGTCGGCTCAAGACTCTTAGGCTTTGCCGATGGATCGTAGACGCCGATGGATACGCGCTCACTCTTGGTCCCCATGCTGTACCGCCAATAGAACGAAATTGCACCGCTTATTTGTTTGCGGACCTGCAATGCTCCGCTTGGCCTGATCTTCTCAAGCGTTTTGAATGGACCGGGAGACAGTGCTTTGATGATCTCAGCTACCGATTTTTCAATTGAATTTTTCACGGTTCGTGCCCTCTTTGAAATCGAGTCCGTTGGTCATCCGTGTTTTACGTTGCCAGAATATTGCCAGAATTTAACCGGATGGTTTTGGACACTTACGGACTATTATAGACAAGTAATCCTTATAAATCAAGCACTTATTGTGCCGTTGCCAGTCCGGTGAAATCCAATGAAATCTATGTCGTTCGGACTTTTAATCCGTTGGTCGGGAGTTCGAATCTCCCACATCCTACCAACCGAACGCCTTATAGATACTAGCCCCGACGCTACATAAACAGTAGCACGGGGCTTTTTTCTTGACATCGTAAAAATCACTTGTAGGCAATCTGTAGGCAACTTGCCGAAATCCAGCGCCAGCTAAGCCTATTCTGTGACGCTCACGAAATGGGGCAGTCCGTTATCTCGGTAACGCGCGCAAGCCACAAGCGCCTCAATGACAGCGTTGGGGTTGTGGGCGATGACGTTCAGCAATGCCAGTGACGGGCCATGCGGCGCACGGCCCTCGGCGCGTTCAATGGCCTCCAGCAGGCCGCGTTTGATGCTGTTGAAAGCGTTGCCCATGGATGTGCCTCACGCAACCACAGCTTGCCTTGCAGCCACGCGCCTGCGGCGCAGCACCAGTGCGTTGGCCGGTACTTTCGGCTTGGACACCTTCACCATGGGGGCCATACCGGCAGTGGCAGCCATGTCAATCAGGGTGTCAAGAGAAAACAGATTGATCTTGCCGCGCATCAGGTCAGACATACGCGGCTGAGTTACCCCAAACAGTGCGGCGGCATCGAGTTGGGTCATGCCACGTTCCTGAATGACGGCGCTCAATTCCATCATCAAAGCAGAGCGCGCTTTCATGCTGGCAGCCTCTTGCGGGGTGTCCTCAATGGCGTCCCACACGCTGGTGAATTTTTGCTTATCGGTCATGGCTCATCTCCTTGATTAGCTTGGTCAATCGTTGGCGGGCTAGCTCTATGTCACGCTTGCCGGTCTTCGGGGTCTTCTTCTGGAAACAGTGCAGCACATAAACGGCGTTTTCAAACTTGGCAACGTACACCACCCGAAATGCCCCGGCTTCGTCCCGAATCCTCACCTCCACCACACCTGCGCCAATCGCCTTCATCGACTTGAAGTCATCCGGCTGCAAACCGTTTTGCACCTTGCCCAACTGGTAACCCGCGTCGCGCTTGGCACTTTGCGGGAAGTCGCGCAGGTCAACCAGTGCTGTGCCTCTAAACTCAATCGGCTTCATTGTTGAAGTATATATAACTTTGTATGTTTCTGTTGGCTTTTTTGGCGTTTTCGGAAACCGCTATCGAACCACTACGCGCAATCCGCCAGCCCCAGCCTTGGGATCAAACACAATCCCGGCCTGCTCCAGTATCCACGCCTCTATTTTTTCATGGTGCACGCGCAGCAGGTCAAGCGGTCGCACGGTGTAATGCTTTTCAGCGGTCGTGCTCGGCTTGTGCCCCATCAGTTGCGCCACCACACCAGCGGGTATCTCTAGCCACTCGGTCAGGCTCTTGAACGAACGGCGTAACCCATGCAGCGTCAAGCCCTCGATATCCTCAAATGAAGCAAAACCATATCGTATTGAAGGTTGCAGGGGTACCATGCCCCCGGCGCCTGCGTTGGCGCACGCATCGGGGATACATTCAAAGGAGACACAAAGAATGAACGCAAAAACTTTTTTCCTGGGGTTGATGATTGCCGTTACTGCAACGCTTTCCCCCGGGCATGCTGCTACGTCGGCAGACCAGGTTACCAAAGTTGTAATCCAGGTTACCGACGGTGATCCTGGCAGATGGAATATGGTTTTGAACAACGTCAAGAACGCTCAGGTTGATCTGGGGGTGGAGAAGGTGAAGATCGAAATCGTGGCCTACGGCCCCGGTGTCGGGATGCTCAAATCTGATTCGGTGACCGCCAATCGGGTCAGTGAAGTCGTCAAATCAGGTGTGCAGGTTGTCGCCTGCGAAAACACGATGGCGGGACTCAATGTCAGCAAGTCCGAGATGAATGCCTCAATTGGCCATGTACCATCGGGCATCGTCGAAGTCATCAAGCGCCAGCAGGAAGGCTGGGCCTACGTTCGACCCTGAAGAACCTTGCCTAATTGTCAGTTTATATTTTCGGGGGGTAGCTCCATGCAACGAAAGACCGCACAGGATTTTGATCAGGAACTCTTGATACTGTTTGACGCCTATGTGCACGGCGGCATTGACCGACGTGGGTTTTTGGAAAAAGCACAAAGATTTGCGCTGGGTGGGGCCACGGCAATCGGATTATTGGCCGCGTTGAGTCCGGATTTTGCCGCCGGACAGGTGCTTGCCCCCGACGACAAGCGCATCAAGACCTTGATTCAGAGTTTTTCTTCGCCCTTGGGCTACGGGAGCGCCAGGGGCTACCTGGCCCGACCTGCCAATGCTTCGGGCAAGTTGCCGACGGTGCTGGTGGTACACGAAAACCGGGGTCTTAACCCCCACATTGAAGACATCGCCCGACGTCTGGCTCTGGAAGGCTACATGGCGTTTGCCCCAGATGCCTTGACCCCGCTTGGCGGTTACCCGGGTGATGAAGACAAGGCGCGTGAGTTGTTCGCCAAACTTGACCAAAGCAAAACTCGTGAAGATTTCTTGACTTCGGCCCAGTGGCTTCGTGCCAGGTCAGATAGTGCTGGCCGGTTAGGGGTGGTCGGCTTTTGCTACGGAGGGGGGGATGGCTCACATCCTGGCTACGCGGATTGCAGAGTTGGACGCAGCCGTAGCCTTTTACGGCAATCTGCCAGCGGCTCACGAGGCCGCCAAGGTCAGAGCACCGATGTTGTTGCATTTTGCGGACGTGGATGAGCGCATCAATGCGTCCTGGCCAGGATACGAATCGGCGCTCAAGGCGGCGGGAGTTCGTTACACCGCCTATCAGTACCCAGGCACTCAACACGGATTCCACAATGACACCACGCCGCGCTTTGACGCCAAAGCCGCCAAGCTCGCTTGGGAGAGAACTTTAGCTTTTTTTGCCCAGACGCTTCGTGCGTGATGGGCAAACACTGAGTTTGGATCTTTATATGCCGACACGCATTGCTTTGTTCGTCATTGCCGCCATGCTTATGGCGGCCCATTTCTTCCGATCTGGCAGTTTTCTGCTGGTTGCCCTGAGTCTGGCGACACCTTTGTTGTTTCTCTACAAAAAGCGCTGGAGCCTGCTTCTTTTGCAATTGGCGGCTTATTGCGCCAGCGCGAGCTGGTTGGGGGCGGCGTTGACGCTGATCGAATATCGCCAGCAAACCGGTCGCCCCTGGACCGCGGCTGCGCTCATTCTGGGTGCGGTCACCGCATTTACACTGCTGGCAGGCTTGTTGCTGAACTCCCGTAACATGCGACAGCGCTATCCTTTTCCTTGACGACAGAGTCCATCGTGTTTCAAACAACCATAGCGGGCAGTTTGCCCAAACCGGCCTGGCTTTCCGAAACCGAAAAATTGTGGCCGCAGTGGCGCTCGCAGGGTGCCGAGTTGCAGCGGGCCAAGGCGGATGCCACACTGTTGTGGATCAAGCTGCAGGAGGACGCCGGTCTGGACATCGTCGGCGACGGTGAGCAGTCGCGCCAGCATTTCGTGCACGGCTTTCTGGAGCAGGTGGAGGGTATTGATTTTGAGCACAAGGTCACGATGGGCATTCGCAATGGCCGCTACGACGCCCAGGTGCCGCAGGTCATTGCCCCCTTGAAGCTCAAAGGGCGGGTCCACGCCGTAGAGGCGCAACTGGCACGCGCCCACACCCGCAAGAAACTCAAGTTCACCCTGCCAGGACCGCTCACCATTGTGGACACGGTGGCGGACCGTTTCTATGGCGACAAGGTGACGATGGCGATGGCCTTTGCCGAATTGCTCAATCAGGAGGCGCTGGCCCTGCAGGCTGATGGCGTAGACATCATCCAGTTCGACGAACCGGCCTTCAATGTTTACCTGCAGGACGCTGCGGATTGGGGTGTCAAAGCACTGGAGCGTGCTGTCCGTGGCCTGACCTGCACGACCGCCGTACACATTTGCTACGGCTATGGCATCAAGGCGAATGTGGACTGGAAGCAGACTTTGGGTGACGAGTGGCGGCAGTATGAGACGATATTCCCGGCGCTGGCCAAAAGCAGCATCCAGCAGATCAGTCTGGAGTGCTACCACTCGCATGTGCCGCCGCATCTGATGGCGCTGTTGGCCGGCAAGGACGTGATGGTCGGAGTCATTGATGTCGCCAGCGACGAGGTGGAAACGCCTGAACAGGTGGCCGATACGATTGGCAAGGCGCTGCAGTTTGTGCCAAAAGACCGTCTGTTTCCGTGCACCAACTGCGGCCTGGCACCGATGAGCCGCGAGGTCGCCGTGAAAAAGCTGGAGGCGCTGGCGGCTGGGGCTGCACTGGCCCGCTATCGCTACGCTGCTATTTGAGAAGCGGTATGAACAACCCGATCAACCACTTCAAGCTGGCGCTGGCGCGCAAGCAATTGCAGATCGGCCTGTGGCTGGGGCTGGCCAACCCTTTAACGACCGAGATCTGCGCCGGTGCCGGCTTCGACTGGTTGCTGATTGATGGCGAGCATGCGCCGAACGATTTGAGCTCGATTCAGGCGCAACTGCAGGCCATTGCGGCTTACCCGGCAACACAGGCGATTGCCCGGGTCCCGGTCGGGCACGGCCATGTCGGTACGGCGCTGATCAAGCAATACCTGGACCTGGGTGTGCAAACCATTCTGGTGCCTATGGTGGACACGGCCGAGCAGGCACGCGCCATCGTACAGGCCATGCGCTACCCGCCGCAGGGCATCCGCGGCATGGCGGGTGCGCGGGCCTCGCGCTGGGGCCGCATTGCCAACTACGCCCAGCAAGCCAACGAGCAGATTTGTGTGCTGGTGCAGGCGGAAACACAAACCGCGCTCGACAATCTGGATGCCATTGCAGCCGTCGAAGGGGTGGATGGAGTGTTCATCGGCCCGGCCGATCTGTCAGCCTCGCTCGGCCACGTCGGCGAACCGGATCACCCGCAAGTGCGCTCTGCTATCGAAGATGCCTTCCGGCGCATTGCACGTGTCGGCAAGGCGAGCGGCATTCTGATGGTGGATGAAGGCCTGGCACGTCATTACATCGAGCTGGGTGGCCTGTTCGTTGCGGTAGGTACCGACGGCAACCTGCTGGCACACCACAGCAGCGCGCTGGCGGCGCGTTTCAAGGACGCCGCAGCTGTACCACAAGCCGATCGTTGATCCATATCCTGCGCCGGTCAGGGTCAAACGATTCTTCGCTAGACTACAGCCCTACAGGAGATACAAGCAATGTCAGTGACAGAACAGAAATTGATGGACGCGCTGAAGAGTGTTGTCGATTCCAACACCGGGCGCGACTTCGTGTCGACCAAGGCGATCCGGAACTTGACCCTCAGCAATGGCGATGTGGCCTTTGACGTTGAATTGGGTTATCCGGCCAAAAGCCAGATCGCTGCTTTGCGCTCGGCGTTGATAGCGGCCGCCCAAGGTGTGGCGGGCGTGGCCAATGTGTCGGTCAATGTCAACACGAAGATCACGGCGCATGCGGTGCAGCGCGGTGTGCAGTTGTTGCCCAAGGTGAAGAACATTGTGGCGGTGGCGTCCGGCAAGGGCGGCGTCGGCAAGAGTACGACTGCGGTGAATCTGGCGCTGGCACTGGCTGCCGAGGGCGCCAGCGTCGGTCTGCTGGATGCCGATATCTACGGACCCAGCGTGCCGATGATGATGGGCATTGAAGGGCGGCCCGAGAGCATCGACGGCCAGACCATGGAGCCTTTGGAAAACTATGGTGTGCAAGTCATGTCCATCGGTTTTCTGGTGGCGCAGGACGAAGCCATGATCTGGCGCGGCCCGATGGCGACCCAGGCGCTGGAGCAGTTGCTGCGCCAGACCAACTGGCGCGAGCTGGACTATCTGATCGTCGATATGCCGCCGGGCACCGGCGATATCCAGCTGACGCTTTCGCAGCGGGTGCCGATGACCGGAGCGGTGGTGGTCACGACGCCGCAGGACATCGCGCTGCTGGATGCCAGGAAAGGCATCAAGATGTTCGAAAAAGTCGGCGTGCCGATTCTGGGTTTGGTCGAGAACATGGCGGTGCACGTGTGCAGCAACTGTGGGCATGTCGAGCATATTTTTGGCGCCGATGGCGGCAAGAAGATGGCCAGTGAATACGGCATCGATTACCTGGGCGCGCTGCCGCTGGACATCCAGATTCGTTTGCAGGCCGACAGTGGCAAGCCGACGGTGGTGTCGGACCCGCAGAGCGAGGTAGCCGGCATCTACCGGGCCGTGGCGCGTCAGGTGGCGGTCTCGATCGCCGCCAAGAACAAGGATTTCTCGGGGAAGTTTCCGTCGATCAAAATTTCAAAGGACACCTGAACAGGATTTTTGAATGGCTACCGCCAGTCGCAATCTGATGCCGCGCTTGTCGCAGCTCAAGGGCCGACAGGTGAACCCGGTGGCGCAGCAGGAACTGCGTGCGCTGATTGGCGTGCCGCCCCCCGGCGGCCATCGGCGCGACCTGCTGATCGAGTACCTGCATCAACTCAACGACCGTTACCAGGGCCTGTTTGATCGTCATCTGGTGGCGCTCGCCAGTGACATGAAATTGGCCATGGTCGAGGTCTACGAGGTAGCGAGTTTCTACCACCACTTCGAGATTTTGCGAGACGATCAGACGCCAGCGGCGCTAACGGTGCGGGTCTGCCAGGGGCTGAGCTGCACGCTGGCGGGGTCGGTCGAGTTGCTGCGTGCCGAACTGGGTGAGGGTGTGCGCCTGGCGCGTGCCCCGTGCCTGGGTCGCTGTGAGCAGGCACCCGCTGTTCTGGTAGGCCAAACCGCAGTGCCACGAGCCACCCCGGAAAAGTTGTTCGAAGTCACCAACATTAGGTTGAATCGCCCAGACCGGCTGGCTGAGGCGAGCTCTGCCATGACTGATTCGATTGGATTGCGGGCTTATCGCCAGCAGGGTGGTTACGCGCTTGCCGCGGCGGTGGTGAACGGCGAGGAGTCGGCCGAAGATGTGCTGCTTGCGATGGAGAATTCCGGCCTGCGCGGTTTGGGCGGTGCCGGTTTTCCGGCCGGGCGCAAGTGGCGTATCGTTCATGAGCAGAGTGCGCCACGGGTCATGGCAGTCAACATCGACGAAGGGGAGCCGGGGACTTTCAAGGACCGGACCTACCTCGAGCGTGATCCGCATCGCTTTCTGGAAGGCATGCTGATTGCAGCCCAGGTTGCCGGCACCGAAGCCTGCTACATCTACCTGCGCGACGAGTATCACGATGCACGCCGGATGCTGGCGCGCGAGATTGAAGTGTTGCAGGGCGATCCGCCTTGTCCCTTGCCGCAGATCGAACTGCGCCGGGGTGCCGGTGCCTATATATGCGGCGAAGAGTCGGCCATGGTGGAGAGCATCGAGGGCAAGCGCGGCGAGCCGCGTTTGCGCCCACCCTACTTGGCACAAGTTGGTCTGTTCGGCCGGCCGACGCTGGAACACAATTTCGAAACCCTGTACTGGGTCCGTGAAATCCTCGAAAAAGGCCCACAGTGGTTCAGCGGCTTTGGCCGGCATGGACGTCATGGCTTGCGCTCTTTCAGCGTCAGCGGTCGCGTCAAACAGCCCGGTGTCAAGCTGGCGCCAGCCGGTATCACCTTGCAGGAACTGGTGGATGAACATTGTGGCGGCATGGCTGATGGCCACACCCTGTATGCCTACCTGCCGGGCGGCGCCTCAGGCGGCATCTTACCGGCCCGTTTGAACCAGATCCCGCTTGATTTTGACACCTTGCAGCCCTACGGCTGCTTTATCGGTTCAGCCGCCATCGTGGTGCTGAGCCAGCATGACCGCGCGCGTGATGCTGCGTTGAACGCGATGCAATTTTTTGCCGCCGAGAGTTGTGGCCAGTGCACGCCGTGTCGGCTCGGTACCGCCAAGGCGGCGCTACTGATGACGGCACCGGTCTGGGACATCGTTACGCTGGAGGATTTGTGCCAGGTGATGGCCGATGCGTCGATCTGCGGACTGGGGCAGGCGGCGCCGAACCCGGTGCGCTGCGTGCAGGAGTATTTTCCGCAGGAGATCAGCTGAATGAATGCGCCGACCAGATCCTCGGAAGCGGCGCTCGAGGCGATCGAGTTCAAGCTGGATCAGCGGACACTGCAGGCGGTGCCGGGAGAAAGCATTCTCGCTGCCGCCAAGCGCCATGGCGTTGATATTGCGCATTTGTGCTATCGCGAAGGCTATCCGGCTGACGGTAACTGCCGCGCCTGCGTCGTCGAGATCAAGGGTGAACGCAGTCTGGCACCGAGTTGCTGTCGCAACGTCACGCCCGGCATGGAAGTGCTGACGCAAAGTGAGCGTGCTGTCAAGAGCCGCAAGATGGTGCTGGAGATGCTGTTGTCGGACCTGCCCGATGTCGGTCACGCGGCGCCGCATGCGGGAGGCATGCACGGCGAGCTGACTCAATGGGCGCAGCGCCTGAACGTGACCGTGCGTCCGGAACTCAAAGCCTTGCGTCGCGCACCGGTGGCTGCGGACTCAACGCACCCTGCCATCGCCGTCAATCTGGATGCCTGCATTCAGTGCACGCGCTGCGTGCGAGCGTGCCGCGAGATCCAGGTCAATGACGTGATTGGCGTGGCCGGACGCGGTGTCCACAGCCGGATCGTGTTCGACTTGGACGACACGCTGGGCAGCAGCACCTGTGTGGCCTGCGGCGAGTGTGTGCAGGCTTGCCCCACCGGCGCCCTGATGCCCACATTGCGGGTCGGCGCGCAGCGCCCGGACAAGGTCGTCGATTCGGTATGTCCGTTCTGCGGCGTTGGCTGCTTGCTGAGCTACCAGGTCAAGGACAACAGGATCGTTGGCGTGCTGGGGCGCGACGGCCCCGCCAACCGCGAGCGCCTGTGTGTCAAGGGCCGCTTCGGTTTTGATTACGTGCACAGCCCGCAGCGACTGACGCGGCCGCTGATTCGTCGCGCCGGCGTGACTAAAGACCCTGCCGCCCTGCAGGACCTGAACCGCGACACGGCCGACTGGTCGGCGCTGTTTCGCGAAGCGAGTTGGGACGAAGCGCTGGCGCTGGCTGCAGGCGGGCTCAAGGACCTGCGCGACCGGTTTGGTGTCAAGGCTTTGGCGGGCCTGGGTTCTGCGAAGGGCTCGAACGAAGAAGCCTATCTGTTCCAGAAACTGGTGCGCACCGGCTTCGGCTCCAACAACGTGGACCATTGCACGCGCCTGTGTCATGCCTCCAGCGTGGCGGCGCTGCTGGAAGGCATCGGTTCCGGTTCGGTCAGCAACCAGGTCAACGATGTGGAACACGCCGAACTGGTTTTGGTGATTGGCTCGAACACCTCAAGCAACCATCCGGTTGCGGCCAGTTGGATCAAGAACGCGGCCAAACGCGGCCTGAAGTTGGTAGTCGCGGATCCGCGCGGCACCGATTTGTCCCGACATGCATGGCGCAACCTCCGGTTCAAGGCCGACACCGACGTGGCACTGATCAACGCCATGATCCACAGCGTGATCGAAGAGGGTTTGACCGATGCCGCTTTCATTGCGGCGCGGGTCTCCAATTTCGACGCGATACGGCAGGGTGTACAGGGTTTCAGCCCCGAGGCGATGGCTCCTGTTTGCGGCATACCGGCGGCCACCATCCGTGAAGTGGCGCGCGCTTATGCGAAGGCCAGATCGGCGATGATTTTCTGGGGCATGGGTGTCAGTCAGCATGTGCATGGCACCGACAATGCGCGCGCGCTGATTGCACTGTGCATGGTGACTGGACAGGTGGGCAAACCGGGCTCTGGCCTGCACCCCTTGCGCGGCCAGAACAATGTGCAGGGGGCCAGCGATGCCGGTTTGATTCCGATGATGTTTCCCAATTATCAGCGCGTCACGAATAAGGCAGCCCATGCCTGGTTCGAGAATTTCTGGGATGCCAAGCTGGATGACCAGATCGGCTACACGGTGGTTGAAATCATGCAAAAGGCGGTTGCCGACGAGAGCGATCCGCACAAGGTGCGCGGCATGTACATCATGGGGGAGAACCCGGCGATGAGCGATCCCGATCTGAACCATGCGCGCCATGCGCTGGCCTCGCTGTCGCATTTGGTGGTGCAGGACATCTTCATGACCGAGACCGCCTGGCTGGCCGATGTGGTGTTGCCCGCCAGCGCCTGGCCCGAGAAGACCGGCACCGTCAGCAACACCGACCGCATGCTGCAACTGGGTCGGCAGGCGATAGATCCCCCCGATGACGCCAGGCCGGATCTGTGGATCATTCAGCAGATAGCAGCGCGCTTTGGCTTGAAATGGAACTATGGCGATGGTGGAACCAGTGAATCTGCGGTGGCACGGGTTTTTGAAGAAATGCGCCGGGCCATGGAGCCTGCCATCGGTGGTATCAGTTGGGAGCGGCTGCAGCGTGAGGGCAGCATCACCTACCCCTGCCTGAGTGTCGACGATCCGGGTCAGGCAGTCCTGTTTGTCGAAAGATTTGCCACCGACGATGGGCGTGCGCATCTGGTGCCTACCGACCTCGTGGCGGGCGACGAGCAACCCGACGTGCAGTATCCCTTTGTCCTGATCACCGGGCGGCAGTTGGAACACTGGCATACCGGCAGCATGACGCGTCGCAGCCGGGTCCTGGACGCGCTGGAGCCGTTGGCAACGGCCTCGCTCTGCGCTGAAGACTTGCAGGTGCTGGGGCTTCTACCGGGTGACTTGGCAACGCTGCAATCGCGGCGTGGCAAGGTGGTCATTCATGTGCGCCTCGATCAGGGCACGCCACCCGGCACGGTCTTCATTCCCTTTGCCTATCACGAGGCAGCAGCCAATCTGATGACAAATTCTGCGCTCGACCCCTTTGGCAAGATCCCGGAACTCAAGTACTGCGCAGTTGCCATTCATGCCGGCGGCGTGCCCGGCCCAACGACGGGCTATGCGTCCGGTTCGTCTGCAATAGCCTGATAGCGACCA
>JBBQZA010000096.1:0-12339 GCA_038208175.1 Burkholderiales bacterium
TATCAGACCCTCAACCGGTTTTTTGGGGGCGTTGGCTTTGGGGACCAGCGCAACACTGAAGCCCAGCTTGGCGGCCTCTTTCAACCGTTCCTGACCGCGTGGCGCCGGCCGCACCTCGCCGACCAGTCCGATTTCACCGAAGGCAAAAAAACCTTTGGGCAAGGCCTTGCCGCGCAAGCTGGAGGTGATCGCCAGAAGCACCGCCAGGTCAGCGGCCGGTTCGCTGATGCGCACGCCGCCGACGGCATTGACAAACACGTCCTGGTCCATGCAGGCGACACCCGCATGTCGGTGCAAAACGGCCAGCAGCATGGCCAGCCGGTCTCTGTCCAGACCCACGCTCAGGCGTCGAGGCGAAGGGCCGCCGCTGTCCACCAGCGCCTGAATTTCCACCAGCAGCGGGCGCGTTCCTTCGAGGGTGACCATGACGCAGCTACCAGGCACCGGTTCGGCATGCTGGCTCAGAAAAATGGCGCTCGGGTTGGAGACTCCCTTGAGGCCTTTCTCGGTCATGGCAAAGACGCCGATTTCATTGACGGCGCCAAAGCGGTTCTTGATGGCACGCACCAGGCGAAAGCTGCTGTGCGTGTCGCCTTCAAAGTAGAGCACCGTATCCACCATGTGTTCCAGCACGCGCGGCCCGGCCAGCGCGCCATCCTTGGTGACGTGGCCGACCAGCACAATGCTGACGCCACTGGCTTTGGCGGCGCGCGTGAGATGGGCAGCACATTCACGCACCTGCGCCACCGATCCGGGCGCCGATGTCAATTGATCGGAGTAAACGGTTTGAATCGAGTCGATCACCGCGATATCTGGTTGTGCGGCGTGGAGGGTGGCCAGAATTCTTTCCAACTGGATTTCTGCCAGCACCTTGACCTGTGAATTGTTGAGTCCGAGGCGGCGCGAGCGCAGCGCCACCTGGGCGCCGCTTTCCTCGCCCGTGACGTAGAGTGTGTTCTGGCCGCTGCGTTGCAGGGAGTCGAGCGCCTGCAGCAGAAGGGTCGATTTGCCGATGCCCGGGTCGCCGCCGATCAGCACAACGCCGCCTTCGACCATGCCGCCCCCCAGCACGCGATCCAGTTCCTCCTGACCGGTCGGCGTGCGCGCCATATCGACGGCGTCAATGTCGCCCAGCGTGGTGACCTCGGCCGTGCTGGCGAGCGCGGCAAACCGGTTCCTGGTTGGGACCGCCATCTCAGGGACTGACTCCAGCAGCGTGTTCCAGGCGTTGCAGCTGGGGCATTTGCCCAACCATTTCGGCGCGGTACCGCCGCAATCGGAGCAGACGAAGATGGTTCTATCTTTGGCCATAAGCGGGCTCAATCATTGATCAATCCGCTTGCCACATGGCCGGACGGCACATGTTCAGACGCGCAGGCGACATGCCCGGTCTGGTCGTCGAAAAAGAAGTCCGGCTCAAACTCGCGCAAAAATTCGCCTTTGGGCAATCCGCCGAGAAACATTGCTTCATCGACCACGATGTTCCAGTTCATCAGCGTGCGAATGGCACGTTCGTGGGCCGGGGCGCTGCGTGCCGTCACCAATGCGGTCCGGATGCGCATGCGCGGCGTGCCTTCGGTCTGCAAACGTTGCAGTGCGGCCAGTAGCGGTTTGAACGGGCCGGCCAGCAGCGGTTGTTGCGCCTTGTCGGATTCGTGCTTTTGAAACGCTCTCAGGCCCTCGGTCTGGTAAACCCGCTCGGCCTCGTCGCTGAACAGCACGGCATCACCGTCGAACGCAATGCGGACCTCATGCGGGTAGGCGTCGCCGGCATGCGCCGATTGCGGATAGACCTGTGCCGCCGGCACGCCGGCCTCGAGCGCGGCGCGAACGTCGCTCAAGTGGGTGCTCAGGAACAGGTTGGCGTGCAGCGGTTTGAGGTAACGCCAGGGCGGCTGTCCGCGCGTGAAGCTGCCGCGTTCGATCGACAAGCCGTAATGCTGGGCTGAGCGAAATACCCGCATGCCCGACACCGGGTCATTGCGTGACAGGATCACGACTTCAACGCCCGGCGCCTGTGGCTCGGCTGCGGCCTGATTAAAGGCCAGCAATTTTCTGACCAGCGAAAACGCAACCCCGGGCCTGGCCGGCGTATCGAGTCGCTGCAGTTGCAAGGCCATATAGGCGCGGTCGTCTGTCTCTTCGAAGACCCGGTTTTCCTCCTCGAAGTCAAACAGCGCCCGGCTTGAGATTGCCACCACCAATTTGCCTTCCAGAGAGGCGCTCATGATTGCAGGAACATCCGGTACACCGGGTTCGCAGTTTCTTCGACAAAGGGGTAGCCAAGCGTCTTCAGGAATTTGGCGAAGGCGGCATTGTCAGTCGGCGGCACCTGCAGTCCAACCAGAATCCGGCCATAGTCGGCGCCCTGGTTGCGGTAGTGAAACAAAGTGATGTTCCAGCCCGGGCGCAACAGGCTCAAAAACTTCAGCAGGGCGCCGGGACGCTCTGGGAAAACAAAGCGCAACAGGCGTTCGTCCTGCGCCAGTTTGGAGTGGCCGCCCACCATGTGGCGAATGTGCTCCTTGGCCAATTCGTCATGTGTCAAGTCCAACGTCTCAAAGCGGTGCTTGCTGAAGTTGGTGGCAATCTTGCCGGATTCACCTTTGCCGTGAGTGGTGAGGCCGACAAAAACATGGGCTTGTGCCGCGTCGTTGATGCGGTAGTTGAATTCGGTCACATTGCGCGCTCCGCCCGGCAGGCTGCCAATCAGTTCGCAAAAGCGCTTGAAGCTGCCACGCTCCTCGGGGATCGTGACTGCAAAAAGGGCCTCACGCTCCTCGCCGACCTCAGCCCGTTCCGCCACAAAGCGCAGGCGGTCAAAATTCATGTTGGCGCCGCACAGAATGGCGGCGTAGGTTTCGCCTTTGGTCTTGTGGCGGGCCACATACTGCTTGATCGCCGCCACCGCCAAGGCGCCAGCAGGCTCGACGATGCTGCGGGTGTCGACAAAGACATCCTTGATGGCGGCGCAGACGGCGTCGGTATCGACAATGATGTAACCGTCCACCAGTTTGCGCGAGATCCTGAAGGTCTCTTCGCCCACCAGCTTGACGGCGGTGCCATCCGAGAACAGCCCGACGTCGGACAAGGCTACACGCTTGCCAGCGGCCACCGACTGCGCGAAAGCGTCCGAGTCGTTCATTTGCACGCCAATGACTTTGATCTCCGGTCGAACCGCCTTGATGTAGTTGGCAATGCCCGAGATCAGCCCGCCACCGCCGATGGCAACAAACACCGCATCGAGCCGGTTCGAGCCCAGGCCTTGCAGTTGGCGCAGTATCTCCATCGCAATGGTGCCCTGTCCAGCAATGACGTCCGGGTCGTCAAACGGGTGCACGGGGGTCAGCCCCTGTTTCCTTTCCAGTACCGCAGCAAAGGCTTGTGCATCTGAATAGCTGTCGCCATGCAGCACCACCTCGCCGCCAAAATGACGTACCGCATCCACTTTGAGTTGCGGTGTGGTGGTTGGCATGACGATGACCGCACGCACCCCCAGTTTGTGCGCGCTCAGCGCCACGCCCTGGGCATGGTTGCCGGCCGAGGCGCAGATCACGCCCCTTTTGAGCTGGTCCGCGCTGAGGTGCGCCATCCGGTTGTAGGCGCCACGCAGCTTGAAACTGTGCACGGCCTGCTGGTCCTCGCGTTTCAGAAGCACCGTGTTGTGCAGGCGTCGGCTCAGGCTCCTGGCGGTCTCAAGGGGTGTTTCCACCGCGACGTCATAAACGCGGGCTGTCAGGATCTTTTTCAGGTAGTCGGCAGGCGTGAGATGTGGGGTCTTCATGGCAGTGCAATGATAAGCGCCTGCAACAGGTGACAATGCGGACTTCTAATTTATTCAGGGCGGCTGGCAAATGGAATGCACGGTAAGTTGGACAGGAGCGCTCGGTACCCGTTCTGGCATGGGCTTTGTGGCTGAAACCGGCAGTGGACATACTCTGGTGATGGACGGCGCGCCAGATGCAGTGAATCCCGAAAACGGCGGCTTGAATCTGGCACCCCGTCCGCTGGAGACGGTGCTGGCCGGTACCGGAGGCTGTACCGCCTACGACGTGGTACTGATCCTCAAGCGGGGTCGTTTTGATGTACACGGCTGTTCGGTCAAGCTGAGCGCCGAGCGCGCCGCAACCGATCCGAAGGTGTTCACCCGGATCAATATGCACTTCATTGTGAGTGGCAAAGAGATCTCCCCCGCTGCAGTCGAGCGTGCTATTGCCATGAGTCACGAAAAATACTGCTCAGCCAGCATCATGCTGGCTAAAACGGCCGAGATCTGCACCAGTTTCGAGGTCCAGGAGGCTTGAACAAAATGCTGAACGTCGCTATATCCGGCGTGCCACGGTCGTCATGACCTTGGCCGCCATTTTCATCAGGTCCCTGACCGGCTGCGGCAGTTCGACGGCGCCGGCCTGCCTGGCATCCAGTGCATGCCGGACTTCATCGTCCTTCATCTGTGCCACGATGGCACGCGAGGCATGATCGTTGGCTGGTAGCTTCGTGAGGTGGCTTTCCAGGTGCGCCTCGACCTGGTTTTCGGTCTCAACTACAAAGCCAAGACTTATCGGATCCCCGAGCCGTCCCGCTAGCAGGCCGATGCCGAAGGCGGCGCTGTACCACAGCGGATTGAGCAGCGATTTGTGCTGCCCCAGTTCCTTCAGTCGTTGCTCGGTCCATGCCAGATGGTCAGTTTCTTCCTGACTGGCTCGGGTGAAATGGGCGCGCAGGGCATCGTTGCGGGTGGCAAGTGCCTGAGCCGTATATAGCGCCTGGGCACATACTTCGCCAACATGGTTGACCCGCATCAGTGCCCCAGAGTGGGCCTTTTCAGCGTCGGTCAGCACGGTGTCGTGCTGAGAGCGGGTCGGGCAGGCGCGGCTGGCGCGTGGTGTTGCAAAAAGGGTGCGCAAGGCGGCGTCAGCAGCATTCAAGAAGGTGTCCATAGTCGCCTATTGTATAAAGCAACAAACAATTTCATTAATGGCATGTTTTCTGCTTATGTATGACAAGAGGGGTGCCCGGCGCTGGGTTTGAAAAACCTGTTGCAAGCTCACAACGAAAGCGCCAGCTTTGCCCAAGTTTACCGACTTTTCCTTTGCCAAGCCAGCCGACCTCTGGTTCAATTGGGGTAACTTCCTAATACAGGAGGTTGGCCCGGGGTCCGAAAGCATCAAACCGGAGCCCTATGTTTAACCTTGGAGTAATTTAATATGAAAAAAACCCTCGTTGCCCTGGTTGCGTTGGCAGCCACTGGCGCGTTTGCCCAATCCTCCTCTGTGACCTTATTCGGAGTCGTTGACGCGGCCGTCTCTTATGGCAGCGGCAGTGCTGCCAACAAGACCCAATTGACCAATTCCAGTTACAACTCCAGCCGTCTGGGCTTCCGTGGTACGGAAGATTTGGGTGGTGGCATGTCCGCTGGCTTCTGGCTCGAAGCCGGTGTGCAAAACGACAACGGTGCCGGTGCCGGTACCAACACCAACAACCAAGCTACGGGTGGCGCTGGTGGTGCAACCCCTGTTGCGCTGAATGGCGGTCAAGGTCTGACTTTCAATCGCCGTTCGACCGTCAGCCTTCTGGGTGGCTTCGGTGAAGTGCGTCTGGGCCGTGACTACACGCCCCAGTTTTGGAGCTTGACTGTGTTTGATCCGTTCGGCACCAACGGTGTTGGCACGACTCAGACCCTGAACAGTTCCATTTATCCCTCGGTGCTTCTGGTCCGTGCTTCCAACAGCGTTGGCTACTTGACGCCAAAAATGGGTGGTTTCTACGGCTGGGGTCAAGTTTACATGGGTGAGAATGCTGACAACGCTGCCAACAAAGACGACGGCAATGGTGCAGGTTTGCGCGTTGGTTACGCTGCTGGTCCGTTGGATGTCGCTCTGTCCTACTCCTCTGTCAAGTACGCAGGGGTTGATAACAACTCGACCAACCTTGGTATGAGCTACGCCTTCGGTCCCGCCAAGCTGTCTGCCCATTTAACCCGTGAAGACAACAACGTGAACACTGGCACCGGCGCTCTGATCGGCGTGAACTACACGATGGGTGCTGGCGAAATCCGCGCTGCTTACTCTCAGTACACCGTCAACACGGCTGTGGAGAGGAAGACGGGCAAATTCGCCCTCGGCTACGTGCAAAACCTGTCCAAGCGCACTGCGCTATATGCTACGGTCGCACAGGTCAACAACGACGGTAATGCTGGACAGACTCTGAACGGTGCTGCTTTGAAAAGCCCCAACGACAGCGCGACCGGTTTTGACTTCGGCATTCGCCACGCTTTCTGATTCTGAGCTGACGAAAGTCAGTTAAGGTTTACAATCGAGAACCCCGCTGCGGCAACGCAGCGGGGTTTTTTGTACCCCATTTTTATTGATGTTGGCATTTATTCTTCGTCGTTTGATCCAGGCATTGGTGGTGATGGTGGTGGTCGCCTTCATTGCCTTCATGCTGTTCCAGTACGTTGGCGATCCGGTGGTTTTTTTGCTCGGGCAGGATGCCAAGCCGGATCAGATTCGTCAATTGCGCACGGATTTAGGACTGGATCAGCCATTTTTTGTTCAGTTCTGGCATTTTCTGCTGAATGCTGCCCAGGGCGAGTTTGGCCTGAGCTTGCGCCAGGGTGCCAAGGTGTCGCGTCTGATTTCCGAACGCCTGCCGGCCACATTGGAACTGGCTCTGGTGGCGGCCACGCTGGCTTTGCTGATTGGCGTGCCGCTGGGGGTTTATTCGGCTTTGCGGCGCGGCAGCTTTTTGAGTCAGCTGTTCATGACGATCTCCCTGCTCGGGGTATCTTTGCCAACCTTTCTGATCGGCATTCTGTTGATCCTGGCATTTTCTGTTGGTCTGGGCTGGTTCCCCAGTTTCGGTCGGGGTGAAGTAGTGCAACTGGGCTGGTGGCAAAGTGGCCTGTTCACGATTGACGGCTGGCATCATCTGGTCCTGCCGGCGATTACCTTGGCGGTATTTCAGCTCGCGCTCATCATGCGCCTGGTACGTGCCGAAATGCTTGAGGTCTTGCGTACCGACTACATCCGGTTTGCACGTGCCCGGGGCTTGAGCAACCGGGCCATTCATTTTGGCCATGCGCTGCAAAATACGCTGGTACCAGTGATTACCATCACCGGGCTGCAATTGGGTCAGTTGATAGCCTTTGCCATCATCACCGAAACGGTTTTTCAGTGGCCCGGCATGGGCTTGCTTTTCATTCAGGCCGTGACCTTTGCCGACATCCCGGTGATGGCGGCCTATCTGTGCCTGATCGCGTTAATTTTCGTTCTGATCAATCTGGTGGTTGATCTGCTTTATTTCGTGGTGGACCCGCGCTTGCGGGTAGGCCACTCGGGGGGACATTGATGCAGGAAAGCGGGACTTATTCGAATTTCAAAGTTCAGGGCCGCGCGTTTGCGCAGATCGCTGCCTTTCACCCCGAGATCACGGCTTTGCGGCGTGACCTGCATGCCCATCCGGAGCTTGGATTTGAAGAGGTCTATACGGCCAAGCGGGTGCAGGAAGCCTTGAAAATCTGCGGCGTCGACCAGATTCATCCCGGCATCGGCAGAACCGGTGTCGTGGCGCTCATCCAGGGTCGGCGCAACGGCAGCGGAAAAATGATTGGTCTGCGTGCCGACATGGACGCACTGCCAATGATGGAACACAACGAGTTCGCCTGGAAATCAGAGCGCGCCGGTCTCATGCACGGTTGCGGTCATGACGGCCACACCGCGATGCTGGTGGCGGCAGCGCGCTATCTGGCCGAGACGCGCAACTTTGATGGCAACGCCGTTTTGATTTTTCAACCGGGGGAAGAGGGATACGCCGGCGCCAAGGCGATGATCAATGACGGCCTGTTCGAGCGCTTCCCGGTGCAGTCGGTTTACGGCATGCACAACTGGCCAGCGATGCCTCCGGGCACAGTGGGAGTTAATCCCGGGCCCATGATGGCGGCGGCAGATCGCATCACGATCGAGATTACCGGTGTCGGTGGGCATGGCGCCCACGCCTATCAGACGGTCGACCCGGTGCTGGTGGCGGCGCACATCATCACGGCCGTACAAAGCATTGTTTCGCGTAACGTCAGACCGATCGACAGCGCCGTCATCAGTCTGTGCGCCATGCGCGCCGGTGAACCCGGCGCCATGAGCGTGATACCGGACAGTGCCACGCTGGTCGGCACCGTGCGCACCTTCAAGCCCCAGGTTCAGGCGCTGGTGGAGCGGCGTCTGAACGAGATGTGCAGCTCGGTGGCACAGGCTTTTGGCGCCACGGCCACAGTGGTTTACGAGCGTTCTTACCCGGCCACCATCAACAGCGCCGCCGAGGCCGTATTTGCCGCTGATGTGGCGCAGAGCCTGGTGGGTGCCGAGCAGGTGGTGCGTGACCTGGAGCCGAGCATGGGAGCAGAAGACTTTTCCTTTATGCTTCAGGTCAAGCCCGGCGCCTATATGCGCATCGGCCAGGGCATTGAGGGCGGCGTCGGCAGTTGTTTCCTGCACAATAGCCGGTATGACTTCAATGACGACATTCTGCCTTTGGGGGCAGCCTTGCACGCCAGTCTGGTCGAGCAGGCGATGCCGCTATAAATGATTGATTTTGTAATTTTTAACCGGAGACAACTATGAGAATTGGATCAAGAGCGGTTCTGACGCCCGTCGCCATCGCGCTGGCAACGATGAGTTTGGCCGCTTCGGCGGTGACTTTGCGGGTTGCCAATCAGGGCGATGCGCTGTCGATGGACCCGCACTCGCTCAACGAGTCGCTCCAGTTGACGGTGCTGGGCAACGTCTACGAACCCCTTGTGACGCGCGGTCTTGACTATAAGGTTGCGCCGGCACTGGCGACGGACTGGAAGATGACGTCGCCGACGGTCTGGCGCTTCAACCTGCGCAAGGGCGTGCAGTTTCATGATGGCACGCCTTTCACGGCCGACGACGTGATCTTCAACTACGAGCGTGCCAAAGATGCCGGGTCCGACATGAGGGGCTATGTCGGCAAGATCAAGGAAGTCAAGAAAATCGATGACCATGCCGTTGATTTTGTATTGACCGGGCCGGACCCGATCCTGCCCGAAATGTTCACTGGCTGGCTGATGATGAGCAAGAAGTGGTGCGAAGCCAATCAGGCGACCAAGCCGGTGGATCGACGCAAGGGCATTGAAAACACCGCCTCGTTCAAAGCCAATGGGACTGGACCATTTCGTCTGCGTGAGCGCCAGCCCGGCGTGCGCAGCGCCTTTGTGCGCAATGGCAACTACTGGGCCAAGGTCGACAGCAATGTCGATGAGGTGATCTTCACGCCCATCGGCAACGATGCCACGCGGGTGGCCGCGCTGTTGTCCGGCGAGATTGACGTGATGGAGCCGGTGCCGGTGCAGGACGTGGACCGCATCAAGGGCAATGCCAAACTCAAGGTGTTGCAAGGGCCTGAGATGCGCGTGATCTTTTTGGGCATGGATCAGAAGCGTGACGAGTTGCAGTTCTCCAACGTGAAAGGCAAGAACCCTTTCAAGGACAAGCGCGTGCGGCAGGCCTTCTACCAGGCCATCGACATCGACGGCATCCAGAAGACGATCATGCGCGGCGCAGCAACACCGGTGGCGCTGATGCTGCCGCCACAAGTCAGTGGTTTTGATCCGACTTTGGCCAAACGCCTGCCCTATGACGTCGAGGGCGCCAAGAAACTGATGGTTGAAGCGGGCTACCCGAACGGCTTCGAGGTCAAGATGAACTGCCCGAACGACCGTTACGTGAATGACGAAAGAATTTGCCAGACGGTGGCCGCCAATTTGTCGAAGATTGGGGTCAAGATCAATTTGGAGGCGGAAACCAAGGGTACCTATTTCCCGAAAATCCTGCGCCGCGACACCAGCTTCTACATGCTGGGCTGGACCTCCAGCACGGCTGATGTTCACAATGTGCTCTATCCGATCATGTCCTCTCCAGGTGAGGGTGGACGTGGCCTGTTCAATCTGGGTTCCTACAGCAACGCACGGGTTGACGAGTTGACGCAGAAGATCGGTTCCGAGACCGATCTGAAAAAGCGTGGCGACATGATCCACGAAGCCCTGAAGATTCATCAGGATGAAATCGGTCACCTGCCGCTGCATCAACAGGCCTTGAGCTGGGCCTTGAAAAAGAATATCGACGTGGTGCAGTTGCCGGGCAATGAAATGCCGTGGAAATTCATCAAGGTCAAACCCTGAATGTTGAGGTCCGGCCCGGATGAAGAAGTGGTTGATCCGCCTGGGCGATAGTGACGTAGGCTATAGCTTCCGAAACTCACCGGTGGCAATGGCCGCCGCTGGCGTCGCCTTTGTCTGCATCTTTTGTTCGGTGTTTGCCAATCTGGTGGCGCCACACAACCCGTTTGACCTCAGCACGCTGGAGTTGAGCGACGCACGTTTGCCGCCAGCCTGGGCGGCGTTGGGCAGTCTCAAGTACCTGCTCGGCACCGACGATCAGGGGCGCGATATTCTCTCGGCCCTGATGTTTGGGGCCCGCATTTCACTCGCCGTCGGTTTTGCTTCGGTGCTCTTGTCCGTGGCGATTGGCGTCACTTTGGGTTTGCTCGCAGGTTTTTTGGGTGGCTGGGTGGACGCACTGCTGATGCGCTTGTGCGACGTGATGCTGTCTTTTCCGGCGATTCTGGTGGCCTTGCTGATTGCCGGTGTCGGGCGGGCCCTGTTCCCGAATGCACAGGAAAGCCTGGCCTTCGGCGTGTTGATTATTTCGATCACCCTGACCGGCTGGGTCCAGTACGCCCGCACCGTCAGAGGCTCAACCCTGGTCGAACGCCACAAGGAGTACGTGCAGGCGGCCCGTGTCACGGGGGTGTCGAGTTTGCGCATCATGCGGCGCCACGTCTTGCCCAACGTTCTGGGGCCGGTGCTGGTACTGGCGACGATTCAGGTGGCCAGCGCCATCATCATCGAGGCGACGCTGTCGTTCCTGGGCGTCGGCGCCCCACCGACAGCACCGTCGCTCGGGACCTTGATCCGGGTTGGCAACAACTACCTGTTTTCCGGCGAATGGTGGATCACGGTTTTCCCCGGGCTGATGCTGATCCTGATCTCGCTCAGTGTGAACTTGCTCGGCGACTGGCTGCGTGATGCCTTGAATCCAAGACTACGCTAATGAGCCTGTTGCAAGTCAAAAACCTGATCGTCGAGTTTCCCAATCGGCACGGCACACTGCGCGCACTGGATGGTATTTCGTTTGACATTGCCCCCGGCGAGATTCTGGGTGTGGTGGGAGAGTCGGGCGCCGGTAAATCAATTACCGGTGCCGCCATCATCGGCCTGCTGGAGCCGCCCGGTCGAATTGTCAGCGGCGAGATTCTGCTTGAAGGCGAGCGTATCGACCAACTTGGGTTTGAACAGATGCGTCATATCCGGGGCAAGCGCATCGGCGCTATCTTTCAGGACCCGCTGACCTCGCTCAACCCGTTGTACACGATTGGGCAACAACTGATAGAGACCATCCGCACGCACCTGCCCTTGAATGAGGGTGAGGCCCGTGATCGTGCCGTGTCTTTGCTGAGGGACACCGGCATCCCGGCCCCCGAGCAGCGCATTGACCACTATCCGCACCAGTTTTCCGGCGGCATGCGCCAGCGTGTCGTGATTGCGCTGGCTCTGGCCGCCGAGCCCAAGCTGATTGTTGCTGACGAGCCCACCACGGCGCTCGACGTGTCGATTCAGGCGCAGATCATTACGCTGCTGAAAACCATATGCAAACAGCATGGTGCGGCAGTGATGCTGATCACGCATGACATGGGCGTGATTGCCGAAACCTGCGACCGCGTGGCGGTGCTGTATGCTGGACGCATGGCTGAAATCGGCCCGGTGCACGAAGTCATCCATCATCCGGCACACCCCTATACGGCGGGTCTGATGGCGGCGATTCCCGACATCAGCCAGGACCGCGAACGGCTCAATCAGATTGATGGCGCGATGCCGCGCCTGAATGCCATTCCGACCGGGTGCGCCTTTCACCCGCGCTGCCCCCGGACATTTGACAAATGCAAAGGTGATCGCCCGGAGTTGCTGAACGCTGGCGCGACGCGTGCGGCCTGCTGGTTGCATGAATCGCATGCCGCGAGCACGGGGAAGAAAGTATGAGCGCCCTGGTTCAAGCCACTGATCTGGCGATGACTTTTGACGTCTCGGCGCCCTGGCTGAACCGCGTGCTTGAGCGTCGGCCGCGCACCCTCTTGCACGCTGTCGATGGTGTGACTTTCGAGATTGAAAAAGGTAAAACGCTGGCGCTGGTGGGCGAATCCGGTTGTGGCAAGAGTACCGTGGCTCGCCTGCTGGTTGGGCTCTATGAACCGGTGCGCGGTGGTTTT
>JBBQZA010000097.1:0-12324 GCA_038208175.1 Burkholderiales bacterium
ACGTCATGACTGGCGCCCTGGCCACAGGCACCGACAAGGGCGTGACGGTGCTGATGGGCGGCAAGCGAACGCTCAAGATCGGCGACCTGATGGGCACCGTGGTGACGCCGTTCATGCCGATGAAGACCGACGAGGACTACCAGGCGCTGGTCGAGCTGGCGCAGAAGACGATCGATTTCTTCGCCGAAAACGCACTGGAACACGAACGCACCGGCGAGATGATTGAGCGCATCGGCCTGGTCAACTTCCTCGAAGGCATCGGTCTCGAGATCGACCCCAACATGGTGACCACGCCGCGCACCAACCCGTACGTGCGCACCGACGGCTGGGACGACGAAGTGGCCAAGATCAACGCCCGCAAAGCGGCGGTAGCTTGACACTTTGCGGGACAGACCGCAGTTACGCGAAGCGAACCAGCTCTGTCCTCAACTGAATAAAAGGAACAACCATGGCCACCATGCGCACCCCGATCGAGAGCGGCGTACCGGACAACAAGCAGTACATGCACCCGCTGATGCTGAAGAATTACGGCAACTGGAAATACCACGACCGACCGCGCCCCGGCGTGCTGCACCACGTGTCGCACAGCGGTGACGAGATCTGGACGGTACGCGCCGGCACGCAGCGCCAGATGGACGTGTTCACGATCCGAAAACTGTGCGACATCGCCGACACTTATGCTGACGGCCATGTGCGCTTCACGATCCGCTCCAACATCGAGTACATGGTGTCCGATCCGGCGCGCGTAGCGCCGCTGGTGGAGGCGCTCAGCAGCAACGGCTTTCCGGTCGGCGGCACCGGCAATTCGGTATCTTCCATCGCGCACACCCAGGGCTGGCTGCACTGCGACATCCCCGGCACCGACGCCTCCGGCGCGGTCAAGGCACTGATGGACGACCTGCACGCCGAGTTCATCAAGGAGGAGATGCCAAACCGCGTGCACCTGTCCACCTCGTGCTGCGAAATCAACTGCGGCGGCCAGGCCGACATCGCCATCATCATCCAGCATACCAAGCCGCCCAAGATCAACCACGATCTGGTGGCCAATATGTGCGAGCGCCCGACGGTGGTAGCGCGCTGCCCGGTGGCTGCGATCCGTCCGGCCATGGTCAACGGCAAGCCGTCGCTGGAAATCGACGAGGCCAAGTGCATGTGCTGCGGCGCCTGCTACCCGCCCTGCCCGCCGATGCAGATCAACGACCCCGAGCACAGCAAGCTGGCGATCTGGGTCGGAGGCAAGAACTCCAACGCGCGCGGCAAGCCGACCTTCATGAAGATGGTGGCCTCCGGGTTGCCAAACAACCCACCGCGCTGGCCCGAAGTGTCGGCCATGGTGAAGAAGATTCTGTACACCTACAAGGAAGATGCGCGCTCCTGGGAGCGGGTGGCGGACTGGATCGAGCGCATCGGCTGGCCGCAATTCTTCGAGAAGTGCGATCTGCCCTTTACCAAGTACCTGATCGACGACTGGCGCGGCGCGCGCTCGAGCCTGAACGCGTCGACGCATATCCGTTTCTAAACCCCACCGCCATAGAACCTTGCGGGACAGATCTTCAGCTCTGTCCCCAACTGATCAAATACCATGAAATTCGGTTTACTCGTCAGCGAAGGGCCCTACACGCACCAGGCGTCGGACAGCGCCTACCAGTTTGTGCTGGCCGCGCTAGCCAAAGGGCATGAGATCCAGCGCGTGTTTTTTTACCACGACGGCGTGAATAACGCGACCCGTCTCACCGAGCCACCGCAGGACGACCGCCACATCGTGAACCGCTGGTCGGCGCTGGCAGCCGAGCACAAGGTGGACCTGGTGGTCTGCGTGGCGGCCGCATTGCGCCGCGGCATCAAGGACGAAGTGCTGGCGCCAGGATTTCGCATTTCGGGCCTGGGCCAACTGGTGGACAGCGGCATCAAGGCCGACCGGCTGGTCACGTTTGGTGATTGAGGCGAATGAGAGCTTGTGGGAAAGACCAAGAGTTACACGAAGTGAACTTTGCTCTGTCCCCAACTGAACATGAGAACTTGTGGGAAAGACCAAGAGTTACACGAAGTGAACTTTGCTCTGTCCCCAACTGATTAAAGGTAACTATGAGCGAACAACAAGCAGTCCCGGCCGGCGGACCCAAGGTGAAGAAATTCATGTTCGTCAACCGCAAGGCGCCGTACGGCACCGTCTATGCGCTGGAAAGCCTGGAGGTGGTGCTGATCACCGCCACCTTCGATCAGGACGTCAGCCTGGTGTTCATCGACGACGGCGTCTATGAGCTGACCAAGGGCCAGCAGACCAAGGGAATTGGCATGAAGAACTTCTCGCCCAGCTACCGCGCACTGGACGGCTACGACGTGGAAAAGCTCTATGTTGACGCCGACTCGCTGGCGCAGCGCGGACTAAGCGAAAAGGACCTGCTGGTTGCGGTCGAAGTCCTCGATGCACAGCAAATGGGCCAGCTGATGCAGCAGCAGGACGTGATCCTTAGTTTTTAAGCAAATAACCTTGTGGGACAGATCTTTAGCTCTGTCCCCAACTAAACAAATAACCTTGTGGGACAGATCTTTAGCTCTGTCCCCAACTGATTAGAAAGACCGCATGTTGCACATCGTCAATAAATCACCGTTTCAGACCAGCACGCTGGACAGCTGTCTGCGCATGGCGCAGCCGGGCAACGCGCTGCTGCTGACCGAAGACGGCATTTACGCCGCGACGCTGGGCAGCGCCGCCGAAGCGCGGATGCGCCAGGCCTGCGCGACGCTCAAGGTCTATGCCCTGCAACCCGACATGGACGCGCGCGGCGTGACCGGCAAGCTCATCGACGGCATCACGCTGGTCGACTACGCCGGCTTTGTCGATCTGAGCGTCGATTACAAGACTTCACACTCCTGGTTGTGAGTTGAAACCGACCCCCGAAACTTTTTATCTGGAGAAATACATGAGCTTTGAAATTGGCGAAAAAACCTACGAAACCGACGAAGAGGGTTACCTGCTGAACCTCGCCGAGTGGACCACCGAAGCCGCCGAGCACCTGGCGGAAGAAGAGAAAGTGCCGCTGTCCGCGAATCACTGGGAAGTCATCAACTTCCTGCGCGACTACTATAACGAGTACCAGATTGCGCCGGCCGTGCGCGTGCTGACCAAGGCCATTGGCAAGCAGTTTGGTGAGGAAAAGGGCAACAGCAAATACCTCTACGAGCTGTTCCCCTACGGCCCGGCCAAGCAGGCCTGCAAGATCGCCGGCCTGCCCAAGCCAACCGGCTGCATCTGAGCGCCGCCTGCGCCGCCGAACCGCTGTAACCCTGACAGGCTGCCGATGTCACCGCTGACGATTTTCTATGCGCTGCTGTTCTACGCCGCAACGCTGGTGCTCGTCGTTGGGCTGACGCGCAAGATTCGCAGTTACGCCAAAACCCCGGCGCCGCTGAAGATCCCGACCACACCGGCGCCGCTCACGAGTGCCGGCGTTGGCTGGCGCATGGCGCGCGAAGTGGTTTTTTTCGAGAGCCTGTTCAAGGCCAGCAAGTGGACCTGGATTTTCGGCTGGACTTTTCACGCCGCGCTGCTGCTGGTGCTGTTGCGCCACCTGCGCTATGTGCAGGAGCCGGTCTGGCTGCCGGTCGTTTTGATTCAGCCGTTTGGCACCTATGCCGGGTTTGCGTTTGCCGCGGCGCTGGCTGGCCTGTGGGCCCGGCGCTGGCTGGTCGACCGGGTGCGCTACATCTCCACGCCGTCCGACCATCTGATGCTCGCTTTGCTGCTGGCAATTGGCCTGACGGGCTTGGGCATGCGCTTTGTCGCGCACACCGACATCGTCGCCGTCAAGCTGTTCATGCTGGGTCTGCTGCGGCTCGACTGGCAGGCACTTCCGGCCGACCCGCTGCTGCTGGTGCATCTGGCACTGGTGGCGCTGCTGATGATCATCTTTCCGATCAGCAAGTTGCTGCACGCGCCAGGCCTGTTCTTCAGCCCGACGCGCAACCAGGCCGACAACGCACGCGAGGCGCGCCATATCTCGTCCTGGGCCGCCGCGCTGGACAAACGGGCCTGAACCCCTTACACATCATGGCCGCCGCTGCATTCGACACCCCCAAGCTCAAGAGCTATCCGGTCATTCCGCTGGTGCAAGTCGGTGCCGTGTCGCACCTGAAGCCCTTTGTCGCCGGCGCGCCGATCCAGAAAGCCATCGGCTTTCCGGAACAACTGGTCGAGGACTGGCAAGCCAAGGCGATTGCCAAGATGGGCGAGTTGCTCGGCAAGTACCGCTCGCTGCAGGTCTATATGGACACTTGCGTCCACTGCGGTGCCTGCTCCGACAAGTGTCACTACTTCCTGGGTACCGGGGACCCGAAGAATATGCCGGTGGCACGGCAGGATTTGATGCGCAAGATCTACCGGCGCTACTTCACTTTTGCAGGCAAGTTTTTCCCCTGGCTGGTCGGCGCGGTCGACCTGACGCGCGAGGTACTGGACGAGTGGTACAGCTATTTCCACCAGTGCTCCGAATGCCGCCGCTGCTCGGTCTTTTGCCCCTATGGCATCGACACCGCCGAGGTCACGATGGCGGCGCGCGAAATCATGGACTCGGTGGGCATGGGGCAGAAGTATTCGAACGAGATCATCGGCAAGGTGCATCGCATCGGCAACAACCTGGGCATCCCGGGCCCGGCGCTGGAGAACACGCTGGAAGGGCTGGAAGAAGACACCAAGGAAGAGACCGGATTGGACATCCGCTTCCCGCTCGATGTCAAGGGTGCCGAGGTGCTGCTGATCACGCCTTCGGCCGACTTCTTTTCCGAACCGCACGTGGAGAGCCTGATTGGTTACGCCAAGGTCTTCCATGCCGCTGGCATCAGATGGACGCTGAGCTCGCACGCGTCGGAGGCCGGCAACTTCGGCATGTTCATCGGCAACTACGAGCAGATGCGCAACATCTCGCTCCGCGTGCGCGAGGCGGCGCTGGAACTCGGCGTTCGGCGCATCGTGGTTGGCGAGTGCGGCCATGCCTGGCGCGTCGCCTACAGCTTCTGGAACACGCTGATCGGCCCGTTCGACTATCTCGACCAGCGCTACCCGGTGCCGCAGCATATCTGCGAGCTGACCGACGACCTGATCCAGCGCGGCGCGCTCACGTTCGACAAGGAAAAGAACGACGACCGCATCATCACTTTCCACGATTCGTGCAACGTCGCGCGCGGCTCGCGCATGGGCAATGTGGCGGGCGGGCAGTTCATCATTCCGCGGCGCATCATCACCTCGGTGGCGAATCATTTCCACGACATGGCGCCGCAGACGATTCATGAAAGCACCTTCTGCTGCGGCGGTGGCGGCGGCTTGCTGACCGACGACCTGCTGGAACTGCGCGTCAAGGGCGCCTTGCCGCGCATGGAGGCGCTGAAGAACGTGGTCGATGAGCACAGCGTCAATTTCATGGCCACCATCTGCGCCATCTGCAAGGCGCAGTTCACCAAGGTGCTGCCCTATTACGGCTTCAATATGAGCATGGTGGGCGGCGTCCACCAGCTGGTCAGCAAGGCGATCCGCCTTGGCGACAAGTAGCCGCTGCCGCGCAGCTGCAACAAATAAATTCAGGAGATTGCGCAATGACTGCTTCCACCGAATCCGCTACCGTGAAACCCCTCAACTTCCGTCGCTACAAGGATGGCGACGCCAAGGTGCACTCCTGGCAAAAAGAAATCTTTGACGCCGACCACTCGCACAAATGCCCGACCTACGTTCAAAGCACGGCACCCTGCCAGGGCAGCTGCCCGGCCGGCGAAGACATCCGCGGCTACCTCAACATCGTGCGCGGCATCGAGAAGCCGCCGGCTGGCATGCTGTGGCAGGAGTACGCGTTTCGCCGCCTGACCGAGGCCAACCCGTTCCCGTCGGTGATGGGACGCGTCTGTCCGGCGCCGTGCGAATCGGGCTGCAATCGCAACCAGGTGGAAGACTTTGTCGGCATCAACAGCGTCGAGCATTTTCTGGGCGACTACGCGATCGAGCACAAGCTGGCCTATCCCAAACCGGGCGCAGCCAGCGGCAAGAAGGTGGCGGTAATCGGCGGCGGACCGGCCGGCCTGTCCACCGCCTACCAGCTTGCGCTCAAGGGCCATGCAGTGACGGTGTTCGACGAGCGCGCCGAGCTCGGCGGCATGATGCGCTACGGCATTCCGGGCTTTCGCACGCCGCGCGACGTGCTCGATGCCGAAATCCAGCGCATTCTGGATCTGGGCGTGACAACGCGCATGAATTGCCGCATCGGCACCGACATCAGCATGGAGCAGATCCGCGCCGAGTTTGACGCCGTGTTCCTGGGTCTTGGCGCGCAAGCCGGGCGCGCGCTGCCGGTCGACGGCGCGGATGCACCGAACTGCGTCACCGCCACGGCGTTTCTGAAAGCCTTCAACGATGGCCGCCTGCGCCATGTCGGCAAGCGCGTCGTCGTCGTGGGCGGCGGCGACACCTCGATCGACGTCGCCACCGTGTCGCGCCGACTCGGTCATATTGACAAAATCAATCCGTCGGATCGCCCCGAGCACGCCATTGCCGGCCATGTCGCGCACGACGTTGCCGAGGCTTCGGCACGCCAGGGTGCAGAAGTCACCCTGACCTCGGTCTTTGCGGTCGACAAGATGCAGGCCACCCGACATGAAGTGGAACAGGCGCAGGCTGAAGGCATTGCGATTCGCGGCGGCCTGGCGCCGCTGGCCGTGCTGCGCGGAGCGGACGGGCGCGCCATTGCGCTGCGCGTCGTCCAGTGCGAGGCCAAGCTCGTCGGCGGCCGCCTGGAGATCAAGAACATCGTGGGCACCGAGGAAGACATCCCGGCTGACCTGATCGTCTCGGCCATTGGCCAGGCCGTCGATTTCAGCGGTCTGGACGAGTTCAACAACGGCAAGGGCGCGATCAACAGCGACAAGAACTACCAGGTGCAAGGGCAGCCGGGTTTTTTTGTCGGAGGCGACGTGGTGCGCCCGCATTTACTGACCACCGCGATCGGGCACGGCGCCATTGCGGCCGACGGCATTGACCGTTTTCTGCACAGTGAGCCGCTGGAAAAGCGCCCGAAGATCGACGTCCATACCTTCGACCTGACCCGCAAGATGCTGGAAAAGGGCTACGTCTTCAGCGAAGTGCATGAGCCGATACGCGGCACCGACAAAAGCGCTGCGGCGATCCACAATTTCGACAACCGCTCGGACCGCTATGTGATTTCGCACAAGGAGTTGTTCCTCGGCCACTTTCCGTTTATCGCGCGCAACCGGCGCGGCACCGTAACGCTGAACTCGGAGCAGGCGCTGAACAATTTCGAAGAGCGCCTGCGCCCGCTGCTGGAAGCGCAGGCGGTGGCCGAAGCCAAGCGCTGCATGAGCTGCGGCCAGTGCTTCGAGTGCGACAACTGCGTCGTCTATTGTCCGCAGGTCGCCGTGTTCAAGGTGCCCAAAGCCAAGTCGACGATGGGCCGCTACGTGGACACCAACTACAGCAAATGCATTGGCTGCCACATCTGCGCCGACGTCTGCCCGACCGGCTATATCCAGATGGGGCTGGGAGACTGAGACCATGAGCTGTCGGCCCGCTTTCGCTATGCTGCGGCGCACGGTCGGAGTCGGCCTGCTGCTGGTCGCCAGCTTGGCGGCGGCCGCCCCGGCGCTGACGCAGGTGCCGCATCCGGTGATTGAGCCCGCCCGGGGCGGCGTGTGCGTTGATGAGCCTGCGGTGATGCGCCGCGACCACATGAAAATG
Source organism: Burkholderiales bacterium (assembly GCA_038208175.1). Classification (GTDB taxonomy): domain Bacteria; phylum Pseudomonadota; class Gammaproteobacteria; order Burkholderiales; family Burkholderiaceae_C; genus Rhodoferax. The sequence continues at coordinate 7,736 of JBBQZA010000097.1, forward strand.
CTCAGGCACCAGCGCGACGAGACCTTGCGCGAAGGCGTTCGCGGCGCCAAATACAGCCTCAAGGCCTGCATCGAATGCCATGCCAGCCCGAGCACGAACAGTGTCGTGGCGAGCCAGACCAATTTCTGCCAGAGTTGCCACAACTATGCCGCCGTCAGTATCGACTGCTTTGAATGTCACGCCAGCAAGCCGAAAGAGAGCAAGCTATGAAGCCGCAGCCGGCACCCGATCGCGTGGAAGCTGCCGACGCCACTGCGTCGCGCCGCGGCTTTCTGGGCGTTGCGGCGGCCGGCCTGGCTGGTATCCTGCTGGCGCCCGGCGTGCGTCTGATCGAAATCGCCCAGGCCGCGCCGGGAACGGGTGCGCCCAGCGCTGGTGCCAGCAGCAAGGTGCGCTGGGGCATGCTGATCGACAGCAGCAAGTGCGCCAGCGGCTGCAGCGACTGCGTCACTGCCTGTAACAGCGAAAACGGCCTCTCCGGCGGGACTCGCGGCACCGACTCGCAATGGATTCGCAAGATCGAAATCAAGGAAGTCAAGAGCGGCAAAACCCAGTCCTTGCCGATGATGTGCCAGCACTGCGCCGAGCCGCCCTGCGTCGATGTTTGTCCGACCGGCGCCTCCTTCAAGCGCGCCGACGGCATCGTGCTGGTGGACAAACATAGCTGCATCGGTTGCCGCTACTGCGTCATGGCCTGCCCCTACGGCGCGCGCTCCTTTGTGCACGAACCTTTGAGCCAGCAAAAGCCCGACGTGCCGCGCGGCAAGGGCACGGTCGAAGGCTGCACCCTGTGCGTGCACAAGGTGGACAAGGGTGAGTCCCCAGCCTGCGTCAGCGCCTGCTCCTCGGCTGGCCACGAGGCCATGCTGTTTGGCAACCTGAACGACCCGAACAGCGAGATCTCGCAACGCGTGGCGCGCTACGCGCCACGCCAGATTCGCGAAGACCTGAACCTGAACACCGGCGTGCGCTACCTCGGCGTCTGAATCAGAAGCACCATCGTGAAGATCCACTTGCGCGAACTCACCGGCAACAGCCGTGGCTACTACGCCCTGCTGGGCGGCCTGGTCCTGATCGTGCTGCTGGCCCTGGCCGCGGTCCAGGCCATGGAACACCGGGGCCACATCATCACCGGCATGGACAACCACACGGTCTGGGGACTGCCCCACGTGTTCGCGGTGTTTCTGGTGGTGGCGGCCTCGGGCGCGCTGAACATCGCCTCCATGGCATCGGTCTTCGGCAAGACCGAATTCAAACCCTTGGCCCCCCTGTCCGCGCTGCTGGCGCTGGCCCTGCTGCTGGGCGGCCTCACGATACTGCTGCTGGACCTGGGGCGTCCCGACCGCCTCATCGTGGCCATTACCCACTTCAATTTCAAATCCATTTTTGCGCTCAACATGTTTCTGTATTCGGGCTTCATGGGCTTGGTCATTGCGTACCTTTGGACCATGATGGAGCACGGCATGCAGCGCTACACGCCGCTGGCGGGATTGGCGGCCTTTGTCTGGCGCATCGCATTGACCACAGGCACGGGCTCCATCTTCGGTTTTCTGGTCGCGCGCCAGGCCTATGACTCGGCCCTGCTGGCGCCCCTGTTCATTGCGCTGTCGCTGAGCTACGGCCTGGCGCTGTTCCTGCTGGTGCTGATGCTCGCCTTCAGAAGCAGCGGCCGACCGTTGGGTGACGCGCTGCTGGCGCGCCTGGCAAGGCTGCAGGCCATCTTCATTGCCGCGGGTCTGTACTTCGTGCTGGTCTATCACCTGACCAATCTGTACTTTACCAAGCACCAGGAGTTTGAGCGCTTCCTGCTGCTCGATGGCGGCGTGCACACGGCGCTGTTCTGGCTGGGCCAGGTGCTGCTCGGTGGCGTGCTGCCTATTGCCTTGCTGCTGCACCCGCGCATTGGCGGCATGCGCCAGCGTCTGGCTGCCAGCGCGCTGCTGGTGGTGGGCGGTGGCCTGGCGCAGATGTGGGTCACCATCATCGGTGGCCAGGCATTTCCGCTGGTGTTGTTTCCGGGCAAGCAGTTGAGCAGCAGCTTTAACGACGGCGCCATTAACGCTTACACACCCAGCCTGTTCGAACTGGCGCTGGGCCTGGGCGGAGTGGCCGCGGCCGGCCTGATCGTGCTGCTGGCGCTGAAGTTTTTGGGCTTTCTGCCGGAGCGCCTGGACGACGCCGCCTTCGTTCAGCACAGCGCAAGCCCGGTACCCTCACCCCTGCCATCTCCCACCAGCGGGAGAGCGTGAAGTATGGCGCGGCTACTCATTTCGGCGGCGCACAAGTCTTCGGGCAAAACCACGATCACGGTCGGGCTCTGCGCGGCACTGAGCGCGCAAGGGCTAAAGGTGCAGGCCTTCAAAAAGGGGCCGGACTACATTGATCCGATGTGGCTGAGCCAGGCCAGCGGCCGCGACTGTTTCAATCTGGACCCCTACCTGATGACCGGCGAGCAGATCACAGCCTGCTTTGCGCGCCATGCGGCGACGGCGGACATCAGCATCGTCGAAGGCAACAAGGGACTCTACGACGGACTGGCGCTGGACGGCTCCAACAGCAACGCTGCGCTGGCGCTGTGGCTGGATCTGCCCGTGCTGCTGGTGCTGGATACGCGCGGCATGACGCGCGGCATCGCGCCGCTGATTCTGGGCTACCAGGCTTTCGAGCCGCGCATCCGCATTGCCGGGGTCATTCTGAACCAGATAGGGGGCACACGACACGAATCCAAGCTGCGCGCCGCGATCGAGCATTACACCGACGTGCCGGTACTGGGCGCCGTCGGACGCGACCCGCAACTCGCCGTGCTGGAGCGGCATCTGGGACTGATGCCCAACCATGAACTGGACGACGCAGCGCAGCGCGTGCGCTCAATCTGCGAGCGCATTGCGGCCCAGGTGGATTTGCCGCAGCTGTTGCGCGTGGCGGCCGCGGCCGCAGCGCTGGCGCCTGCGGCTGTGGTCGAAATAAATGCACCATCGAAGCCTCGGGTGCGCATCGGCGTGGCACGCGACAAGGCCTTCGGTTTCTACTACCCGGATGACCTGCAGGCGCTCGAGCTTGCCGGTGCCGAGATCGTCCCGTTCGATACGCTCAATGATGCTGCTCTACCGTCAGTGGATGGCCTGTTCATCGGCGGCGGTTTTCCGGAACAATTCATGCCCGAGCTGCAGGCCAATGCCACGTTGCGCAGCCAGATCGGCGCGGCGATTGAAGCCGGCATGCCGGTCTATGCCGAATGCGGCGGACTGATGTACCTGGCGCGCACGCTGCGCTGGAAGGATGCGGTTTACCAGATGGTCGGCGCCGTGCCAGCGGATGCCGTGATGCACGAGCGGCCGGTCGGCCGCGGCTATGTCGAGTTGCAGGCAACGGCGGCTGCCCCCTGGCCCGTGGCGGCCGAGGATGGCAGCGTACGCGGGCACGAGTTTCACTACTCGAGTCTGGAGAACCTGGCGCCGGATCTGAAGTTCGCCTACCGCGTGCTGCGCGGCCATGGCGTCGACGGCCAGCGCGACGGCATCGTCCATCGCAATCTGCTGGCCTCTTACGCGCATTTGCGCAGTGGGGCCGGCTCCGACTGGGCGCGGGGCTTCGTCGCCTTCGTTCGCGCCCGGACTGCGAAGTCGAAACCTGCCGTCGCCGCCCATGGCTTGCAGGTCAATGGCCATGTGTTGGCGACCGACGCAGAAGGCTATCTACTGAATCTGAACGATTGGTCGGAAGATTTCGCCGTGACGCGCGCCCGCGAGGAAGACCTGGAATTGACGCAGGCGCATTGGCAGGTGATCTACTTCTTGCGCGCCTATTTCGACGAGCACAGGGTGCAGGCGCAGGTACGCGCCATGATCTGGCATTTCACCAAGCTTTGGGGCGTCGAGCGCGGCAACAACCACGCCCTGCATGAGCTGTTTCCGATTGGCGGACCGCAAAAGCAGGGCAATCGACTGGCAGGACTTTGGAAAACCAAGGGCGAACATTGAAAGCGCCTTGCAGCATTACAGGAGAAGACACATGTTTACATTGACCCCTGCCGCGGCGCGGCAGATTCAGCAGGCGGCCGACGCCGGCGACGCGCAACAGATGGCGCTGCGCGTAGCGGCACGGCTCGAGGCCGACGGCAGCGTTGAGTACGCCATGGGCTTCGACGATCCGCATGAAGTCGACCTGAAGCTCGATATCGACGGCGTGGCGATCGTGATTGCTGCCGAACACCAGGAACTGCTGGACGACACGACGCTCGACTTTGTCGAATTGCAGCCTGGTGAATTCAACTTCATCTTTGTCGATGCGCGCCAGGCCGCGCCTGCGCCATCGGGTGGCGGCTGCGGCTCGGGCGCGTGCGGCGCTGGTAGCTGTGACAGTGGCGGTGCCAGCACCAGCAGGGGCTGTCATTGAACGCCCGCTGCATGCCGCCCCAGGGCGGGGTGGGGCGCGTTTACCTGGTGGGCGCCGGACCCGGTGACCCGGAACTGCTGACGCTGCGCGCCGTACGCCTGTTGCAAAGTGCGCAGGCGATCGTCTATGACCATCTGGTTTCCAGCGCCGTTCTGGAATTCGTCTCGCCAACGGCCGAGCGCATTTACGCCGGC
>JBBQZA010000098.1:0-12297 GCA_038208175.1 Burkholderiales bacterium
TGTGTTGCGCTGCCCCCCGAGGGGGCTATTTTGGCTTGGGGCGGCCCGGCGCCAAAATTGGCCCCCACGCTTTCTTCGGCACCGCTGAACCATTGGCGGCCCATGCGGCCGCGGCCCGCGGTTTGGCGCTCTGCCACCAGCAGTACGGGCTCCATTTGCCCACGGCGGGCACGGCGCATCAGCTCGCTATTGGTGGAATCAATCTGCGTCAGCACCTCAACGCGAAAACCAGGCAGGTCCGGTTGAATGGCCTGCCGAATCTGTTCTGTGGGCCAGAGAGCGGCGCTGATCATGAACTTTTCTGGCGTGGTGCACGTTTCGGGGCCAGCAGCGTGCCGCGGCAGTTCCTGCTGCCACACCAGCACGGGTATTCTGCCTTCAGCTTGGGCGTATAGCGCTCGTCAATGATCAGGCCATAGTCGTAGTTCAGTTCCTCACCGGCGCGGATGTTGCGCAGCGCCCGGATGAAGATGCGCCCTTGTTGCTCGTCGGCTTCACAATTCGGGTCGCAGGCATGATTGATCCAGCGCGACGAGTTGCCGCCGACCCGGGCATCGATGACCTGGCTTTCGCTGAGGTGAAAATAGAACGTATGGTTGGGGTCTGTCGGATCATGTGGATGCCGTGCCTGGGCCTCCGGCCAACTGATGATCTCCCCGACGTACTCGATCAGGACTTCACCTTCCGCGATATCCTGCAAGGCAAATACGCCTTTGCCATGCACTCCGGAACGGCGGGCCTGTATGCGACGACCGACGGCGCTGGGATCTTGTTTTTTGGACACGACAAAAAATTTGGTATGGTGAACTCGTATGGGCGCGTGTGTGCGCGCTCACGTGCATGTGCGTGCGCCTGTGCGCCCGCGAGAAAAGGGATTGTAGTCAGATGAAAACATTGGTCATTGCCGAAAAGCCTTCCGTCGCCCAGGACATTGTGCGTGCGCTTGCCTCTGTGGCCGGCAAATTCGAGAAGCATGAGGATTGTTTCGAGAACGACAAGTACGTTGTCACCAGTGCCGTCGGTCATTTGCTTGAAATTCAGGTGCCGGAGGAGTTTGACGTCAAACGCGGCAAGTGGAGTTTTGCTCACTTGCCGGTGATTCCGCCGCACTTTGAAGTCAAGCCGATGGACAAGACCAAGACGCGACTCAACGCCATCGTCAAGCAGGCCAAACGAAAGGATGTGGGCGCACTCATCAACGCCTGTGATGCCGGGCGTGAAGGCGAACTGATTTTTCGCCTGATCCAGCAATACAGCAAGGTCAAATTACCGGTGCAGCGCCTTTGGTTGCAGTCGATGACGCCACAGGCGATTCGGGATGGATTCAACTCCTTGCGCAGTGACCAGCAGATGCTGCCGCTGGCTGACGCCGCGCGTTGCCGCAGCGAAGCGGATTGGCTGGTGGGTATCAATGGCACGCGGGCGATGACAGCCTTCAACTCCCGCGATGGCGGCTTTTTCCTGACCACGGTTGGCCGGGTGCAGACGCCCACGCTGTCGGTGGTGGTGGAGCGCGAGGAAAGCATCCGCAAGTTCGTCAGCCGCGATTATTGGGAAGTACACGCCAGCTTTGCTGCGCAGGCGGGTGACTACAGCGCCAAATGGTTTGATCCCAAATGGAGGCGCGCCAGCGCCGCAGCTGGCAGCGTCGATGAAATTGATGCCGAGCTCAGAGCAGACCGCCTTTGGAGCGCGCGCGAAGCGCTGGCCATTGCCGAAGCGGTGCGCGGTCAGAAGGCCAGCGTCACCGAGGAAAGCAAACCCACTACGCAAGCCTCGCCGCTGCTCTTTGACTTGACCAGCCTGCAACGCGAGGCCAATGGCAAGTTTGGCTTTTCCGCCAAAACCACGTTGTCGATTGCGCAAAGCCTGTATGAACGGCACAAGGCGCTGACTTATCCGCGTACCGACTCGCGCGCCCTGCCCGAAGACTACCTGCCGGTCGTCAGGCAGACCTTCGAGATGCTGAGTCATAGCGCCATGACACAGCTGGCGCCGCATGCCGCTACCGCGCTCAAGGGCAATTACCTGACGATGAGCAAGCGCATTTTTGACAACGCTAAGGTCAGTGACCACTTCGCCATCATCCCCACTTTGCAGGCGCCACATGGGTTGAGCGAAGCGGAGCAGAAAATTTATGATCTGGTGGTACGCCGCTTCATGGCGGTGTTCTTCCCCAGCGCCGAATACCAGATCACGACCCGTATCACGATGGTGGCCCCCACGCTTGCCGCTGCGCGTGCTGCGCTGCCACCCGAGGGGGCTAATTTTCCTAGGGGTGGCCCGTCGGAAAATTTCGCCGTCAGCCATCACTTCAAGACCGAGGGCAAGGTGCTGGTCAAGCCCGGTTGGCTGGCGATTTACGGAAAGGAAGCAGCAGAGGAAACCAGGCAGGGTGAAGACCCGAGTGGGGGCAACCTGGTGCCGGTCAAGACAGGCGAACTGGTCATGGCCCAGTCGGTCGAGCCCAAAGCTCTGAAGACACGGCCGTCGGCGCGCTACTCGGAAGCGACCTTGCTGGGCGCCATGGAAGGTGCCGGCAAGAATATTGAAGATGACGAACTGCGTGCTGCGATGCATGAAAAGGGGCTCGGTACGCCGGCCACCCGCTCCAGCATCATTGAAGGCTTGATTGCCGAGAAATACATGTTGCGCGAGGGTCGCGAATTGATACCGACGGCCAAGGCGTTCCAACTGATGACCCTGTTGCGCGGTCTGGGTGTCGAGGAACTCTCCAAAGCCGAGCTGACCGGGGAGTGGGAATACAAACTGGCGCAGATGGAACACGGTCAACTCAAGCGTGAGACCTTCATGGCCGAAATTGCCGCCATGACCGAGCGCATGGTAAAAAAGGCCAAGGAATATGACCGCGACACGGTCCCGGGCGACTATGCCACCTTGCAGGCGGCCTGTCCCAACTGTGGCGGCGTGATGAAGGAAAATTACCGTCGCTACGCCTGTACCGGCAAGACCGGTAGCGAAGAGGGCTGCGGTTTCTCCTTTGGCAAGACGCCGGCGGGGCGAACCTTTGAGGTGGCCGAGGTGGAGCAATTCCTGCGCGACAAAAAGATCGGTCCGCTGGACGGTTTTCGCTCCAAGGCGGGTTGGCCATTTAGCGCCGAGATGGTGATCAAGTTCGACGACGAGAGCAAGAACTACAAGTTGGAATTTGACTTTGGCGATGACAAAAAAGGGGAGGAGACGGGTGAACTGATCGATTTCTCGGCACAACAATCGCTGGGTGCCTGCCCCAAATGTGGCGCCGCCGTATTTGAACGTGGCAAGAGTTATGTTTGCGAAAAGTCAGTACCCACTGACGCGCAAACCATGCCAAGTTGCGACTTCAAGAGTGGTCAGGTGATTCTGCAGCAGCCGATCGCACGGGAGCAGATGAGCAAGCTGCTAGCTACCGGCAAGACCGATCTGCTGGACAAATTTGTCTCGATGCGCACGCGCCGCGGCTTCAAAGCCATGCTGGCATGGGATGCCCAGGCCGACAAAGTCAACTTCGAGTTTGCGCCATCAAAATTTCCGCCACGCAAGGCTGCGGCGGCAGCGCCGACCAAGGCGGCTGGCGCTTCCGTCAAGGTTGCCACACGTGCGGCAACTGCCGTCACCCAAGCCAAAAAAGTACCCCTGAAAAAGGTCGCCGCCAAGCCGAAAGTGCTACGCAAGACCAGCAGTGCCGCAGGCCTGAAGCCGAGCGAAGCGCTGGCGGCTGTCATCGGGCCGAACCCGGTGACGCGGCCGCAAGTGATTAAGCAATTGTGGGACTACATCAAGGCCCATGGTTTGCAGGACGCGGCCAACAAACGCGCGATCAACGCCGACGCCAAGCTGTTGCCGGTTCTTGGCAAGCCACAGATCACGATGTTCGAATTGGCTGGTATTGTGGGCAAGCATTTGACATAATTCTTTGTCATTTTTGGAGAAGCCCATGAACCCCGATCCCGATCCCTACGCCGACTTCAGGCTCTACAGTCCGGATATCCAGGCTGACGCCTTGATACCGAAGAGTTTTGAATTTGATGGTTTTGGTTGCAGCGGTGAGAATAAATCACCAGCGCTCCAGTGGAGCGGTGCGCCCACCGGTAGCAAGGCCTTTGCCGTTACGGTCTACGATCCGGACGCGCCCTCTGGTTCGGGTTGGTGGCATTGGATGGTGATCAATATTCCGGCCGATGTCTTTGAGCTGGCGCCCAATGCCGGCGCGGTGGGCGGCGCCAATCTGCCCAAAGGTGCGAGCCACGCACGCATCGACTATGGCGTCGCTGGCTGGGGCGGTGTGTGTCCGCCACCGGGTGACAAACCGCACCGCTATGTCTTTACCGTCTACGCACTGAAGGACCGGGTCGAGGTGCCACCGGATGCCACCGCGGCGCTCACCGGCTTCATGATCAACGGTAACAGTCTGGGCAAGGCCAGCTTTACCGCGCTGTACGGGCGTCCCGCCTAATCCGGCGTAGCGCTGCCGCAGAGGGGCAGGATGCAGCGATTCGCGGCATGGATCAGAGCGGGATGCGCAAGGTTTTTGCGACTGTCCGCACAGCGTCCGGGCTGTCCCATTCCTGTGCCCCATAGTATTTGGCCAGCACACGGCCTTGTGCATCCACCAGCAGGGTCAAGGGCAGGCGGTCTGCGCCCAGCATGTTTTCCAGTTGCAACTGACGGTCGATAAAGTGACTGAAGCTGGTCTTTGACTTTTGCAAAAACCCTTTGGCGGCATCTGGGTAGTCGTCGGTTGATATCCCGATCATCGTCAACTGTTTCCCCACTTTGCTGCGCGAGAGACGCTCCAGTGAGCCCATCTCCTGACGGCAGGGGCCACACCAGCTGGCCCAGACATTGATGATCAGCGGTTTGCCGCGAAAGTCCGAAAGTTTTCTGGACGGACCGGACAGACCCATCAGGGTGGCTTCGCGCAGCGTTGCGCCAATCTCAACCTCGCCCGGGGTTTTCGCCACAGATGCGCCGCTTAGCAGGCAAAACAACAGCAAGGAGCAAAACGATTTCATGGCAGAAGTTTAGATGTTTGCGGGACAGATCGTCAGCTCTGTCCCGAACTGATTAGACTCTATTTGGAGCCCAGGGCCTGATGGGCGCGCTCGTAAAGCGGAAGCACCTTTGGCAGGTTTTTTTGAATATCGGCGATGCGGGACTTGCCAGACGGGTGGGTGGACAGCCACTGCGGCGGCGCGCCTTTACCAGCTGCCCCCATCTTTTGCCACAGCGTGACACCGGTCCGGGGGTCGTAACCGGCGCGGGCAGCCAGTTCCATGCCGACCAGATCGGCCTCCGATTCGTCCTCCCGGCTGAACTCCAGTGTCAGCAAATTGGCACCGCCGCGGGCCAATCCATCGGTTAGGCGCGGGTCGATACCCCAGACGCCGGCAGCAATGGCGCCACCGATTCGTGCGACGCCCTGGGTGGCTGCGCTTTTCGCCATGCGTTCACGGGCGTGCTCGCGCAGTGCATGGGCAATTTCGTGCCCCATGACCATCGCCACTTCATCGTCAGAGAGGCTGAGCTGTTCCAGGATGCCACGGTAGAAAGCGATCTTGCCGCCGGGCAGGCAGAAGGCATTGACTTGCCGGCTGTCAATCAGGTTGACCTCCCAGCGCCAATCCTTGGCGCGCGGATTCCAGGCTACGGCAAAGGCAATGATGCGCTGGGCAATCGTGCGCAGACGCCTGACCTGTGGCTGGTCTTTTCCAGCCAGCGCGCCCTTGCTCGCGGCTTGTTGCAGTAGCTGCGAGTATTGTTGTCCGGCCGAGCGTTCCAGGCCGTCGGCCGGCACCAGTTTGCTGAAAGCCGAGTTGGCGCCCACGTCCACGCCGTCGCGCGCCGCAGCTTGCGGCAGGCCCGCGGCTGACAGGGTGAAGGCCAGCGCCTGCAGGGCAAGCCGCAGCTTGAAACGCGAGGCGCGCGCTCCAGTCAAGTTGAGTTTTGGAAAAGGCATGCTGTAGTAAAAAGGGGCATCGGGCAGCGCGTATTATTCACGCATGACAGCAAGTGCATCCGACGCCAGTCAAATCAAGCCCAGCTGGATTGCCACGTTCAAAGTTTATCTGGAGCCGCCTACTTTGCGCATGTTGGTGCTGGGGTTTTCTGCCGGACTGCCTTTGCTGCTGGTACTGGGCACCCTGAGTTTCTGGTTGCGCGAAGCCGGCATTGACCGCACCACCATCGGCTATCTGAGCTGGGTTGGTTTGGCCTACGCTTTCAAATGGGTTTGGGCGCCGCTGGTCGATCGGCTGCCCATTCCGCTATTCACCGCTTGGCTCGGACGTCGGCGCAGTTGGCTGCTACTGGCACAACTGGCAGTCATGGCCGGTCTGGTGGCGATGTCTTTCAATGACCCCAGGGTCGCCCTGCAACCCGTGGTCTGGGGCGCGCTGGCAGTGGCTTTTGGCTCTGCCACGCAGGACATTGCACTGGACGCCTTTCGCATTGAGTCAGCCAGCACCGAACGTCAGGCGGCCTTGGCCGCGGCCTATCAGACCGGCTATCGCCTGGCCATGATATGGGCTGGCGCCGGGGTCCTGTGGCTGGCAGCGCGATCCGAAGTGGCTGGCCTTGCCAGCTACCAGCATGGGGCCTGGCAAACCGCCTACCTGGTGATGGCGGCGTCCATGTCCGTGGGCTTGCTGACCGTGTTGCTGTCGCCGGAGCCGGCACATCTTGTGGTGCCTAGAGCAAGAAACGCGCGCGCCTGGTTGTATGCCATTCTGATCGAACCCTTTGCTGACTTCTTGCATCGTTACCGCAGCCGTGCGCTGTTGATTCTGGCGCTGATTGCGGTTTACCGCATCAGCGATGTGGTGATGGGCATCATGGCGAACCCGTTTTACGTCGACATGGGCTACAGCAAGGATGAGGTCGCGGCGGTGACCAAGATTTACGGCGTCATCATGACCTTGGCGGGGGCCTTTGTGGGCGGTGCGCTGGCCATGCGCCTGGGCGTGATGCGGGTGCTGATACTGGGCGCCGTGCTGAGCGCAGCCAGCAACTTGCTGTTTGCCTGGCTCGGTAGTCGGGGCCACGATGTCGTCGCGCTCATCTTTGTCATCTCGGCTGACAACCTGTCCAGCGGCATTGCGTCGGCAGCGTTCATCGCCTATCTGTCAAGCCTGACCAACATCAAGTACTCGGCGACCCAGTACGCCATATTCAGTTCGATGATGTTGCTGGCTCCGAAGTTTTTGGCCGGCTATTCGGGCCGTTATGTCGATGCTTTCGGTTATCAGAATTTTTTTGTTGTCACGGCTGTTTTGGGGTTACCAGTGCTGCTATTGGTAGCGTTGGCGTCGAGAGCCAAGGATTAGTGATGTTTTCAGCTTTTCATTTACTTAACTTTACTGCTGCTTCAAGCACACCCGGTGGCGCTGCCCCTAGACTGCATCCATGAGCCAACATTTGCTGATGATCGAGGACGATGCCCGCCTGGCGCAGATGGTGGGTGAGTACCTGGGGCAGTCCGGTTTTGTCGTGAGCCACGCGGGCGATGGGCACGGCGGCCTGCTTGCCGTGCAGGACAGTCCGATTGATCTGGTTATTTTGGACTTGATGCTGCCTGACATGGATGGACTTGAGGTCTGTCGTCGCATCCGTTCCATGCCCGGCGACCTGGCCAAAATTCCGGTGCTGATGCTGACCGCCAAGGGAGACCCGATGGACCGCATCATCGGGCTTGAGATTGGTGCTGACGACTACCTTCCCAAGCCGTTTGAGCCGCGCGAGTTGCTGGCCCGCATTCGTGCCGTGTTGCGCCGACGTGGCGAGGGCTTGCCGCAAGTCAGCAAGCAACTGCGCTTTGGTACGCTTGAGATCGATCGTGATGCACGTACCGTCAGTGTTGCAGGGCAGGTTTGCGACTTGACCTCCTACCAGTTTGACTTGCTGGTGGCGTTGGCCGAACGCGCCGGTCGGGTGCTGACCCGGGACCAGATCATGGAGGCGGTGCGGGGTCGTGAACTTGACGCCTTCGACCGCTCGATTGATGTGCATATGGGACGTATACGGGCAGCCATCGAGGTTGACGCCAAGGATCCCAAGCGCATCCTCACGGTGCGTGGCGTCGGCTACGTGTTTGCGCGCCAGCAAGAGTAGCATGTTTCTGAAGAAGCTGTACACGCGCATCTGGCTTGCGGTGGTGCTGGCGGTGGCGGTATTGACGTTACTGGTCGGGTGGGCCTGGCGATTGACTGCTGAGGCGCCGCTGCGTGACGTCGTGATACGCAATGAGGCCGGCCAGATCATCGGCAATGGGCACACCCGGCGCCGGCGTCCGCCCGGCGCGGGAATTGATGCGCGTCAGCCTGGAGCGCCAGAGGTGCAGGCGCCTTCCTTTGGGTTGCAAAGCCGGGCCGGTGCAGGGCCGGAATTTGTGGTGCTGATGCTGGACGGTCAAATCGTTCACATGCAATTGCCGCGGCCACCGCAGTCGCCCTGGAATCGACCGCCGTTCGGATTTTTCTGGAGTCTGGCGCTGGTGGCGGTGGCGGTCGCCTTGGCCACTTACCCGATTATTCGCAAGCTGACCCGGCGCCTTGAACTGCTGCAAAACGGTGTCGAGAAATGGGGTGAGGGTGACCTCTCGATCCGCGTGTCCGAAGCAGGGCAGGATGAGGTGGCCTTCCTGGCAGCGCGCTTCAACCACGCAGCACAGCGTGTTCAAAACCTGGTCAAGTCGCATGAATCCCTGTTGGCTTCGCAAAAATCGCTGCTTGCGAACGCATCGCATGAATTGCGCTCGCCCCTGACCCGCATCCGTATGGGGCTGGAACTGATGGGAGCACCATCTTCATCAATTTTCAAGAACGAGATTGAGCGAAATGTTGCCGAGCTTGACCAGTTGATCGAGGAGATCCTGCTGGCCAGCCGGCTTGATGCGCGCGAGGCGGATCTGGGAACGATTGAGACGGTCGACTTGATTGGTCTGGCGGCTGAGGAGTGCGTGCGCGTCGGCGCCGAACTGGAGGTTCAGGACAGTGCCGCGGCCTTGCCAGTGCAGGGTGTGACCAAGTTGCTGCGGCGGGTCATGCGCAATCTGCTGGAGAATGCCCGGCGTCACGCTGCCGGTGAAATTACGGTCAACTTGAGCCACACCGACAAGCATGCCGTGATTCGTGTTTGTGATCGCGGCCCCGGCGTACCCCCTGAGCTGCGTGAGCGGATTTTTGAGCCTTTTTATCGCTTGCCAGGAGCCACTGAGCGCGATGGTGGCGTGGGCTTGGGGCTGGCGCTGGTTAAATCGATTGCCATCCGTCATGGCGGCAGCGTCGAATGTGGAAACCGACCCGACGGCGGTGCCTGTTTTGTTGTATTCTTGCCACTCACCGCTGACCGCAATGCTTAGTTCTAAGCAAAAAAAGCCAATTAATTTGAATAAATGGGCCGCATATCCCCCAAATGGGGGATGGCGCCTTTAGGCAACGCCCGGTAAAGTTGCCCTGACTGCTGTCACAGGGTTAAAGTGCTTGGGTTGAAACAAAAACAGGACGGGTATCCAGGTCTTTCATGATTCGAATTTCCAACGAGTTCCTTCTCAGGAACTTTTTCAAAGCCGCCTTCGGGCGGCTTTTTTTATCGGTTGTCACGGCTGTCGGACAGGTCAATTATGCCTTTCAGGACCTTTTCGGGCGTGATGTCGACCAGACAGCGGGTGTGTCCGAGAGGGCAGCTGCGCTCAAAACAGGGTGCACAGTCCAAAGCTGGTGCGTAATCGGGGTCGTTCTTGAGCCAGAGCACCGTGGCGCTGGCATTTAGTGGTGGTGTATGCAAGGGGCTGCTGGAGCCAAATAGGGCAAGCTGGCGGACCCCCAAAGCAGCTGCCACGTGCATCAGGCCGGAATCGTTGCTGATCATACATTGGGTGCCGGCGATCACGCGCAAGGCCTGGGCCAGCGAGGTCTTTCCTGCAAGGTTCAGACATTTGCCGGCTTGCGCAGCGTTGACCGGCGCAGCGATTTCCTGGCAAAGCGCGAATTCCTTTTCCGAGCCCAGCAAAACCACCGGCCGATCCAGACCCCGTGCCAACTCGGCAAAGTGGCCTGCCGGCCAGCGCTTGGCGGGGCCGTATTCGGCACCTGGTGCCAGCACATGGTAGCCAGCCCGTTGCAAGCCCAACTGATGCTGCACCGTTTCGATGCTGGCTTCTTCCAAGCGCAAGCGCGGCTGATCAGCCGCCAGATCCCGGTCGCCACTGAGGGCCGAATAAAACGCCACCATCGGTGGACGACGGCTTTTTGCAGGATTCTTCAGCCGGTGCGTCAGCAGAGCGACGCGCGCTTCGCCCAGATAGCCGATGCGCTTTGGAATGCTGGCCAAAAAAGGCAGTAGCGCACTCTTTAATGAGTTGGGGCAGATGTAGGCAGTATCGAAGCGTCCTTCAAGTTGCTGTGCCAGGCTGCGGCGCGCCTTGAATTGCAGACCACCATGGGCAAAAGGAAATTCGATCACCTCGGCCACTTGGGGCATTACGCGGTAAACCGGTGCCACCCAGGGCAAGGCCCCTACCGTGAGTCGTTCGCCACGCTCTGCAAGGCGGCGCAACAAGGGCTCGGTCATCACCGCATCCCCAATCCACTGGGGTGCGATGACCAGCGAGCGCGAGTCATCGGTCAACGATTCAGTGTCCGGCGAAGTGTTCACCGTCCTTGAGTTTGTAGACGCTGCCGCAATAGGGGCACTTGGCCTGACCGGTGTGGGCCACGTCGAGGTAGACCTTGGGGTGACTGCTCCAGATCTTCATGTCGGCCAGCAGGCTTGGACAAAACACGCCACCCTGGTGGTTCAGATCTTTGGCGAGAAGTTCAATAGGCGCGTTGTTGTTCATGCGGATACCTTGGTTAACCAATGAGTGTATTTTGGATTGCGACCGTTGACGATGTCAAAGAACGCGTTTTGAATCTTTTCGGTGACCGGGCCGCGCGATCCGCTACCGAGTTCAATGCGGTCGAGCTCCCGAATCGGCGTTACCTCGGCTGCAGTGCCGGTGAAGAAGGCTTCGTCGCTGATGTAGATTTCGTCGCGCGTGATGCGCTTTTGCACCACCTCCAGGCCCAGGTCCTTGCAGATATGCAGCACCGTGTTGCGGGTAATGCCATTCAGGGCACCGGCTGACAGGTCGGGCGTATAGACAACTCCGCCTTTGACCACAAACACATTCTCGCCCGCACCTTCAGAGACGAATCCGTTGGCATCAAGCAGCATGGCCTCATCGTAACCTTCGTCAGTGACTTCCATATTGGCCAGGATAGAGTTGGTGTAGTTGCTCACTGCTTTGGCCTGCGTCATGGTGATATTGACGTGGTGACGCGTGTAGCTGGAAATCTTGACGCGGAAGCCGCGTTTCAAGCCTTCTTCACCCAGGTAAGCGCCCCAGGGCCATGCTGCCACCATCAGATGAATCGTGTTGCCCTTGGGCGAAACGCCGAGCTTCTGGTCACCAATCCACGCCAGTGGTCGCAGGTAACAGGATTCGAGCTTGTTTTCGCGCACCACAGCTTTTTGCGCCGCGTTGACCTCTTCCTTGCTGAAGGGCAACTTCATGCGCAAGATCTTGGCGCTGTTGAAAAGCCGCTCAGTGTGTTCTTCAAGACGAAAGATTGCTGTCCCGCCAACTGTGTTGTAGGCCCGTACACCCTCAAAGACACCGCAACCGTAATGCAAAGTGTGGGTCAGCACGTGAATCTTGGCATCGCGCCAGTCCACCATCTGGCCATCCATCCAGATTTTGCCGTCACGGTCAGACATCGAGGGGGGTTGCGGGCTCATGAGGGTTCCTTCTGAATTTGGGCTTGAATTACAAGCAAAGCGGTAATTTTACGAGGCTTGGCCGGTCCCGGGTTCGGTCATCTGTTCATCGCCTTCAAGGGGCCGTACCAAATTCCATTTTTTCAACTTGCCGGAGTGAAAATTACAGTCCACGTAGGACCGTGTCCCATCGGTCCAGCGGTACTGTTCCGGCTGAGCTTGCTTTGGGCTCCTGAGTTCGCCCAGCGCCCGGGTCATGGCCACCACGTGCAACAAGGTCATGCCGGACCTCAGCTTCGCGTTCAGCATGACGGCACTGTCGACATAGCCGATGGGCCGGTTGGCGGCACGCTTGAGCACTTGCATCAGGCGCGTGAAATGCAGCAACAACCACATCACCAGCAAACCGACGGCAATGGCGACACCAGCCCAGCTGTAGGACTGATAGGCGGCAGCGACCAGCAGCACTGCGGCCGAGGGGTAAAGTATTTTTTGAAATTGCATGGGCTCAGACCAGACCGCGCACGATTTCCAGCGCCT
>JBBQZA010000099.1:0-12187 GCA_038208175.1 Burkholderiales bacterium
GGTGAGGTAGATGAAGTCCTGCGGGTACAGGACCAGGTCGAAGATGTAGAAGCGCCGCGCTCCAAGGTCAAACAGTACCGCCTGGCGTTGACCCCATTCCAGCCAGGGCACTCCGTAGAAGATGATCTGGGTCAGCCAGACCATGGCCCAACGCCAGTTGGAGAACAGGCCTTTGACGCTGCGCGGGTAAATCTTTTGCTGTGGCGCGTACAGAGAGGTCAGTTCCCCTGGTGCTTCTTCAGCAACGATGGGGATGACTTTTCTGGTCGCGGGTTCCTGGCGGTTCAAAAGAGCTGTATCCAAAAATCAGACACCGTAACGTCCAATGCCTTATTGAGTTGTAACGCCGCCCTTGTTGGAAAGTCCCCAAACATAAGAAGCCAGAACATGAATTTGCGCCTCGGTAAACTTGTCCGCCTGGGGCGGCATCTGGTTCGTCTTGCCGTTGTTGATCATGGCAATGACGTGTGCCTCACCGCTACCGTGCAACCAGACGTTCGGATTCGCCAGATTGCCTGAACCGAGCACCTGCATACCTTTGCCGTCAGGCCCATGGCAGGCAGCGCAAACGGCGAATTTTTCTTTGCCCAGCGCAGCCCGAGCTGCATCATGAGGACTGCCGGAAAGGCTCAGGACATACTGCGCCACGTTCTTGACATCATCCGCAGAACCCAGCGCAGCGCCCATCGGCGGCATCATCGCGTTGCGTCCCTTGATGATATTGGTCTTGATGATCTCCGGTGTGCCGCCACCCAGCCAAAAATTGTCAGTCAGGTTCGGGATCCCCTTGTTGCCACGGGCGTCGGAGCCGTGACACTGAGCACAGTTGTTCATGAACAAACGCTCGCCAATCGCCATCGCCTTTGCGTCCTTCGCCACGTCCTCTGGCTTCATGGCCATGAACTTGGCATATAAGGGCGCCGTTTCAGCATTGCCTTGGTCCACCTCGGACTGATGCTGCCCCGTCGATGTCCAACCCAACTTGCCGTTATAGGTACCCAAGCCTGGGTAGAGCGCAAGATAGATCAGCGAAAAAATGATGGTAATCACAAACAGCCAGGCCCACCACCTCGGCAAGGGGTTGTTCATCTCGCGCAAATCACCATCCCAAATATGGCCTGTGGTGTTGTCGCTTGTCGTCATGGCCCTGGCCTTGCCGCTGAACCAAAGCAGCAACAAACATGCCAGAATACTCACCAGGGTAATGCCGGCAACAAAGACCGACCAGAAATTGTTAGTAAAGTCACTCATATAAATTCCTTGGATTGCGATTCGTCAGTCCTGCTCGAAAGGCAGTTTTGCGGCCTGTTCGAAATCAGCCGACTTGCGACCGGAATAGGCCCACAAAAGGATGCCGATAAACATAAGGAAACTGACTACGGTAGTCAGTGAACGAAGGAAGTTGATATCGAATTCCATAAACCCCCGCCTATTTCACCAAAGTACCCAAAACTTGAAGATAGGCAATCACCGCCTCAATTTCTTTTTTGCCTTTGAGCTCTTCAGCAGACTTCGCAATTTGCTCATCGGTATAAGGTACGCCAACCGTTCGCAAGGCCTTCATATGGGCTGGCATTGAAGCGGCGTCGACATCATCCCTGAGTAGCCAAGGGTATGCCGGCATATTCGACTCCGGGACCAGGTCACGAGGATTGTTCAAATGGTCGTGGTGCCATTGGTCGCTGTACTTGCCACCGACGCGGTGCAGGTCCGGGCCGGTACGTTTGCTACCCCACTGGAACGGATGGTCATAGACAAATTCGCCGGCCACTGAATAATGCCCATAGCGCAAGGTCTCGGCGCGGAACGGGCGAATCATCTGCGAGTGGCAGTTGTAGCAACCCTCGCGCGTGTAGATGTCACGCCCCGCCAGCTGCAATGCCGTATACGGCTGTAAGCCCTTGACCGGCTCGGTAGTGGATTTCTGGAAGAACAGCGGGACAATTTCCACCAGACCGCCAAACAGCAGCACCACCAGAATCAAAACGATCATCAGGAAGTTGCTGGTTTCAATCTTTTCGTGCGACAGTCCGCCGCTTGCATTGTTATTTGCCATGGTATTTTTCCTTTTCAGGCGTGGGCCACAGCGGCCGGAATATTGACAGTCACAGAACGACCGTTGGTCGCTGTCTTGAGTACGTTCCACAGCATGATCAACATACCGATCAGGTACAAGAGACCGCCCAACAAACGTAACACATAAAACGGAAATGTGGCCTTCACGGATTCCACAAAAGTGTAGGTCAAGGTGCCATCCGCATTGATAGCACGCCACATCAGGCCCTGCATCACACCGGCAATCCACATCGCTGCGATGTAGATCACGATGCCAATCGTCGCGGTCCAGAAATGCACCTCAATCGCCTTGACGCTGTACATCTGCTTTTGACCAAATAGGCGCGGGATCAGGTAATACATGCTACCCATGGTGACCAGGCCAACCCAACCCAGTGCGCCTGAATGGACGTGACCCACAGTCCAGTCGGTGTAATGAGAAAGTGCATTGATGGTCTTGATCGACATCATCGGACCTTCAAAGGTGGACATTCCGTAAAACGACAAGGACACGATCAGGAATCGCAGAATCGGGTCATCGCGCAGTTTGTGCCAGGCACCCGACAGGGTCATGATGCCGTTGATCATGCCACCCCAGCTAGGCGCCAACAAAATCAGCGAAAAGACCATACCTACCGACTGGGTCCAATCCGGCAGCGCCGTGTAATGCAGATGGTGTGGGCCGGCCCACATGTAGGTGAAGATCAGGGCCCAGAAGTGAACGATGGACAAGCGGTAGGAATAAACCGGGCGCTCAGCCTGTTTCGGGATAAAGTAGTACATCATCCCGAGAAAGCCCGCAGTGAGAAAGAAACCAACGGCATTGTGGCCATACCACCACTGCACCATCGCATCCTGAACGCCGGCATAGGCGGAATAGGACTTCATCAGGCTGGCCGGAACAGCAGCGCTGTTGACCAGATGCAACAAAGCGACGGCGAGGATGAAGGCGCCGAAAAACCAGTTGGCCACATAAATATGGCGCACTTTTCGGGTGCCGATGGTGCCGAAGAAAACCACAGCAAACGAGACCCAGACCAGCGTAATTAGAATGTCGATGGGCCACTCAAGTTCGGCGTATTCCTTGCCTTGGGTATAGCCCAAGGGAAGCGAAATAGCCGCCGCCAAAATCACCAGTTGCCAACCCCAAAATGTAAAAGCAGCCAGCTTGTCACCGAACAACCGAACCTGACAAGTGCGTTGCGCCACATAATAGGCGGAGGCAAACAGACCGCAACCGCCAAAGGCGAAAATGACCGCATTGGTATGCAGGGGACGCAGACGCCCGTAAGTCAACCAGGGAATGCCCATATTGAGTTCGGGCCAGGTCAGTTGCGCCGCAATGATCACGCCGACCAGCATACCCACCACACCCCAGACGACCGTCATGATGGCAAACTGCCTGACCACCTTGTCGTTATAGCTTGTCGCTAACGTATTGGGAAATATCATTTACACCTCTTCTTAGTTGGTTCCATCAAAGTCTCTCACGGCAGCCATCCGCGTCGGATGACTCAGGTCAAAATTTAACAAAGATTGTCAGGGTTCCTTGAGAATGCGCTCGCCTTCAGCCTCTATGTCGTCAAACTGACCACGGTAGATCGCCCACCAAAGCCCGGCAAGTATAAAAAATACAAGGACCACGGACAAAGGAATCAGCAAGTAAAGTATATCCATAAAGACCCTTTTACGAAGCGGGTATTGTCGATAAACGCATTGAATTGAGCACCACCAAGAGCGAACTCAAGCCCATGCCGAGTCCAGCCAGCCAAGCAGGCAGCCAACCCGCTACTGCCAGCGGCACACAGACCGCGTTGTACAGTGCCGCCCACCAGAGATTCTGCCGCACCACCTTTAAGGTGCGACGTGCCATTTGAAAAGTTGTAGCCACGACGCCGAGATGCTCGCCCATCACGACAAAATCCGCCTGCGCCTGAGCCAAGGGCACGGCACGTCCAAAGGCAAATGAGACGTCGGCGCCGGCCAGCACCGGACCATCATTGAGGCCGTCCCCCACCACCGCCAACTTGCGCCCACGCTGCTGCGCAGCTTGCAGAAAATCAAGCTTATCCCGCGGTGAACAATGGCCTCTGAATTCAGCGATGCCAACCTGGGAGGCAACACGTGCTGCGGCCTGAACGCTATCCCCAGACAGCAGTTGCACTGCAATGCCAGTGCTTTGAAACGCCGCCACTGTTTCCTTGGCATCGGGCCGCACATCTTCCTGAAATTCAAAGGTCGCCAACCAGCCTTGTTCATCACTCAAAAAGGTCCGTAGAAAATCCGAAGGATCTTCCGCTATGCCGCAGAATTCCGCAGATCCAAGGCGCAACTGGGTTCCTGCCAATCCATCCCCATCCGACCCGATCTGGCCCGTTACACCAGCGCCAGCCACTTCGTTCACCGCCTCGGATCTCCAAAAAGCTGCTCTGCCCTGGCCCGCTGCAACGACCAGCGCCTTTGAGGCCGGATGCAGCGAATGGCGGGCCAGCGCCGCCGCCATGGCTTGTGCCTGTGCCATGGAGAAGCCCTCCCGAACCTGTGTCGAGACCAAAACAGTGGCGTCCCGGGTCAAGGTTCCGGTCTTGTCAAATAGCACCGTATCAATGCCGGCCAAAGATTCGAAGGCGTCAAGTCTGCGCACCAAAATGCCACGACGCGCCAGCGTTCCAGCCGCCGCCAGCATCGCAGCGGGCGTCGCCAACGACAAAGCGCAGGGACAAGTGACTACCAGAACGGCCACAGCAACCATCAAGGCATGTCCCGGGTCTCGCTGCCACCAGAATGCGCAGGAGGCAACTGCTGCCAGCAAAACTGCAATCAAAAAAGGTTTGGCGATCCGATCCGCCAATTGCGCCAGCGGTGGCTTGGTGGTGGAGGCACTTTTCATCAAGGCCACAATTTGCGCAAAGCGGGTTTGTTCAGCCACCAGTTCGACCTGGACCTGAACTGAATTGGAAAGATTGTGGCTGCCTGCAATCACATAACCGCCCACAGCGCGCGCCACCGGCCGCGATTCACCGGTGAGCAGTGCCTCATCGACCATCGTATCGCCCCGTGTGACCCGTCCATCGGCTGGAAAGCTCTCACCCGGAAGAACCCGAATACAGTCTCCTACCTGCAGGCGGCGCACTGGCACGCGCTCGTAAGAACCGTCAGGTTTCTGACGCGCCACACTGTCAGGCAGGCGATTCATCAGGGCTTCAAGTGCGCCAGCGGTACGGTCGCGCAGTCTCAGTTCCAGCCAGCGGCCAGCCAGCAGGAAAAAGACAAACATGGTGAGCGAGTCGAAATACACCTCACGACCAAAAATTCCTTTGGGATCGAAAGTACCCGCCGTGCTGACCAGGAAGGTGATCCCCATACCCAGCGCGACCGGCAAATCCATGCTCACGCGGCGCTGCACCATGTCCCTTACGGCACTGGAAAAGAACGGACCGCAGGAGAACAGGATCACCGGCAAGGTCAGGACCCAGGAAGCCCAGCGCAGAAGCTGCTCCATCTCGGGCGTCAGATCACCCGGCGCTGCAACGTAGGCCGGATAGGCATACATCATGACCTGCATCATGCACAAACCGGCCACCGCCAGACGCCAGAGCGCCTTGCGCGCCTCGTTCTTGCGTTGTTCGCGGGCAAAAGCATCATTGGCGGGAACAGCGCTGTAGCCCACACCCTGGATCGCCCGCATCCAGATCGAGGGTAAAACTGCATCAGAAGACCAGAGAACGCGCGCCCGGTGGCTCCCGGCACTGACGTCGGCCTGCAGCACGCCGGGAATCCGCAACAACGCCTCCTCAATCGACAGTGAACAGGCGGCGCAGCGCATACCCTGAATCGACACATTGGATTCCCAACAGTTCGGGCGCTGGCTATCGGGGCGGCTGAAAGCGGCCCATTCCTGTGGGTCGTCCAGCAAGTGCAAGCTGTCCACATTCGCACCAGGGTCGTCGATTTGTGACGCCGCCTCAACGGCGGTTGGACTTGCAGATGACATAAGGTCCGGAAGTGTGCTTAAGCAAGCAGTTTACCTGACCAATATCAAATTTATGTGGTGCGATCAGAGTAAGCTTGGGCTTTCGCAATCCACCGGAGAAGTTCATGTACCAGAAGATTCTTGTTGCAACGGATGGCTCACTCTTGTCAAAAAAAGCGGTGGCCAGTGCCATCTCGCTGGCAGCGCTGACCGGTGCTGAATTGGTTGCCTTGAAAGTCATCCCGCGCTACCCACAAAGCTATTTTGAGGGTGGCCTGGCTTTGCAGGCGGCAGAGGTCAGCCGGGTCGAAAGGCAGTGGGCGGACGATGCCCAAGCGGTAGTCGATGCGGTCCAGAAGGCAGCACTGATCAAGGGCGTGAAGACCAAGGCCATCACTGTCAAGTCCGACTTGATCTCGGATGCGGTCATCGCTGCGGCCAAGAAACAAAAATGCGATCTGATTGTGATGGCCTCGCATGGTCGGCGCGGCATCAAGAGACTGTTGCTGGGAAGTGAAACCCAGCAGGTTCTGACACATTCGCACGTACCTGTTTTGGTATTGCGTTGATCAGAGCTTTCAGTAGCGCTGCTTAGCTTGCTGGGGCGGATGCGTAGCGGGACCGCAAGATATTTTTCTGAACTTTGCCCATGCTGTTGCGTGGCAACTCGGCCACCACAAAGCATTGCTTGGGCACTTTGAAGTTGGCAAGCGTGGCCTTCAGGCTGGTAATGATTTGATCAGATTTCAGTTCGACACCCGGCTTGGCAATCACCAGCGCGACGCCGACTTCGCCAAAATCCGAGTCCGGAATTCCGACCACAGCGCTCTCTGCCACGCCAGGTAACTCGTTGATATGGCCCTCGATTTCGGCAGGATAGACGTTGTAGCCGCCGCTGATAAAGAGATCTTTGCTGCGGCCCAGAATGGTCACGTATCCGCTTGCATCGATCTTTCCCACGTCGCCGGTCTTGAAATAACCATCCGCAGTGAAGTCCTCTGCGGTTTTTTCCGGCATGCGCCAGTAACCTTTGAAGACGTTCGGTCCCTTGACCTCGATACCACCAATTTCGCCCAGAGTCAAGGTTTGGCCAGCATCATCGCTCACGCGCAAACCGACACCCGGTAACGGGAAACCGACGCTGCCACCGCGGCGCTGCCCCTGATCGACAGCATACGGATTGGAGGTCAGCATCACGGTCTCGCTCATGCCATAACGCTCCAGAATGGTATGGCCGGTTCTGCCTTGCCACTCGGAAAAGGTCTCAATCAACAAGGGCGCCGATCCGGAGATGAAAAGACGCATGTGACGGGTCGCCACCTTGTCAAGGCCGGGCTCGGCTAGAAGACGCACATAAAGCGTCGGCACCCCCATGAATACGGTGGCTTCAGGAAATTTCTGAACCACCCGATTGGCATCGAACTTGCTAAACCAGATCATTTTGCTGCCGTTGAGCAGGGCACCATGAATCGCCACGAACAGGCCATGCACATGGAAGATGGGCAGAGCGTGAATCAGTACATCACCGCCCTCCTGCTCACTGCGCCAACCCCAGCAAGTCTTCAGCACCTGCGCATTGCTCATCAGATTGCCATGGGTCAGCATCGCACCCTTGGAGCGACCGGTTGTGCCGCTGGTGTAAATGATGGCTGCCAGATCATCGTCTTGTCTCAGCGCGACCGGATGCTGATCAGAGCAGTGGGCGGCGCGTTGCAACAAGGAGCCGGTCCGGTCGCTATTCAAAGTGAAAACGTATTGGGTTCCGGCCTTGAACGCTATCTTGCTGACCCAGCCAAAATTGTGATCGGAGCAAACGACAAGGGCCGGCTTCGCATTGCCAATGAAATACTCGATCTCGGCGCTTTGATAAGCCGCGTTCAGCGGCAAATAGACAAATCCGGCGCGCAAAGTTGCCAGGTAGAGCAACATCGCCTCCACCGATTTATCAAGTTGCGCCGCGATACGCGAGCCGGCGGGCAGTTCGAGCGATTGCAGCAAGTTGGCCAACATGGCCGTGGCCCGGTCGAGATCTCGCCAGGAGTAACAAAGGCCATCTTCTGTTTCAACCGCAACGCCGTCCAGTGCGGTCGGAAATGCAGTCCGCAAAGCGGCAAAGAGGTTGTGGTTGGCGGAATGGGTGGCAGTTTGATTCTTCATGTCGTTAAAGCGGCTTGGGATAGATCAAATTGATACATGACGCTTCTGACTTGAAAATTCAGATCTTCTTTTCTCAAGAAAGGTCAGTAGCGCTTCCGACACTCTATTTCCTCGCTGCCAAGGTTTGCTTGCGCGCCCATAACCACAGCAGAATGCCGCCCACCATCATGGGTATGCAGAGCCACTGCCCCAGGCTCAACCCAAGCGACAAAATGCCGAGATGGGCGTCAGGCTCGCGAAAGAACTCGGCGACAAAGCGAAACACACCGTAACCCACGAGAAATGCCGCCGCCACTTGTCCCTGGGCACGCTCTTTGCGCCCATACAGCCAAAGCAGAATAAACAACAGCAGTCCTTCGAGCAGGAACTGATAGACCTGCGACGGGTGACGGGGCAAATCGCCCGCGCCCCTAAACACCATGCCCCAGGGCAATTCGGAACTCGTCACTCGACCCCATAATTCACCGTTGATAAAGTTGCCGACGCGGCCCGCAGCCAGCCCGGTCGGGACACAGGGAGCAACAAAATCAGCGACCTGCAACCACGGCCTGGCGCGGGACCGGGCAAACCAGAGCATGGCCACGATGACGCCCAGCAATCCACCATGAAAACTCATGCCTCCGGTCCAGACCGCAAAGACTTCGAGGGGATGGGCCAGATAATAGAGAGGTTTGTAAAACACGCAATAGCCGATGCGCCCGCCCAGAATCACACCCATAACGCCCAGAAACAGGATGTCCTCAACGTCCCTGCGACTCCAGGCTCCGGCACCTTTGATGGAAGCAAACGGCGGGTGCTGCAAACGCCGGATGCCGAGAGCCAGGAACAGGCCGAAAGCAGCCAGATAGGTCAAGCCATACCAGTGGATGGCGAGTGGACCCAGTTGGAGTGCGACAGGATTGATGTGAGGATGAACAAGCATGGTCAGATTGTGCGCGCAAGCGCAATGAAATGAACGATCGATAAAATGAGCGAAATATACAAAAAACCCTGATACCGGAAAGCTCTCATGGATACCAAACCCGTCGTTCTCAATTCGCGCAGCAAGAATATCACCGAAGGCAAGTCCCGTGCGCCCAATCGGTCCATGTATTACGCCATGGGCTACGAGGCGGACGATTTCAACAAGCCGATGGTCGGTGTGGCCAACGGTCACAGCACCATCACGCCTTGCAACAGCGGACTGCAAAAACTGGCCGATGCTGCTATAGAAGCGATTGAAGAGGCCGGCGGCAACGCCCAGGTCTTCGGCACACCTACCATTTCTGACGGCATGTCGATGGGCACCGAGGGCATGAAATACTCGCTGGTGAGCCGCGAAGTGATTTCGGACTGTATCGAAACCTGCGTCCAAGGACAATGGATGGACGGCGTGGTCGTGATCGGCGGTTGCGACAAGAACATGCCCGGCGGAATGATGGGGATGCTGCGGGCCAATGTGCCTGCCATCTTTGTCTATGGTGGCACAATTTTGCCGGGTCATTACAAAGGCAAGGATCTGAACATCGTCAGCGTCTTTGAAGCGGTTGGCGAGAACGCCGCCGGTCGCATGAGTGACGAGGACCTGCTCGAGATCGAGCGACGCGCGGTCCCCGGAACCGGCTCCTGTGGTGGCATGTACACCGCCAATACGATGTCCAGCGCATTTGAAGCGTTGGGAATGTCCCTGCCCTATTCCAGCACCATGGCCAATCCGCACGATGAGAAAGTGGACTCCAGCCGGGAGTCGGCCCGGGTGCTGATCGAAGCCATCAAAAAGGACCTGAAGCCGCGCGACATCGTGACACGCAAGTCAATCGAGAATGCGGTCGCTGTCATCATGGCCACCGGGGGCTCGACCAATGCCGTGCTGCACTTCCTGGCGATTGCGCATGCGGCAGGTGTTGACTGGACGATTGACGATTTTGAGCGTGTGCGCCAGAAGACGCCGGTGCTGTGCGACCTCAAACCGAGCGGTCAATACCTGGCAGTGGATCTGCACCGCGCCGGCGGCATTCCCCAGGTGATGAAGACCCTGTTATCCGCCGGTTTGCTGCACGGCGATTGCATCACCATCAGCGGTCAAACCATCGCCGAAATCTTGAAAGATGTGCCCGCAGTGCCACGCACCGATCAGGATGTCATTCGCTCTCTCTCGAACCCGATGTACAAACAGGGCCATCTGGCGATTCTGAAAGGCAACCTGGCGCCCGAAGGCTGCGTCGCCAAGATCACCGGCTTGAAAAACCCGGTGATGACGGGTCCGGCCCGTGTCTTTGACGATGAACAGTCCGGCTTGGCTGCCATCCTGGTCGGCAAGATCGTTGCCGGCGACGTCATGGTGTTGCGCTACCTGGGTCCCAAAGGGGGACCCGGTATGCCTGAAATGCTGGCGCCGACCGGCGCCTTGGTCGGACAGGGACTGGGCGAATCGGTCGGCCTGATCACGGACGGCCGTTTCTCTGGCGGTACCTGGGGAATGGTGGTTGGCCACGTTGCACCTGAGGCCGCAGCCGGTGGCACGATCGCTTTCATTCAGGAGGGTGACTCGATCACGATCGATGCCCATAAGCTGCTGTTGCAACTCAACGTCAGCGACGAGGAAATAGCCAGGCGACGTGCCGCATGGACCGCACCTCGACCTCGCTACACACGGGGCGTGCAGGCCAAATTCGCTTTCAATGCCTCAACTGCCAGCAAGGGTGCGGTGCTTGACAATTACTGATCAAGGCCTTTTCTTCCTGGTGCCAGTGCCCAAGGCCTGGCGATTTTGGTCGATGCGATCCTGACGACGTATATCCTCTTTTTCCATCGCCTTTCTTTTGGTATAGCCCGACCAGTCGGCCCAAGCCCACCATAGAACGGCAAGCGCGAATGGCGACACAACAAACCACCAACTCCAGGTGGCCACGACGCCAAAGTCAAGGTATTTCAAAATCAGCAGAACCAATCCCAGAGCCAGGAAATACACGGTCTTTCTCCCAAAAATTTGAACCATAAGGCCGACGCTACGTGGCAGCGTATAGTCACTACAATTCTGTCAGTCGAATGTAACCCAAAGAACAAGGAAGATGACAATGACGCGCGCTCTGTTGGCTATGCTTGTCTGTTTTTCAATAACTGCTCCCGCGCTCGCGGATCTGACTCTGGCCAAGTCAAAGAATTGCATGTCCTGCCATACGATTGACAAGAAGATCGTCGGACCGGCTTACCTGGAGATCGCCAAAAAGTATGCCGGCCAAAAAGATGCCGCCGACAAACTTGCGCTCAAGATCATGAAAGGTGGCTCCGGTGTTTGGGGTGCGGTTCCGATGCCGGTCAACCAGCAGGTCAACGAAGAAGAAGCGAAAAGACTGGCGACCTGGGTTCTGTCTTTGAAATAGACTATCGACGTCAGTAGGTTTGTCCCAGTTGGCTAAGAATCGCTGGATTCTCAAGTGTCGATGTATCCTGGGTGATGGATTCGCCCCTCGCCAGGGACCGCAGCAAACGTCGCATGATCTTGCCGGAGCGCGTCTTTGGCAGGTTCTCGCCAAAGCGGATGTCCTTGGGTTTGGCAATCGGCCCGATCTCCTTTGCGACCCAATCGCGTAATTCCTTGGCAATGGCTTTTGCCTCGTCGCCGGTGGGGCATGGGCGCTTGAGCACCACAAAGGCGCAAATTGCCTCGCCGGTCAGGTCGTCGGGACGACCGACGACGGCAGCCTCGGCTACCAGGTCAGTCTTGGCCACCAGCGCCGACTCGATTTCCATCGTTCCCATGCGGTGGCCCGACACGTTCAGCACGTCGTCGATGCGACCGGTGATGCGGAAATAGCCACGGTCCACGCTACGCACCGCTCCGTCACCGGCCAGGTAATAAGTGCCACCCATTTCTTCGGGGAAATAGCTCTTCTTGAAACGCTCCGGATCATTCCAGATGGTGCGAATCATCGACGGCCAGGGACGTTTGACAACCAGCATGCCACCAGAGCCGTTGGGTACATCATGGCCCGCTTCATCGACGATCGCCGCCATGATGCC
>JBBQZA010000100.1:0-12181 GCA_038208175.1 Burkholderiales bacterium
TGTGCGCGACCAGGCCGGGCGGCCAATCGAAATTCAGATTCGAACCCAGACCATGCATGAGCATGCTGAATTGGGCGTTGCGGCGCACTGGGCTTACAAGGAAGCCGGCGCAAAGGGCTATTCGGGTGTCTCGGCCAGTGGGACCTATGACGCAAAGATCGCGGTCTTGCGGCAACTGCTGGCCTGGGAGCGCGATCTGTCAAGCGCGCAAGGGCAGGCCGATGCCAGCGTCATGTTTGACGACCGGATTTACGTTCTGACGCCGGATGCCGCGATTGTCGAATTGCCACAGGGCGCGACGGCGGTTGATTTTGCCTACAGCGTGCATACCAACCTTGGGCATAGATGCCGCGGCGCCCGCGTGGATGGCGTCATGGTGCCTTTGAACACGCCACTGAAGAACGGGCAGACGGTGGAGGTCACGGTGGCCAAGGAAGGCGGACCTTCACGCGACTGGCTGAATCCGGAACTGGGCTATCTGGCCAGTCACCGGGCCAAGGCCAAGGTGCGTGCCTGGTTCAACGCGCTGGCGATGCACGAAACCGTGGCCAAGGGGCGTGACGCGGTAGAAAAGCTGTTGCAGCGCCTGGGCAGGACAGCGGTCAAACTGGATGACCTGGCCGAACAACTCGGCTTCAAATCGGCTGACGCTTTGTTCGAGGTGGTCGGCAAAGACGAGTTTTCCCTGCGCAATATAGAGACCGTGCTGCGGCCACCTGAACCGGTTCTACCCGACGAAGACCAGTTGCAGTTCAAGAAGCCACGCAGCCAACCGGGGGGTGGCAAAGGCGGATTGCTGGTGGTCGGTGTCGATTCGCTCATGACGCAATTGGCCAAGTGTTGCAGGCCGGCGCCACCGGATGCGATTTGTGGCTTTGTGACGCGCGGCAAAGGTGTCAGCGTGCATCGCAGCGACTGTTCCAATCTGCGCGAGATGGTGAGCAAAAACGGTGAACGGGTGATTGAGGTCGAGTGGGGTCAGGCGAAAGCCGCCGAGTCCGCTGTCTACCCGGTGGACGTGGCGATTGAGGCGGCCGACCGACAGGGTTTGCTGCGCGATATTTCTGAAGTATTCACCAAGGAAAAAATGAATGTGATCGGGGTCCAGACGCAATCCATCAAAGGAACAGCCTGGATGACGTTCACGGTTGAAGTGGCGGACTCGGTACGCTTGCGTAAGGTGCTCGGGATTGTGTCGGAATTGTCCGGTGTGAGGTCGGCGCGACGGCGCTGAATCTTTCATGAATACCGCAAGCAATTGCCACACCTTCCTCTGGCACGACTATGAGACCTTCGGTGCGCAGGTGCGGCGCGATCGACCGGCGCAATTCGCGGCGATTCGCACCAATGCCGAGCTGAATCAGATCGGTGAGCCGGTGATGTTGTATTGCCAGCCGGCGAATGACTTCTTGCCCGATCCCACGGCCTGCCTGATCACCGGCATCACACCGCAACAGTGTCTGCAAAGAGGTGTGCCGGAGTGCGAGTTCGCAGCCACGATCGAGCGACTGCTGGCCGAGCCGGGCACGATTGGCGTCGGCTATAACACGATTCGCTTTGACGACGAAATCACGCGCTTCATGTTCTGGCGCAGTTTGATCGACTCCTATGCGCGCGAATGGCAAAACGACTGTGGCCGCTGGGATCTGCTGGATGTCGTTCGCACCGCCTATGCCCTGCGCCCTGATGGCATTGTGTGGCCGACCAAGGCGGATGGCAGCGCCAGTTTCAAACTGACCGACCTGAGCGCCGCCAATGGGTTGCTGCACGATTCAGCCCATGACGCTTTGAGTGACGTGCGCGCCACCATCGCGCTGGCCCGCCTTGTCAAGACCACGCAACCCCGCTTGTTTGACTTTTGTTTCAGTCTGCATAAGAAAGACCGTGTGGCAAATGAACTGGGCTTGCCCACCACGCTCATCAATGCCCGGCCTTTTTTGCATGTCTCGGGCATGTTCCCTGCAGAGCGCGGCTGTTTGGCGCTGATGTGGCCCTTGGCGATGCACCCGGGCAACAAGAACGAATTGATCGCCTGGGATCTGGCCCATGACCCACGTGAACTGGCGCTGATCAAAGCTGACGAGATTCGACTGCGCCTGTTCAGCAAAAGCAGCGACTTGCCCGAAGGCATGACACGACTCCCGATTAAAAGTGTTCACCTGAACAAGTCGCCGATGGTGATGAGCAACCTGAAAATACTTTCCCCTGCGATGTCCGAACGCTGGGGCATGAATCTGGAGCAGCAGTTGCAGAACGCCGTGCTGGCGCGGGACTTGCCCGACATGAGTGCCATCTGGCCCGAGGTCTTCAAGCGTCCCAAGGACGGCACGCCCGATGTCGATGAAGATCTGTATGGCGGTTTCATTGGCCAGGCAGATCGCCGCCGCCTTGATCAGTTGCGCCATCTTTCGCCCGGGCGAATGACGACGGCGCGCAATGCCTTCGACGATCCTCGGTTGCAGGAACTGGTGTTTCGCTATCGGGCACGCAACTTCCCCGAGCATTTAACGCCCGACGAGATGCAGCGCTGGGAAGAGCATCGTGCGCTGCGCCTGTACAACGGCGAGGGCGGGGCCAGGACCTTTGAAGCGCTGTCAACCGAGATTGACGCCTTGAGCGAAACCGTCGACGAGCGCGGCGAAGAGATTCTGGGTGCGCTGTACGACTACGCCGAAATGATTGCGCCGCCGCGACCTTGAGGACTTTGCCAACTTCCGCAAGACCTTGGCCGGCTGTCAGGCAGGTCTGCACGAAAGCCCGGATTTTCACGAAAACGGGTTCAGCAATGTGACCTTAAAAG
The DNA here is from genome assembly GCA_038208175.1 of Burkholderiales bacterium. Classification (GTDB taxonomy): domain Bacteria; phylum Pseudomonadota; class Gammaproteobacteria; order Burkholderiales; family Burkholderiaceae_C; genus Rhodoferax. The sequence continues at coordinate 2,801 of JBBQZA010000100.1, forward strand.
TGGCAAAGTCGCGCGTGTTCCGGGTCACCACGGTGAGGCGATGCACCAGCGCAATGGCGGCGATCATCGCATCTTCGAACAGCGCCTCAGACCGGTGGTGCATCAAAGTGGCGCATACCCGAAAAGCGGCCGCGTCCATTGGCAAAATGTTGCGGGTGCTGGCAAGACGGTCGGCCCACAAGGTGATGTCAGCCGCCTTGTCTGGATTTTGATCCCGCGTGAGTTCGATACCGCGCTGGATTTCACCCAAGGTGACAGCCGAAATGAACAGATCCGAATCGGGTACGGTTTGCACCCAGGCCAGCACCGCACCGTGGGGTTTTGTTTTGCGTAACTCCGAGACGACGTTGGTGTCGAGCAAAAACATCAAAAAATCTCGGACACCCGGCGCTTTGTTAAACGGCGTGGCGCAATGACCAGATCGCCCTGCTTGGCTGGATCCAGCAGCACTTGCTTGAGTGACGGTTGGGCATTGGCTTGCATTTGGTGCCACTGAGCCACCGGGACCAGCACGGCAGCTTCCTGGCCGCGCCTGGTGACCAGCTGCGGTCCGCTGGTAAGGCAGGCCTTTAAGAATTCGCTGAACCGGGCTTTCGCATCCTGAACTGGCCATGTGCTCATGAAGACTCCTTGATGACTAGTAAGCTGACCAGTCTAGCGCGATTTTTTCAATCCAGCAACAGCTGCGCTTACCCGAGCCGCGGCTGCAGGAATTGGTGTTTCGCTATCGGGCACGTAACTTTCCGGCGCATTTGACGCAGCAAGAGACACATCGCTGGGAAGAGCATCGTGCGCTGCGCCCGTACGACTACGCCGAAATGATTGCGCCGCAGCGACCTTAAAGGAGGCAAAGTCGCGCGTTTATTTACAAAGGTTTCCCCGCCTTTGCCAGCGCCGCCTTCAGCATGTTGTAGGGTAGCAGCAGCGACAAAGGCATGTCGTTCAGTGCCACGGCGCCGAAAAGTTGGTACCAGGCGGCACTCTGTTCATCTTTGGCGTCAATCATCATGGCGGTGCCGCCCATTTGTTCGGATGCGCGGATGCAGCGCCGCGCCGCTGCCACCAGCAACTGGCCGCCGAGTCCATGGACTTGAAGTGCTGTGCTCACGGCAAGCCGCCCGAGGCGAAAGCCTCCAACGTTGTAGCGGCCCAGCTTGTAGCGGGCAATTTCCGGCACACGCTGATATTGCACCTGTGCCGGGCTCAGCGTATAAAAGCCAAGAATCGTTTTTCCGTTGCCGTCGTCAATCGCCACATAAGTCTTTGAGGCGCCGTTCTCGTGGCTCTGGCGGGCATGCTTGTGCAAGAACGTGTTGAGCTCGTTTTGTCCGCAGTCGAAGCCCTTGCGGTCATGCCTCTTGTCTATCGGTTCCTCATGCCATGGTGGCGGCAGCGTCATAAGCTTGACGGCAAAGCTTTTGCAGCGGCAATCAGGCGTGCATTTGCTGTGGGTGGGTCGTCCAGCAAATCGAGCCAAAGTCGGGTGTCGCGCTTTGACAGAACAACACGCTCGGCCTGGTCTATGACCTCATCAGCCGCACGAAGCGCATTGCGCACGATGAAATCCGTCATGTCGGTATGCTCCAGCGCCACGGCGCGCATCAGCCTGGCCTTGTCGGCAGGGCGAATCCGTAGCGCCACGCGGCTGTTATCTTTGACTGCAACTCCCGGCATGATGATGCTCCTTGGTACTGGGTTTTCAATTCTGACGCATTTGGCTTGTCGTGTCAATTTGTATGTTTTCAAGGCGTACAGTGACTAGCCTGTTTTGTCGCGTGAATTTCTGCTCGCGACGAATGCAAGACGCACGGACGCATTGACGAATAGCAGCAAACCCGCGAACATGCGGGGAATTCAGGGGATTTGCATGAGTGATGAAACCACAAATAGGGTGCTGGAACACTCAAAACGCTTCCAGGCTGGGCAGGAACGTATCGAGCGTGAGTTCAAAGAGATCAAGGGCAGGTTGTCCCAATTGGAAATCGGAGTTGCCGGCGTACGCGGTGATATTGCCCACGGATCAGGCGACCAGGCACGCCAGCAGATTTCATTTGATGCACTCGCAGACCGCGTGGATCGTATTGAGCGTCGTCTGGAAATTGTTTCTTGAGAAGGAAATATGTTGCCTTGCCATGAGTTGATGTCCCAGTTTGTGCAACGCCAGCGCGAAGCAAGGGAATATGACGACCGGCAGGGCAAATTTAACTACTGCGTACCAAAAATCCGGTCGCCGGCGTCGCCCAGGCCCGGCAGGATGTAGCCGTGGCTGTTGAGCTGGCGGTCAATGGCGGCGGTATAGATTTCTACATCCGGGTGGGCTTTGCGCAGCGTCGCAATACCTTCCGGGCAGGTCAGCAGGCAGACGAATTTGATCGATTTGGGATGCAGTACCTTGACCCGCGCTATCGCTGCCACCGCTGAATTGCCGGTTGCCAGCATCGGGTCCACCACCACCACGTCGCGCTCCTGGGTGTCCTTGGGCATCTTGAAATAGTATTCGATTGCCTGCAAGGTTTTGGGGTCGCGGTACAGACCGATGTGACCGACCCGCGCTCCTGGCACGACACTGAGCATGCCGTCCAGAATGCCGGTGCCGGCGCGCAGTATGGAGACAAAGACCAGCTTTTTGCCGTCAATCATCTTGGCGGTCATGGTCTCCAGTGGCGTCTCGATCTGGACGTCGTGCATCGGCATGTCGCGTGTTACCTCATAGGCCATCAACATGCTGACTTCGTTGAGAAGGGCGCGAAAGCTGTTGGTGCTGGCGTCCCTCTTGCGCATCAAGGTCAGCTTGTGTTGCACCAGCGGGTGGTTGATCAAATGGACATGGTCTACGGTGTTGTCTGAGGTGCTCATGGTGGTTATTCTCAAAAAGTACAATCGATACGATAGCGTAACGAAATTTTGAAGGATTTTCCGTGGCAGGACACAGTAAATGGGCGAATATTCAGCACCGCAAAGGACGTCAGGACGAGAAGCGGGGCAAAATCTGGACCCGCATCATCCGCGAGATTACGGTGGCAGCCCGTGCCGGTGGCGGCGATCTGGGCACCAACCCGCGCCTGCGTCTAGCGGTTGATCGGGCCAAGGCGGCCAACATGCCGGCCGACCGCGTCAAATACAACATCGACAAGGCCACTGGCAATCAGGAAGGCGTGACCTACGAGGAGATTCGTTACGAGGGTTATGGCATCGGCGGTGCTGCCATTCTGGTCGATACCATGACCGACAACAAGGTGCGTACGGTGGCCGAGGTGCGTCACGCCTTCGGCAAGTATGGCGGCAACATGGGTACCGAAGGCTCGGTCGTTTTTCAATTCAAGCATTGCGGCCAACTTATATTTGCGCCGGGTAGCAATGAAGACCAGGTGATGGAAGTGGCGCTGGACGCAGGCGCACAGGATGTCATTACCGACGAGGATGGTGCCATCGAGGTGTTGACGACGGTTGCCGACTTTGAAGCGGTCAAGAACGCCATGGAAGCGGCCCATCTGAAGCCTGATGTGGCAGAGGTCACGATGCGTGCGGAAAACCCGATTCAACTCAGTGGCGAGGACGGTGAGCGCATGCAGAAATTGCTCGATGCGCTGGAAGATCTTGACGACGTGCAAGAGATCTACCATAACGCAGAGATTGACAACGAAGCGCCATGAAAGTCCTCGTCATTGGCGGCGGTGGTCGTGAACATGCTATGGCCTGGAAGCTGGCGCAGTCGGCCAAAGTCAAGAAAATCTATCTGGCAACGGGCAACGGCGGCACCGCTATCGACGGACGTTTTGAAAATGTCGATCTTAGCGATGTGCAGGAACTCGGTGACTGGGCTGCCGCCAACAAAATTGAACTCAGCGTGGTCGGGCCTGAAGCGCCGCTGGCGGCTGGTGTGGTGGATAAATTTCGCAAGCGTGGCCTGCGTATTTTTGGCCCGACTCGTGCCGCAGCCCAGTTGGAGAGCTCCAAGGCATTCTCAAAGGCGTTCATGAAACGTCACGCTATTCCCACAGCACAGTACCAGGCTTTCACCGATGCAGACGCCGCCCACGCCTACCTGAACCAGAAGGGTGCACCGATTGTGGTCAAGGCTGATGGTCTGGCGGCCGGCAAAGGGGTGGTGGTGGCGATGACGCTGGCGCAGGCGCATGAAGCGGTGGACTTCATGCTGGGAGACAACTCGCCGGGTGTTGCGCACAACCCGGGGAGCGATGGAAGTCCGGTACCGCGTGTCGTGATCGAGGAGTTCCTGGCGGGCGAGGAAGCCAGCTTCATCGTGATGTGCGATGGCAAGAATGTGCTGGCGCTGGCCGCCAGCCAGGACCACAAGCGATTGCTGAACGACGACCAGGGTCCCATCACGGGGGGCATGGGCGCCTATTCCCCGGCTCCGGTGGTGACGCCTGACGTGCATGCGCGCGCGATGCGCGAAATCATCCTGCCTACCATCAAGGGCATGGAGAAGGAAGGTATTCCTTACAGTGGGTTTCTCTACGCCGGCTTGATGATCGATGCCAGTGGGCACCCTAAAACGCTGGAGTTCAACTGCCGCATGGGCGACCCCGAGGCACAGCCCATTCTGATGCGTCTGAAGTCGGATCTGGTGGATGTGCTGCTGGCCGCGACCGAGCCGGGCCCGCATGGGCGGCTCAATGACATCGAGTTGCAGTGGGACCGGCGTACTGCCCTGGGCGTGGTGCTGGCGGCTCACGGCTACCCCGTGCAAGTCCGAAAAGGGGACATCATTTCCGGATTGCCCAAGGATAGCGAGGACGCCGTCGTATTCCATGCCGGCACGACTTTCAAGGATGGCGTCATGCGCACTTCGGGCGGCCGTGTGCTGTGTGTGACGGTACTTGCCGATAACGTCAAGCAGGCCCAGCAACGCGCTTATGAAGTTGCGATGGGAATTCAGTTTGATGGCAAGCAGTATCGGACCGATATAGGCCATCGGGCCACCAGAAGTTGACGATTTTGTTGGTTGACAATGCACTTTTGCGGCCATTTATTTGTTGAACATGCCAGACCTTGACATTTCCCGCGCGGGTCAGGTGCGCCGCTACCTGATGGATCTGCAATTGCGCATTACGAAGGCGATTTCAGAAGTGGATGGAAGCGACTTTCTGGTCGATATCTGGAAAAAGCCGGCCGCTGAGCTGCTGCAGGGTGATGGCGTCACCATGATTCTGGAAGGTGGTGCCCATTTCGAACGCGCCGGTTGCGGTTTTTCGCACGTACGTGGCTTGAGGTTGCCGCCATCCGCGACACAGCATCGGCCCGAACTGGCGGGTGCGCCGTTTGAGGCAATGGGTGTTTCCCTGGTCTTCCATCCGCGTAATCCCTATGTGCCGACGGTTCACATGAATGTGCGCATGCTGGTGGCAACCGGCTCTGACGCCAAGTTGGTATGCTGGTTTGGGGGGGGCATGGATTTGACACCCTATTATGGTTTTGAAGAAGATGCGCGCCACTTTCACTCGACTTGCAAGGCAGCGTTGGCGCCCTTTGGCAGTGACAAATATCCGCGTTTCAAAACCTGGTGCGATGAGTACTTCTATTTGAAACATCGCTGCGAACAGCGCGGCGTAGGTGGTATTTTCTTTGACGATTTTTCCGAACTGGGGTTTGAGCAAAGCCTGGCACTGATGCAATCGGTCGCCGACAGCTTCTTGACAGCTTACCTGCCCATTGTGGAACGCCGCAAGAACATGCTTTATGGCGAGCGCGAGCGCGCGTTTCAGTTGTATCGGCGCGGCCGCTACGTCGAGTTCAATCTCGTATGGGACAGGGGGACGCATTTTGGTCTGCAGTCCGGCGGGCGGACCGAGTCGATCCTGTTGTCGATGCCACCGCTGGTGAGTTGGTCCTATCAGCAGCAACCGGAAGCGGGCTCGCCGGAAGCGCAGTTGTACAGCCAGTTTCTGGTACGCAAGGATTGGGTTTGACATGAGCGTGCCGCCAGCCGGAACAGGGGTCAGGCGCATCGGTGTTTTCGGCGGCGCGTTTGATCCGCCGCATGCTGCGCACGTGGCATTGGCGCAAGCCGCTGTTGCAAATTTGCAACTTGATGAGCTTCGCGTTATCCCGACCGGCAATGCCTGGCACAAGGCGCGGCCGCTGAGTCTGGCCCACCATCGACTGGCGATGGCGCGTTTGGCTTTCGGCGACATACCGCAGGTTGTGGTGGATCCTCGGGAAACGCTGCGCGATGGTCCGAGCTATACGGTGGATACGCTGCAGGAGTTGAAGGCGCAATGGCCGGATACCAAACTGTTTGTGCTTCTGGGCGAGGACCAGGCCCGTGCGCTGCCAACCTGGCGATCATGGCAACAAATTTTGCAGCTTGCTATAATTTATGTAGCTGAGCGTGGCGATTGGAACAAGAGCAAGCCCCGGTTCATCGCGCCAAAGGCGTATGAATCGCGTTTCAGGCCTTTGAATATTCCGCCGATGTCCGTCAGTGCAACCGATATTCGGGCCCGCGTTGCGGCCCAGCTAAGTCTGGACCCACTGGTCTGCGAACCCGTTGCGCGCTATATTGCTCACCACCACCTTTACCAAACTGTTTGATGACTACCCTTACCCCAGCAAAAAGAGACATTCAAAAACTTCAGCGTGCCATCGTCGACGGTCTGGAAGACGTTAAGGCACAGGACATCGTAGTCTTTGACACCGAGCATCTTTCCAGCTTGTTCGAGCGGGTCATCATCGCCTCAGGCAGTTCCAATCGACAGACCAAGGCTCTGGCCGGCAGCGTGCGTGACGCGCTGCGGGACGCCGGTTTTGCCAAGCCCCGCATTGAAGGGGAAACCAATGGCGAGTGGATCATTGTCGATAGCGGGCAAGCGGTGGTCCACATCATGCAGCCGAATTTCCGCCAGTACTACAACCTGGAAGAACTTTGGGGTGACAAACCGGTGCGTTTGAAGTTTGGCGCGGCCAAGCCCGCTGTGAAAAAGCCTGCCACTGTGGCGGCAGGCAAAAAAGAGGTTGTCAAACCGCAAAGCAGTCTCAAGCGCTCCAATGCCGCCAAAAAAGGGGTGCAGGAAGCCTTTCCGTCCAAAGCGCAGAAGCGCAAGACGCTTGCTGGCAAGGCGGCAAGCGCACCCGCAGCGAAGAAGACAACTGCCGCTGCCGCAGTGAAAAAGGCAAGAACTCCACCGGCTGTGAAAAAAGTAGTTATCGCGCCGGCAGCAAAAAAGGCAGCCCCCCGGAAGAAGACGGTGACGGGCAAAGCCTGACAGGTGTACTGGTGCGGCTGCTGGTGGTAGCGGTGGGGCAGCGAGTGCCCGATTGGGCGCAAACCGCGTGGGATGACTACGCAAAACGCTTCCCGCATGACTTCAAGCTCGAACTGAAAGCGGTCAAAACCGAGGCCCGTGGTTCCAGGACGGTAGCAACCCTGCAGGCCGCAGAGCGGACCCGTATCGAGGCGGCCTTGCCCAACGGCGGTCGCGTCGTCGCCCTCGATGAACGTGGCAGCGCCCTGACGACGCTGGCGCTGGCCGGCAAACTGCGGCAGTGGCAACTCGATGCGCAGGATATTGCACTGGTCATAGGTGGACCCGATGGCCTGGATCCGGAATTCAAGCTGGCAGCGCATGAGCGCATTCGGCTCTCTGATTTGACTTTACCGCACGCCATGGTCAGGGTGCTGCTGATTGAACAGTTGTATCGTGCCTGGTCGATCAACGCCAACCATCCCTACCATCGTGAATAAAGCAATCTCATTCATCTACCTGGCTTCGCAAAGTCCGCGCAGAAGTCAGTTGCTGCTGCAGCTCGGTGTGGCGCATGAATTGCTGCTGCCGGATCCGCAGGAAGACAGCGAGGCTCTGGAGCAGGTGCTGCCCAATGAGGCGCCGCGCAGCTATGTGCAGCGGGTCACGCAACTCAAACTGGACGCGGCCCTGGAACGATTGAAGCGGCGAGCTCTGCCGATGGCACCGGTTCTGTGCTCGGACACCACGGTTGCTTTCGGCCGCACGATTTATGGCAAGCCAGGCGACGCTACCGACGCGGCGCGAATGTTGACGGAACTCTCGGGTCGCACGCATCGCGTGCTGACCGCCGTCGCCTTGGGCACGCCGCGCAGACGCGCACGAGCCCTCAGTGAGTCACGTGTCACTTTTGATTCTTTGACAAAACGCCAGATTGACCGCTATGTCGCGTCCGGCGAGCCCTTGGGCAAGGCCGGCGCTTACGCTGTGCAGGGCAGGGCAGCGGCATTCATTTCGCACGTCAGCGGAAGCTACTCCGGCATCATGGGATTACCGTTGTTTGAGACCACCGCGTTGCTTCGGTCGCTGGGTCAATATACTTAGTCCGATATGCAAGAAGACATCCTGATCAATTGGTCCCCGCAGGAGACCCGCGTCGCGATTGTGGCAAATGGCGCACTGCAGGAATTGCACGTGGAGCGCTCGCTGGAGCGTGGTTTGGTCAGCAACATCTATCTGGGCAAGGTTGTCAGGGTGTTGCCGGGCATGCAATCCGCCTTTGTCGATATCGGGCTGGAGCGGGCAGCGTTCTTGCATGTGGCTGATGTCTGGCACCGCCAGCCAGATGGCGAGCCACCTGGCATGGTGCGCAATACGCAGGCGCTGGTTCCGATTGAGAAGCAGGTGTTTGAAGGCCAGGCGCTGATGGTGCAGGTCATCAAGGATCCGATCGGCACCAAAGGTGCGCGGCTGTCGACTCAAATCAGCATTGCCGGGCGCATGCTGGTATTTTTGCCGCAGGATGATCATGTGGGCGTGTCGCAGAAAATTCCACAAGAGCAGCGCGACGAGTTGCGAAATCGCCTGCAGGCCTTGGTCGCAGCGGACGGCGGCGGTTTCATTCTGAGAACCAATGGTGAGGATGCGTCCGACGCGGAGTTGGCCGAGGACATTGCCTATCTTCGCAAGGCGTGGGCCCGAATCCGCGAGGCTGCGCTGAGCCTGCCGCCACTGTCGATATTGCACCAGGATCTGCACCTGCTGCAGAGGGTGCTGCGTGACCTGGTGTGTGAGCACACCCAGACCATCAAAGTCGATTCGCGCGAGCAATTTGAGGCCCTGACGGCGTTCGGCCTGGAGTTCATGCCGACTGCGGCGAAAAGATTGCAGCATTACAAAGGTGAGCGTCCGATATTTGACCTGTATGGCATCGACGAGGAAATCGTCAAGGCGCTGGCGCGCCGGGTTGAGTTGAAATCAGGCGGCTATCTGATCGTCGATCAGACCGAGGCCTTGACCACAGTCGATGTGAATACCGGCGCTTTTGTCGGTGTCCGCAATTTTGACGATACGATTTTCAAGACCAACCTGGAGGCGGCGCAGGCGATAGCCCGGCAGTTACGACTGCGCAACCTGGGCGGCATCATCATCGTCGATTTCATTGACATGGTGC
>JBBQZA010000101.1:0-12161 GCA_038208175.1 Burkholderiales bacterium
GGTCTTGCGCGAACACAGTCTGAGCAAGCACAGCCACTTCATCGGCAAGACGCTTCTGCCGGGAGCGGCCCTGAGCGACGGCGTTGGCGAGTTGCAAGTCTGGCGCGATGCCAAGCTGCTGTTCAAAGCCACTCTGCAGGACTTGCATCAGGTCTGGGACAGCACCAGTTGGAAGATCTGCCAGCAACGTGACAACCCGGCCTGTGCCGATGCCGAGCACGCCGCTGCCGGCGACCCGCAGGACCCCGGTTTGCACATCAAGTCCGTCATTGCGAATGAAGCCAGAACTGTCATTGCGAGCGAAGCGCGGCAATCCACTGTGCACACGCCGGCCTTGTTGCTCTCACGCCCGAGGGTAGCGGTATTGCGCGAGCAGGGCGTCAACTCGCATGTGGAAATGGCTTACGCCTTTAGCGAAGCCGGGTTTGAAGCGTTTGACGTGCACATGACGGACTTGCAAACAGGACGTGCCAATCTGGCCGACTTCAAGGGAGTAGTCGCTTGCGGCGGTTTCAGTTACGGCGACACGCTGGGTGCCGGTATTGGCTGGGCGCGCTCCATCACCTTCAACCCGGTGCAGGCCGAGCAGTTCAAGAGTTTTTTTGGCCGCAGCGACACCTTTGGTCTGGGTGTGTGCAACGGTTGCCAGATGTTTGCCGAGCTGACCGACATCATTCCCGGTGCCCAGGATTGGCCGCGCTTCACCACCAACCAGAGCGAGCGATTCGAGGCACGGCTGTCGATGGTCGAAGTGCTGGCCTCGCCATCGCTGTTCTTTGCCGGCATGGCGGCCACGCGCTTGCCGATAGCGGTGGCGCACGGCGAGGGCTATGCCAATTTCAAGTACCGTGGCAGCGCTGATAAAGCGATTGCCGTCATGCGATTTACCGACAACTTCGGCGCGGCTGCCGAGAGCTACCCGTTCAACCCGAACGGCAGTCCCGGCGGTCTGACCGCGGTGACCACCGCAGACGGCCGCTTCACCGCCATGATGCCGCACCCCGAGCGCGTGTTTCGCAACATCCAGATGAGCTGGAGCAACTTGAATCCGGATGCGCACAGCCCCTGGATGCAGTTGTGGCACAACGCCCGGCGCTGGGTCGGCTAGCAATTCTCTCAGTGCGCTCAGGAGCGGGCCTGAAGAAACTTCTTCAGGATTGCCACGCTTCGCAATGACGAATCCAATTATGTGCTGCCAGACTGAATTTGAGAGCACGGGCCACTTCGTCTGACACACTCGCTGCTTTTCAAGCCGAGGGTTTACCCTATTATTCAACAGGTTAAAAATGCGTTAACGTATACCTTGATGAGTACATTGACTAATTTTCCGGTTAGACAGCATCATATCGCATTCGGCGAAGTGTGCTTCCTGGGATCAGGTCTGGTTCGCCCCGAGTGTGTGCTGGCGACGGCCTGCGGTGATCTGTACAGCGCTGATTGGCGTGGTGGCGTCGCTCACCTGTGCCCCGACGGCACACAGCGCCTGTATCAAGCCCGGTTGCCCGATGGCGGCGAGCTTCGTCCCAATGGCATCGCACTGTTGGCAGATGGCAGCTTTCTGGTCGCTCACCTGGGGTTGGATCAGGGCGGTGTCTACCGTCTGCAGCGCAATGGTCAGATCGAGCCATGGCTGCTGTCAGTGCAGGGGCAAGCTTTGCCACCGACCAACTTCGTGCTGCAAGACAATGCGGGTCGCACCTGGGTCACGGTCAGCACCCGGCTCCGTCCGCGCTCCCTAGGCTACCGGCGCAGCTGCTGTGACGGCTTCATTGTCTGCGTGCGACCAACGGGCGAGACGAGCATTGTTGCTGATGGCTTGGGGTATACCAATGAAGTGGCCGTCCACCCGAGCGGCGATTGGCTTTATGTCAACGAAACGTTTTCGCGACAGCTTTCACGCTTCCCCTTGCAAGGCGACGGATCGCTGGGGCCAAAGCAGCTTGTTACCGAGTTCGGCCCCGGCACCTTTCCGGATGGCTTGGCATTCGATGAGGATGGCCACGCCTGGGTCGTGAGCATCGTCAGCAACCGGTTGATCCGTGTCGCACCGGACGGTGGCCAGACGATCTGGTTGGAAGACGCTGATGCCACCCATGTTAAGGCTGCTGAAGTTGCATTTGCAGCGAACCAGATGGGCCGAGCGCATCTGGATGCCAATCCGAGTCGGGTCCTGCGCAACATTTCCAGTATCGCGTTCACTGGTGCAGATCGGCGCACTGCCGTGCTGGGTTGTCTGCTTGGCGACCGTCTCGCGACACTGCGACTGCCGGTTGCCGGTGTGGCGCCCACGCACTGGAATTACGCATGAATGCGCGAACTGTGAGTGCTGGGGTGTCAATGGTAGACGCCGCTTACGAACAAATCCGCAAGCGCATCCTCGACAACGTTTGGCCGCCTGGTCACCGGGCGCTTGAACAGAAGGTGGCGCTTGAGCTTGGCATGAGCCGCACGCCTGTGCGTGAAGCGCTGATGCGTCTGATCAGCGAGGGTTTGGTCGAAGTCATTCCGCGCCACGGCATGCGTGTGCTACCGGTCTCGTCGACCGACATGCTGGAGATCTACGAGATACTCACGGCGCTTGAATGCCTGGCCGCAGAATTGCTGGCGCAGCGCCAACCCACGGTTGACGACGTAAAGCCGCTGGTCGACGCGACGGCGGCTATGGACCTGGCCCTCAGGGCAGATGACCTTGATGCCTGGGCGGCGGCAGACGAGCGCTTTCACGCACAGTTGTTTGAGCTGGCCGGCAACCGTCAGCTGCAGGCCACCGTCATGAATTACTGGGACCGGGCACACCGCGCTCGCATGTTCACGTTGCGCCTGCGACCCAAGCCCGAGAACTCGACGAAGGAGCACATGTCAATGGTTGAAAGACTCCTGGCCGGTGACGTCGAAGGTGCAGCCCATGTCACCCGCAGCCACCGTGAGCGTGCCAGCCGAGAGCTACTTTCGATATTCAAGCGCTTCAAGCTCGCCCAAATGTGAAGACCCCATGAACCAGACCACCTATTCCATCGCCGTACTTCCTGGAGACGGCATCGGCGTCGAAGTGATTGACGCTACGCTCAAGGTTTTGCAGGCGCTTGAGTCGCGCATTGGCAGACGTTTCGACTGCGTTAAATACCCGGCCGGCGCGCAGCATTATGTGGATAGCGGTGAGTCGCTGCCCGAAAGCACGCTCGCCGCTTGCCGCGCCGCCGATGCCATCCTTTTCGGCTCGATGGGCCTGCCCCATGTGCGCGCAAAGGACGGCACCGAGATCATTCCGCAGCTCGATATCCGCTTTGCACTGGACTTGTATGCAGGTGTGCGACCGATCCGGACATTTGTCGGATTACCGGGACCGCTGGCCGACCCACGCGCCGCACAAATCGACCTGGTGCTGGTACGTGAGAGCACCGAGGGTTTGTTCCACGCACGTGGCCGCGGACGGATCGAAGGTGTCGGAGACAGTGCTGCCGCCTTTGACACCATGAAGATCACCCATGCCGGCACCGCACGTGTTTGCGATTTCGCGTTGAAGCTGGCGCGACAACGCAAGGCGCGCGGCAAGCCGGGCCGGGTGACCAGCGTGGACAAAGCCAATGTCTTTCTGTCGATGGCGTTTTGGCGCCAGGTTTTTGAGGAGCGTGCACGCGCATTTCCGGACGTTTCAGTTGAAAGTGCTTACGTCGATGCAATGGCGCTGAATCTGGTGATGAAGCCTTGGGCCTACGATGTGCTGGTTACCGAAAACATGTTCGGTGACATCCTGTCTGACCTGATTGCTGCACTTGCCGGCGGTATGGGGATGGCGCCCTCGGCCGACATCGGTGACAACTACGCCTTGTTCCAGCCGGCGCACGGAACAGCCCCCGACATCGCCGGACAGGGCATTGCCAATCCAAGCGCGACGATTCTCTCGGCGGCAATGATGCTTGATTGGCTGGCTGATCGGCACGCCGACAGCGCGTTGAGCGATGGCGCGCGTGCCATCGAAGATGCGCTGGCCGACGCCTTTGCCAAGCGCATCGTGTGTCCGCGAGAATTCGGTGGCAGCAGTAGCACGGCCGACATCACCCGTGCCGTTGTGGAGGCTCTGAAATGAGTGAACGTATCGTTATGGTTGGTGCGGGTTACTTCGCGCAGTTCCAACTTGAAGGCTGGCGCGACGCCGGTGCCGCGGTGCTTGCCATTTGCAACCGCAACATCTCCAACGCCACACCACTGGCCGAGCGCTTTGGCGTAGCCAGCTGCTACACCGATGTGGAAAAGATGCTCGATAGCGAGCGTCCCACGCTGGTTGATATTGTGCTGCCGCCGGTGGTGCAGGATCGCGCCGTTCGCGCGGCCATCGAGCGCGGTATCCCGACCATATGCCAAAAGCCCTTCGGCGATGATCTGAAACAAGCCGAAGCGATGACGGCTCTGGCAGAGGCTGCCGGCGTGCCGCTGGTCATTCATGAAAACTTCCGCTTTACCCCCTGGTTCCGCGAAATCCGACGACTGATCGAGGCCGACCACTTCGGTCGGGTGCACGGCATTACCTTTCGCCTTCGTCCGGGTGACGGCCAGGGGCCACGAGCCTATCTGGACCGTCAGCCCTACTTTCAGGGCATGCCACAGTTTTTGGTACGTGAAACGGCGGTACACTTCATCGATACCTTCCGCTTCCTGCTCGGCGAAGTGCGCGCCGTCACGGCTCGACTGCGCCGCTTAAACCCGGTGATTGCGGGTGAGGATTCGGGCTTGCTGATTTTCGAATTCGACGATGACCGCAGCGGCCTGTTCGACGGCAACCGGCTTAACGAGCACGTCGCCGTGAATTTGCGCCGCACCATGGGCGAGATGTGGCTCGAAGGCGAGCACGGCGTGCTGCGCCTCGATGGCGATGCCCGGTTGTGGTGGAAACCGCACACCGGCATCGAAGTCGAGCATGACTATGAAAAGGGTGGCAGCGGCGCCTTTGGCGGTGCCTGCACCGCGCTTCAGGCCCACGTGCTGGCCCACCTGCGCAACGGCGCGCCGCTGCAAAACAGCGCCCGTGACTACCTCATCAACCTGCACGTGCAGGCTGCCGTTTATCACTCGCATGCCAGCGGCCGCAGGGTGCTCATGGCAGGCTTCAATCCCCACCAACCCTAAAGAAGGAGATTTCAATGAACAAGAAATTCACCGTGACTGCGCTGGGCGCTGCCGCACTGGCCATCGCGTTGCCAGTTGCCGCGCAGACCGTACTTAAGTTCAGCCATACCGACCAGCAGGCCGGCGCGCGTCAAGCCGCCGCAGTGGTGTTTGCCAAGAAGGTCGAAGAATTGACCCAAGGGCGTTACAAAGTCCAGGTCTATTGCTGCAGTCAGCTCGGTAACGACCCGAAAAACATCGAGCAGCTGGCCCTGGGCGGCATCGATTTCACGGTATCGGCGACTGGCTCCTATGCGCCGCACGTGCCGACCCTGAACCTGACGATGATGCCCTTCCTGGTCGATAGCTACAAACAGGGTTGGGCTCTCTATGACAACAGCAAATGGTTGCAACAACAGTTCGCCAAGGCACCGGCGAAGGGTTTCCGTTTCCTGTCCACTTGGGAAGCCGGCTTTCGCAGCATGACCACCAAAGAGCCCTTGAGTTCTCCAGCGCAGGCCAAAGGCATGAAACTGCGCACCTTCCCCAACGAGATGATGCGCTGGACGCTCGAGTCAATGGGCTTCAACATTCAGATCATGCCGCTGCCCGAGGTTTATCTGGCAATCCAGCAAGGTGCCGTCCAGGGTCAGGAAAACCCGATCGACACGATCTTTTCGAACAAGTTTTACGAAGTCGCACCGAACGTCACGTTGACCAACCATGTGTACAGTCCGATCCCGTTGACCATCAGCGAGAAGACCTGGCAAAAGCTGTCGCCGGTTGACCAAAAGGCAGTCACAGAGGCAGCGCAGATCTCCGCGAAGTTCAGCCGGGAATTCATCTCTGGCAACGACGACAACCAGCTCAAGGAGATGGCCGCCAAGGGCGCCAAGATCAACGCCAAGCCCAACACGGAGGCCTTCCGGGCCGCGGTGCAACCGGTGTACGCTAAGGCGCGTGAAAAATATGGCGCTGACGTGGATGCGTTTCTGAAGGATGCCGAAGGCGTGCGCAAAACTGTCAAGTAGAGCCATGACAACAGCGCCATTCCTCACACCCGTGGTGCCAGCGCCGCTGGGCGTTCGGCTACTGGGCCGAGCTGTCGACTGGGTCGTCATCATCATTGGCGCCACCATGGCGTCGATGGTGTTCATCAACGTCAGTCTTCATCTGGTCGGCAAGGACTTGGCGTGGGTCACTGAGTTTGGGGAATTGCTGATGGTTTGGGTGACTTTTCTTGGTGGTGTCTGCGCCGCGCAGCGTGGCTTGCATATGACCATTACCGAGTTCATCGACAAGCTGGCACCCGCCAAACGGCGTTGGGCCGACGCGGCGGTACAGGCCACGGGACTGGCAATGCTGCTGATACTCACACGCTTCGGTTGGTCGTTGGTCCAGGGCAACTGGGGCAATCAGCTCACCGTCCTGGAGTGGCCGATGGCGATTCAGTATATGGGCATGGCCTTGGGCTGCACGCTGATGTCGGTGTTTGTGGCCTATGACCTTTGGCTGATACTGCAGGGCGTGCCGCGCGAGCAACGTTACCCTATCTCGGAGTAAGACCATGCTGGCACTGACACTATTTGGCATCTTCTTCGTCATCGCGCTCGCCGGCGTGCCGCTGCTGTACTCGATTCTCATCACCACGGTGGGGGTGATCTGGATCCAGGGGCTGGGTCATCCGATCGAAACCATCTTCCTGTCCTTCATCGGCGGGGTTGAACCGTTCATTCTTTTGGCGGTGCCTTTGTTCATCTTTGCCGGCGAGTTGCTCGCTCAGGGTGGTGTCGGCAAGCGCATTGTCGAGTTTGCGCGTGTGCTCTTTGGCTGGTTGCCCGGCGGCTTGGGCGTGGTCACGGTAATCAGTTGCACCCTCTTCGGCGGCGTCTCGGGCTCGGCCATTGCGGATACCGCAGCCATCGGTTCATTGGTGATACCCGCGATGATTGCGCGCGGCTACTCGCGCGGCTTTGCCGCCGCGCTGCTTGCCGTGGCCGGCACCATTGCGCTGCTGATGCCGCTGTCGATCCCGTTCCTGATTTACGCCTTCATCTCCGGCGTGTCGATGCGTACTTTGTCGATGGCAGGTTTGCTGCCGGCGCTGGCGTCGGCGCTGGCGCTCATCGTGGTTTGCATGTGGCACGGCAAGAAAAGTGGCGTTGACAACGGAGATGATCGTTCGTCGCCGGCACAGATCTGGGCTGCCACCCGCGACGCCGGTCCGGCGCTCCTGATGCCGATCATCATCATCGGTGGCATCTGGTCGGGTATCTTCACGCCCAGCGAATCGGCCGCTATTGCCGTGTTTTACGGGTTGGCGGTATCCCTTTTCTACTACAAGGATCTGAAGTGGCAGCGCATTCCGCAATTGCTGCTGAATGCTTTCATGACCAGCGCCACCGTGATGCTGGTCATAGGCGCTACTGGCGCCATGGCGTGGCTGATCACCGTTGAACAGGTGGCCGTGCAAATGGCAGCCTGGGTCCAACTGGTCGCCACAGAACCATGGATGTTCCTGCTGTTGTTCAACATATGTCTGCTGTTGTTGGGGATTTTCATCGAACCGCTGCCAGCCATGCTGCTCTCGGCACCACTGTTTCTGCCGCTGGCCCAACACTTCAAAATGGACATGGTGCACATCGGCGTGGTCATGACTGCCAACCTGGCCATTGCCCTGTACACGCCGCCGGTGGGTGGCACGCTGTTCGTAGCGGCCAAGCTGGCGAAGGCTGGAATCGGGGAAATAACGCACCACCTCTGGCCGCTGATGACGGCGACCTTTGCCGTCGTGCTTCTGGTCACTTATTTCCCGGAGATTTCGCTGTGGCTGCCACGTTTCATCCAATCGCGTTGACCCATGCAAGTCCTCGCTGTTGAGTTCCGCATCAAGACCGAGCACATTGCAGAATTCGATCACGCGCTGCTCGAAAACGCCCGAGCGTCGCGCGAGTCCGAGCCTGGTTGTCGGCAATTCGATGTCTGCCGCGACCCGACCGACCCAGGCGTTTTCTTCCTCTATGAGCTCTACGATGATGTGGCGGCAGTGCAAGCACACCTGTGTACGCCGCATTTTTTGCAGATGAATGAGGCCAGCGCCGACTGGGTCGAAAGCAAGACTGTCCGGCGTTACAGCAGGAGTTCGCCATGACCTTGAAACTGGGCTGCATTGCGGACGACTTCACCGGCGGCACCGACCTTGCCAACAACCTGGTACGCGCCGGCATGCGCACGGTGCAGGTGATCGGCGTGCCCACGGGTCTGGTGCCAGATGTGGACGCGGTCGTGGTGGCGCTTAAGTCTCGCACCGCCCCGGTTGCGCAGGCTGTGGCGGAGTCGCTCGCCGCGGCGAAATGGTTGTTGCAAAGCGGCAAACCACAAATCTATTTCAAGATTTGCTCTACTTTTGATTCCACGCCGCAAGGCAATATTGGCCCGGTTGCCGAGGCGCTGCGCGAGCAGTTGCAAGCGCAGATGGTCCTGGTGACGCCGGCCTTTCCCGAGAACGGTCGTACCGTGTTCAAGGGGCACCTGTTCGTCGGCGATCTCCTGTTGTCCGACAGCAGCATGCGGCATCACCCCTTGACACCCATGACCGATGCGAACCTGGTGCGCGTGTTGCAGGCGCAATTGAAGCAAGGCCGAGTCGGCTTGATTGACCACCGCACAACAGGCGCTGGTGCGCTAGCCGTGCGGGAACGCATGGCTGCTTTGCAGCGTGATGGGGTGGCGTTTGCAATTGCCGATGCCGTCAGCGACGACGATCTGCTGATACTGGCCAGAGCAACTGCGGATGCCAGGCTGGTGGTGGCGGGTTCTGGCTTGGCCATCGGCATTCCCGCACTGCACGGCTTGATACCAAATGCCGATGCTGCCCAATTGCCCGCTGCGTCTGGCGAGCGCGCGATTGTCAGTGGCAGTTGCTCGGCTGCAACCAACGCGCAGGTGGCGCGCTTCATCGCGGGCGGCGGCGCTGCATTTGCGGTGGACCCGTTACGCATCAGCGCTGGTGTCGACGTTGCCGCCGAAGCGCTGGCCTGGGCAGCGCCCCGCCTGAAGACAGCCCCAGTGCTCGTCTACGCAACTGCCGAGCCTGCCGTGGTGACGGCCATTCAGGCAACACTTGGTTCTGAGTACGCCGGTTCGATAGTTGAGAAAACGCTGGCGCGCATTGCCGAAGGCCTGGTCGGACTCGGTGTCGCCCAGTTGCTGATTGCGGGTGGCGAGACCTCGGGCGCCTGCATACAGGCGTTGGGCATTTCGCAGCTTCGCATTGGGCCGCAGATTGACCCCGGTGTGCCTTGGTGCCACGCGCAGACATCCAGCGGCGGCTTGCACGTCGCGCTGAAGTCAGGAAATTTTGGGGCGTTGAACTTTTTCAGCCGAGCCTTTGAGCTTCTATGAGCAACGAGACTTCGCTGCGCGAGGAAATCTGCCGCGTCGGCCGCTCGCTATTCGAGCGCGGTTACGTGCACGCCACGGCGGGCAACATCAGCGTGCGTTTGGAGGATGGTTTTCTGATCACACCGAGCGACGCATGCCTGGGTGCACTGGACCCCGCGCGGCTGGCGCGCCTTGATTGCGGCGGTCTGCAAACCAGTGGCGACCGGGCCAGCAAAACACTGGCGCTGCATCGCCGAATTTATGCCAGTGATTCCGTGGCGAACTGCATCATCCACACACACAGCACGCAGTTGGTAGCGTTGACGCTGGAAGGCGTCTGGCAGCGCGATGACATCGTGCCACCGATCACGCCGTACTATGTGATGAAGGTGGGGCATGTACCACTGATTGCGTACCATCGCCCGGGCGACCCAGCGGTCGCTGAGATCGTGGCGGCTCGCATCGCCCTGATGCGCGAGCGTGGCACCCCGATCCGGGCAGTGATGCTGGAGCGCCTGGGGCCTAATGTCTGGCATCACAGTCCGGCCCAGGCCAGTGCGGTGCTGGAGGAACTGGAAGAAACGGCGAAACTCTGGCGCATGTGTTCGCCAAAGCCCGAAGCGTTGACAGAATCGGTCATCGACACTCTGCGGCATCAATTTGGTGCAGCATGGTGACGCAATACGATGGACGCATTGCTTTGAACACCTATTCACCGCGTCGCGGCCTTGCCTTGGTCACCGGGGCCAGCGTGGGTATTGGCGAGGCCATCGTGCGTGGCCTTCACGCCGATGGTTGGCGTGTCATCGCAGCAGCCCGGCGTGCGGAGCGGCTCACGCTGCTGGCCGCCGAGCTCGGTGACAACGTGCTGCCTTTAACGCTGGATGTCACTGACCGCTCTGCGGTGATCGCGTTACCAACAGCATTGCCGGCCGATTGGGCTGAAGTGGACTTGCTTGTCAATAACGCCGGACTGGCGCTGGGTCGCGAAGGTGCGCAGCAGGCCGACGCAGACGACTGGGAGACTATGGTCGATGTCAACGTGCGGGGCCTCATGCGTTGCGTGCATGCTTTCTTGCCTGGTATGGTGGCGCGTGGCCGGGGCCACATTATCAACATTGGTTCTATTGCGGCACAGTTTGCCTATCCTGGAGGCAACGTCTATGGGGCCAGCAAGGCCTTTGTCCGCCAGCTCACACTGGGCTTGAAGGCCGACCTGATCGCCACACCGGTGCGCTGCACAGTGATTGAACCCGGAATGGTCGGTGGCAGCGAATTCTCAAACGTCCGTTTCAAGGGAGATGTCGAGCGCGCATCGGCGATCTACGAAGGTGCCGTTCCACTGGCGCCAGCTGATGTTGCTGCCACCGTGGTTTGGGTGGCGGCGCAGCCAGCCCACGTCAACGTCACCCTGCTACAGCTGATGCCCGCGTGTCAGGGGCCGGGACCTACCGTGTTGCATCGCGCGAGCTGATGGACCAAAGCCGTTTGCAGCACCGGCAAATCGCATTCGTTGCCGTGGGTACGCCAGGCAGAACGCAACCGGCAGGATGGATGCGGCTGGCTTGAACCATGCGCTTCACCGCCCTGATGCCGCACCCGGAGCGTGGGTTTCGCAACATCCAGATGAGCTGGAGCAACTTGAATCCGGATGCGCACAGCCCCTGGATGCAGTTGTGGCATAACGCCCGGCGCTGGGTTGCTTAGCCAGTCGGTTCGCCTCAGTCGTCCACTTGAGAGTGCAGAACGCTGCGTCATTCGCTACAATCTGGACAGTCTAGACAGATATGGAGCGCTGATATGGAGAAAACATGGCAATTGCAGGAGGCGAAAAACCGATTCAGCGAGGTGCTGCGGGAGGCGCGGGCAAAGCCGCAAATCATCACCCTGCACGGGAGGGAGGAGGCCGTGGTGCTGAACTACGCCGCGTACCGGCGCATGACCGGAAAAGCTTCCGGCAAAACGCTGCTTGATGTTCTTGAAAATATTCCGCCCGAGTTCGCAAATCTCGATCTGGCGAGAAGCCGTGACACCGGGCGGGATGTCGAACTGTGAAGTATCTGCTCGATACCTGCGTGCTTTCTGAATTCATCAGGAAAAAGCAGAACGACGAGGTCAGACAATGGTTTGCCATGAACTCGGACGCGTGCTTCATCAGCGTCGTCAGCGTCGGCGAAATTCAAAAGGGCATTGCCAAACTGGATGATTCCCGGCGCAAGAAAGCCATCGAGACTTACTTGACGGCGCAATTGATCCCCTTCTTTGCCGGCAAAATTCTGGATGCAGATATCGCCGTTTTCACGGCATGGGGCGATCTCCTCGGCGGCGCGGAAAAGGCCGGGCAACCCCTGCCGGTCATTGACGCGTTGCTGGCAGCAATTGCCCAGGTCAACGGCATGGCCGTGGTGACGCGCAACTCCGCTGATTTCGTCCGCTGCGGCGTGCGAGTCGTCAACCCGTGGCAAGACTGAGCCGCAATCCAGTGCAGCAGCGCGAGCAGGATTGCGCTCTGTGCGGCCGTCATCTTCGACCATGATTGACCGCGAGTTGCGTAGGGGCGAGCTAAAAAGAGAGGTTAACGACGCGCTGCGGGCTAGCGGGAAACCATGACGCTATCCGGCTGGCGAGGGACGCTCAGGATGTCGGCTATTTCCTGAATCGGCAGCACCCAGGTG
>JBBQZA010000102.1:0-11970 GCA_038208175.1 Burkholderiales bacterium
GTGACGCGGCCGCCCGCCGATTCGGCTGCCTGGAACTGATCGACCGACAAGGTCTTCTTCAATCCGTCATAAGGTGTTGCCGGTTGCGCCTGGCTTATTCCTGCAGCCATGGCCAAACCGAACAAAAGCGCCAAGCCAGGGACGGTTTGGAAGGTCATCTTTGTGTTCCTCTCACTTCTATGAATCGGCGCGCATACGTTGTCGGTCATGCAAATTGCGCACTACCGAATGGCCGATTTTCTACTTAAACTGCTGTCTCAAATCTGGGATTCAGATTAACCCATAACCACGTAAAGGTCAAACGTCAGCCTTGTCCAACGTGGTATAAGCCTGAACGGCTTTGACCGGACAGTAGTGGTTTGGTATTATTCATCGTGTCGGCGTTGCGGTGTCGTTTTGGTTGACTCCATCGTGCCAGAAATGGCCGCCTGCTTCTCTGGCGCTGCCCATGCAAGGCCCGCCCCATCATCTGCACCAGCACACGCGTGGGCACCACCAAGCCCCGCTGCACGCCACGTCAAAGGCGAAACCCACCAAAGCCTACAACCCCCGCCACCCCGAGCGCACGCTGCTGTACCGCACCGTTGCCGAGCACTTCCAGACTTGGCTCGATCTGGCAAGCGCCGGTCAGTTCGCCGGCCAGGGCGAGCACCACACCCCGGCACCCTACGTGGAGAAAGCTTTTCGGAGGTATCTGGAGTGCGGCATCTTTGCCCACGACTTTGCGCGGGCCCGCTGTGACGACTGCGGGCATGACTACCTGGTGGCCTTCTCCTGCAAGGGTCGCGGTGTCTGCCCATCGTGCAACACGCGCCGAATGGCCGAGGCCGCAGGCCACCCGACTGACCACGCAGCCCCCTTCCGGTGCCGCCATCGCCTGCAATGGGAGGAACAACAGTCATTAAAACAATGCCCCAGCTTGGCAAGTGATTGATGCTTCGGTCACACTTTTTTTGTCGACATTGAAGGACTGCAAACTGACATTATGCGTAGTGACCGATTATGCGTGGTGCGCGATTCCGTTTTGCCAAATGCCGCATGAACACTGGCTTCACGGGACGGAGGGGCGCGAAGCAGTAGACATAATTTCCGTAATCAACCGAACTGGCAACTCCACTACAGGAGATTGCCCTGAATTGCTTTGCCTCACTTTATCCCACACCCCGGGCCTGGACACGCAATAGCGCGCTTGCGCCACATATTGATGCCTACGCGGCATATTTGCACCAGGGCCGTTATCGTGACCAACAACGTCAAGGATTTCCGCCGCGTCAAGGGTCTCAAGTTGGAAAACTGGACGAACCAGGGCGGCGCTTTTGGTCGGCAGACGGGTTTCACTCAGCTTTGCAGGTCACGTCCATTTCTGTGCTCCATGCAGGTTGCGCCAGGGTCAATATTCAATTTCAGGATAAACAAATAGAAAAACAGTCGTTTGAGTTTGAAGCGATGCCCCGCACAATCGCTCAAACATCAACTCAGCAACGCAAGGAATCCGTCATGTCTGACTCCTGGAAATTTGAAACCAAGTCGGTGCACGCCGGCTACTCGCCAGACCCCACCACCAAGGCGGTGGCGGTGCCGATCTACCAGACCGTGGCTTATGCGTTTGACAACGCACAGCATGGTGCCGACCTGTTTGACCTGAAGGTGCCGGGCAACATCTACACCCGCATCATGAACCCGACGCAGGACGTGCTGGAAAAGCGCGTGGCGGCGTTGGAAGGCGGCCTTGCCGCGTTGGCGGTGGCCTCCGGTCAGGCGGCCGTGGCCTACGCCATACAGACCATTGCCGAAGCCGGCGACAACATCGTCTCCAGCACAGCGCTATACGGCGGCACCTACAACCTGCTGGCCCACACGCTGCCTTTGTCGGGCATCACGACGCGCTTTGCCGACCACCGCGACCCGGCTACTTTTGAGCCGCTGATCGACGCCAGGACCAAAGCGATCTATGTCGAGTCGCTCGGCAACCCGCAGGGCAACGTGACCGACATCGCGCGAGTAGCTGAGATTGCGCACCGCCACGGCATTCCGCTGATCGTCGACAACACGGTGGCTACGCCCTACCTGCTGCGCCCGATCGAGCACGGTGCCGACATCGTGGTGCATTCGCTGACCAAATACCTGGGTGGCCACGGCACCAGCCTGGGTGGTGCGATTGTCGACAGCGGCAAGTTTCCGTGGGCCGAACACAAGACGCGCTTCAAGCGCCTGAACGAGCCGGATGTGAGCTACCACGGCGTGATCTACACCGAAGCGCTGGGGCCGGCGGCCTACATCGGCCGGGCCCGCGTCGTGCCCTTGCGCAACAATGGCGCCGCCATCTCGCCGTTCAACGCGTTCCTGATTTTGCAAGGCATTGAAACGCTCGCGCTGCGCATGGACCGCATCAACGACAACACGCTCAAGGTGGCGCAATTTCTGCAACAGCATGCCAAGGTCGGCTGGGTCAACTACGCCGCGCTGCCGGGCAACGCCGACTATGCGCTGGCGCAAAAATACCTGGGTGGCAAAGGCTCCGGCTTGCTGACCTTTGGCATCAAGTCGGCGGCCGGCGAAGGCCGCGCGGTCGGCGCGCGCTTTCTGGATGCGCTGGGGCTCTTCACGCGCCTGGTCAACATCGGCGATGCCAAATCACTGGCCACGCACCCGGCATCGACGACGCACCGCCAACTGTCACCGGAAGAACTGGCCAAGGCCGGCGTTGGCGAAGACACGGTGCGGCTGTCAGTCGGCATCGAGCATATCGACGACCTGCTGGCTGATCTGGAACAGGCGCTGGCGGCGGTTTAACCGAAAGGCGCAGACCCGGTCAGGGCCGTACCTCGCTTGGGCGCAACAGGGTGGCGGCAGCCAACCCGCAAGCGGCCAGGGTCCAGACAATGACGGCCCCCGAGGGCAGATCGAGCACCGCAGAAAGCGCAAGTCCCGCCGCGTAGCCCAGCGCGCCGATGCCATAGGCAATGACATAGCGTCGCTTGCCACTCTGCTGGCGCGTTCCCAGCGCCGGAATGATGAGACTGGAGAACACCAGATAGACGCCCACCAGTTGCACCGAAGCCGTCACCGCCAGCGCGAAGACGGCGTAAAAACCAAAACGCCCGAGACGCTGGACCCAGCCCTGCCACAAGGCCAGCAACAGCAAGACCGTGAGACCACCGAGCCACAGCAGCTGCGTCGTATTGACCCACAGGATTTGCCCGACCAGCAGCTCTTTCAAGTGTTCGCCGCCGTGCGGGTTGCCGGACAGCAGCAGGATGCCGGCACAGGCGGCCAGGATGAACATGACGCCGATCAGCGCTTCCTGTTGCTGTGGCGCGCGCCGTTCGGTCCAGGTCAGCAGCAGCGCGCCGAGCAGCGCGGCAGACAGCGCCGCCAGTTGAACCGCAACACCGCCTTCGGGCAGGCCCAGCGCATCGGCACCGATGACGCCGAGGCCGGCGATCTGTGCAATCGCCAGGTCGATGAAAACGATGCCGCGATCCAGCACCTGGGTCCCGAGCGGCACATGGGTGGCAAGCACCAGCAGCCCGGCGATCAGGGCCGGGCCGAGAATGCCCCAGTCCAGCGCACTCCAGTTCATCGCTTGGCTCCGGCTGAGAGCAGACGCGCCAAGGTATCGTCGAACAGGCTGAACAAGTCTTTCGCTTCCTCGGTGCCACCGACCGTGAAAGGAATCTTGACCGCTGCAACACCGGCGTTCTGACTTAGCCACTCGGCCGGCTTCGGGTTTTGATAAGCCGCGTACAGCGTCATGCGGGCCGGTGTCTTTTTCAACGAGACCAGCACCGCCTGCAAGTGCGAGGCGCTCGGTTCGACGCCCGGTTTGGGCTCCAGCACCGCCACCTCTTTCATCCCCAACCAGTCGTACAGATAAACAAAGGCCTTGTGCTGCGACACCACCGCCATGCCCTTCAGCGGCGCCGCCTTGGTGGCCCAACGCGCCATGGCCTGTTGCCAGCGCTGGGCAAAGTCAAGCTGCCGCTGCGCGTACTGAGCGGCGTTCACGGGATCGACCTGCGCCAGCCGCGCCGAGAGCGCCGTTGCCACCTGGGCAATGTTGCGCGGGTCGGTCTGAATGTGCGGGTTGCCTGCCGCGTGCACATCGCCCTGCGAGCGGTCCAGTTGGCCGGGAATGTCCATCTTGCGGACATAGTCGGCGGCAGCGAAGTTGCCGCTTTGTCCGCTCTGGACTTTGGCGTTGCCTGACTGCTGCAGCAACACCGGCAACCAGCCGATCTCCAGTTCGGCACCGGTACAAACCACCAGATCCGCGTTGCGAGCGCGCGAAATCAGACTCGGCTTGGCCTGGATCTGGTGCGGGTCCTGCAAGGCGTTAGTGGCAACCGACACTTCAACCAGGGCGCCGCCGAGTTCCTGTGCCAGGGCTCCCCACTCCGGCTCGCAGGCAAACAGCTTCAGCGCGGCCTGCGCCGGAAGGGCCAGCCACAGCAGCGCTGCGACAAGCAGGCCAATGACAGTATTTCGATTCATCATGGTGTGATCCTTGAATGGCTTCAGTAACGGTGAGCGCCATGGGCACCCAGACTCATCTGGTACTGCAGGAAGACCTGATTGTCTGCCAGCCCTTCGCGTGACTTGTCCTGTGCGAACTGCAGGCGAACACGCGAGAATTCGCTCGGGCTGTAGTCCAGCATCAAGCTGTTCTTGCTTGGCCGGTAGCCAGTGCTCGGGAACGAGGCCGTGTTGATGCCGTAGTCAGGCACTCCGGGATCAAGGCGCTCGGTGCGCAGGCCGATGCGCCAGCCCGGCATAAATTGATAAATGCCCTGCAGATACCAGCCCGATTGCACGGCACGGTAAGCATCGCTCACATTGGCGTTAACCGGGTCATAGCTCATGCTGCCGTTGCGCGTGCTTTGCAGGTACTCACCCTGCAATTTGAAATTGGTCTGTGTCGCGTTGCCGTTCGGCGCCCACTTCCAGACGCCATCGAGCAGCCAGACGCGGGTGTCGCCGCTGAAGGCGCTGCTGACGCTGTTGCCGCTGGCATCCAGCATTGTCAGCGCCTGCGCATCGGCCCGGGTCGTCAGCAGCGACAAACCGGCGCGCCAGCTGTGACTGTCTCCGATATCGCCACCGGTGTGCAGGGTCAAGGCGCTCATGCCGGCGCCATTGCGCCCGCTGTCGGTACCGGGAAAGCTGCGGCCACGACCCAGTTCCACGCCGATTTGCAGATACTGATCGGTTGGCGCCAGCCAGTGGAGTTGCACGCCGTCGTCGCCGTATTGGGTGCCGAGCAAGGCCTGGTAAGCCAGCGGGCTATCGACAAAGTCCCAAGTATGGGCATGCCGCGAATTGAGGTAACCGACACCGGAAAAGAAACGCCCGGCCTTCAAGGACAAGCCATTGCCGAGCGAGGTGGTCTGAACAAAGGCTTCCTCGACCGACACCGTATCGTCCGGATGCAGCGATATATTGACTGCCCCACGCAGCCAGGGATCGATACTTGCTGCCAGACCGAGCTCGGATTCGCCCAGGCCAAAGCCCCTCGAGCCGGGCCCGGCAGCAGAGCCGGTCGGCAGATGAAAGCCGGCAATGTTGTAGCTTGCCGGATCGCGCGACAGGCGGCTGTAGCCACCGGACAGAATCAGCGAGATCGCCGGATTGAACGCGTTGGCAGCGGAAGGCGGCGCTGATGCCACAGCGCTCGTCACCGGCGCTATGGCAGCGCCTCGTTCCGCCGCCAACAGTCTCTGCTCCATGGTTTGCAACCGGGCTTCGTAGCTGGCGCGCAGGTTCTCTATTTCTTGTCGCAGCAATTGAATTTCTGCTGCTGTGTTTGAGGGCGTATTGGCCAGAGCGCCGAGCGGCGCGAGCGGGATGAGTGCAAGACCCGCCAACAACAATTTGTACATGCTTTCTTTCTCCCGGCAATGACATTGAAGGACGCCCGAACTGGCTGCTGCACAGTTCGGACGACACGACCTGATAAATCAATGCAGGGAGAACGGCGGTGCCCGGCTGTCGTAGGCACGCGAGGGTGCCGGCCACACAATGCCGCGAACATCGGCAAAGGCTGGAGCATGCGGCACCTTCGCCAGGGGCAGCGGTGGCGCTGCGACCAAGGGCGCACCGCCAATCAGGGCAGCAGCGCTGAGGCACAGGTCGCAATGACCGTGGTGGATCGCCTGTGGGCCATCGCTTTGGTCAACCCGATCCGAGGTGACATGCGAAAGCACGTGCCAGGTGGCAGCGGTCTGCGCAATCGGCAGCAGCAACACAAGCCACAACAGCCACACCAGATGGCGCTGTGAAAACAAAGTGCATTGCAGGCGGCGCATAAGGTGGCGATGGTAGTCGAAACTTGCTCAAGCGCTTGTCTTGCTCCGAATTCGGGTAACCAGGTCAATGAGCCTCTGATCGGTCAACGCTGGCGCAGCGCGGTCCTGCATCTGCACCCGGATCAGGCGATCGAGCATTTCAGGCTGAGGCGTCAGTGGACCAAAAAACCGCGGCTCCTGACCGACCGCCAGCAGCAAGGTTGGAAAGTTCTCCACCTCCAGCGGATCCACCAGATCGGCCTCGTCCTCGACATCGATCCAGTGAAACTGGGCTTGCGCAAATTTGCTCTGCATCTGCAGGAAGCGGCTTCGATAATCGCGACAGACACTACACCACTCGGCGCACAAGCAGACGACAAGCATGGAAGCTGGCAGCGCCGGGGTTTCAAGACTCATGGGGTGATGGCAAAAAAAGATCGTTTGGTCAATTATGAATCGAGCAAGGCTAGACCAGGATCAAGAAATCCACGAATACAAGACGCTTGAATGAAAAAGTCCGTACAGTAGAGCCCGTTTCCAATCGCCTGAAGCATGACACCCTTGAACCAGGACAGCCGATGAAGACCTACAAAATAGCCACCATTCCCGGCGACGGTATTGGCAAAGAAGTTGTGCCCGCCGGACAGATCGTGCTGCAGGCTTTGGCAGCGCAGCTCAAGACTTTTGAATTTAACTTCACCGTCTACGGCTGGGGCGCTGACTACTACCGCCAGCACGGCGTCATGATGCCCGACAAAGGCCTGGACCAGTTGCGCGACAAGGATGCAATCCTGTTCGGCTCGGCTGGCGATCCGCAGATCCCCGACCATATTACCTTGTGGGGGCTGAGGCTGAAGATCTGCCAGGGCTTCGACCAGTACGCCAACGTGCGCCCGACCCGCATCCTGAGCGGCATCGACGCCCCATTAAAGCGCTGCAAGCCCGAAGACCTGAATTGGGTGATCGTGCGCGAGAACTCCGAAGGCGAGTATGCGGGTGTCGGTGGCCGCGTCCACCAGGGCCATCCGATCGAAGCCGCGATGGATGTCTCGATCATGACCCGTGTCGGCGTCGAGCGCATCATGCGCTATGCCTTCAGGCTGGCACAGTCGCGGCCGCGCAAACTGCTGACTGTGGTCACCAAAAGCAACGCGCAACGCCATGCGATGGTGATGTGGGATGAGATTGCTGCCCAGATCGCAGCTGAGTTTCCTGATGTCAAGTGGGACAAGGAACTGGTCGACGCCGCCACTGCGCGCATGGTGAATCGGCCGGCCACGCTGGACACGCTGGTGGCCACCAACCTGCACGCCGACATCCTGAGTGACCTGGCCGCTGCGCTGGCCGGCAGTCTGGGTATTGCGCCGACCGGCAACATCGACCCCGAACGACGCTATCCGTCAATGTTTGAGCCGATCCATGGTTCGGCCTTTGACATCATGGGCCAGGGCCTGGCGAATCCGGTAGGCACCTTCTGGTCGTGCGTGATGCTGCTCGAACATCTGGGTGAAGCGCAGGCCGCCAAAGTATTGATGAAAGCGATAGAGGCGATCACCGCCAACCCAGCGCTGCACACCGGTGATCTGGACGGCAAGGCCACAACCGATGAAGTGACTCGCGCCATGCTCGCTTTCATCGCCAGTTCCCGGACCTGAGAGTCCGGACAAGCTACAGTACGACAACCCCACAGGAGACAAATCATGAAAAAGCTTTTATGCACACTCGGACTGATCTTGGCTGCGCCACTGGCGCTGTCGCAAGTCTGCCCGGAGAAGAACGTTCTTTACTGGCAGGCCTTCCCTCCGGGCGGCGAGTCGGACCTGTCGGCGCGCCACCAGCAGGTCGTGCTGAAGAAAAAATGCGCGGCCATCGACACCATCATCCAGTACAAGGCCGGTGCCGGCGGCGGACTGATGTGGGGCCAGATGAACCAATTACCGGGCGATGGCCTGAACGTGGTCGGGGTCAACCTGCCGCACATCGTGTTCCAGCCCTTGGAGGGACAGGTGCAGTACAAGACGCCCGACATCACGCCGGTGTTCTGGTTCCATTACACGCCCGACGTTCTGCTGGTGCCGGAGGCCAGCCCGATCAAGAACTTTGCTGATTTCATCAAAGCCGCCAAGGCCGCGCCCGGCCAGCTCAATCTGGGCGGCTCGGGTTTGAACTCGGCCAACCATGCGGCGCACGAGCGCATGAATGCCGCCTTTGGTGTCAAGACCAACTACATCCCTTACAAGGGCACCGGCGACATGGCCGTCGCCGTGCTCGGCTCACAGATTGACGGCGCCATGACCTACACACCGTTTGCCATCAGCAACAAAGGTCGCCTGCGCACACTGGCGGTGGCGATGGAAAAACGCCATCCGCTGCTGCCCGATGTACCTACGTTCAAGGAACTCGGTGTCGACTGGGTCGATGGCGCCTACCGCGGCATCGGCATGCCCAAATCGACGCCTCCCGAAGCGCGCAAGCGCATGTCGGACCTCTGGGCCGCGCTGAACAACGAGCCTGAAATGAAGGAACTCGCGGCCCGCAGCGGGTTTGAGTTGATCAACATCGGCGTCGATCAGATGGACGCTTTCATGAAAGACAAGGTGCGCCTCTACACCGACGGCGCGCAACGGCTGGGTCTGGGCAAGAAGTAAGAGTGAAATGCCACCTGCCCTGGCGCCCCGACAGACCGAGGTAAATGAGCGTCGCAAATCCGGCATCGGCAACGCTGAAAATTTTCATTTGTTGCGGTTTTTTACGACCGCCAGCCTGATTGCATTTGTCATCGTCGCGGCCCTGCTGGGCAGTCTTTTCCGGATGCTGTCGGTTGACAGTTTGATCAAGCAGTATGAGATCAACAACGTCAACCAGGCCAAGGTATTTGCCAACGTGCTGTGGGATAGCGACTTTGAAGCCTTGGTCCTGTCAGCGGCTGGGAAGCCGGCGGCAGAACTTCAGCTCTCCCCGCAGCTCCCGGCCCTGCAACAGAAAGTGCTGAGAACGCTCAAGGGTACCAATATCTTCAAGATCAAGGTCTATGACTTGAAAGGCATGACGGTCTACTCAACCGAACTGAAGCAGATCGGGGAGGACAAGGGTAAGAACAAAGGCGTGATTGGCGGACTGCGCGGCGTGAGCAGTTCAGAGTTGTCGCATAAGGACCGGTTCAGCGCGTTCGAAGGCGAAGTGCAAGACCGCGACCTGGTCGAAACCTATGTTCCCACCTACGACCCTGTGACCGGCGAACTGGGCGGTGTATTCGAGATCTACAGCGATGCCACCTCGCTGCTCGCTGATATCGGCAAGCAGCAGTGGATTGTGATTGCATCGGTCATCGCTCTGCTGGCGGTCCTTTACCTGGCGCTGGCTGCCATCGTCAAGAAAGCCCAGAATGTCATCGTTCAGCAGAATTTGGAGCGTGAAAAGATCCAGCTTGCCCTCAGCGACAGCGAAGAGCGTTGGCAGTTCGCTCTCGAGGGGTCGGGCGCTGGCGTCTGGGACCGCAATCTAGAAACCGGCAAAGCAATCTTTTCAAAGCAGTACAGGGATCTATACGGTTTTACCGAAGACGACGTCATTGACCAAGTGGGGAGCTGGGAAGAACGGGTTCACCCAATGGATTTGGCGGCGGTGCTGGCCACACGAGCGGCCTATTTGGCGGGCGAGAAGCCAACCTATTACAACGAGCTTCGCATGCGCTGCAAAGATGGCAGCTGGAAGTGGATAGCATCACGCGGCATGGTGGTGGCACGCGACGCCCAGGGCAAGCCCTTGCGCATGATCGGGACCCACACCGACATCACACGTCTGAAGGTGCACGAGGAGGAGCTTGAGCACATCGCTCATTACGACGTGTTGACCAACTTGCCGAACCGCGTGCTGCTGGCCGACCGCTTGCGCCAGGCCATGCTGCAAAGTCAGCGACGCAAGCATTCGGTGGCGGTGGTATTTCTCGATCTGGACGATTTCAAAGCGGTGAATGACCAGCATGGCCATGCGGTGGGTGACCGCTTGCTGGTTGCCGTCTCCGCGCGAATGATCGCTGCCCTGCGCGAGAGTGATACGCTGGCGCGCATCGGTGGCGACGAATTTGTGGCCGTGCTGGCAGATCTGGAACAAGCGCAAGATTGCGTGCTGGTTCTGGAGCGATTGTTGCAAGCCGCCGCCGATCCGATTTTCGTCGGTGACGCCTTGCTGCAGGTCTCGACCAGCATCGGTGTTTCGTTCTACCCGCAGGACGGCATGGACGCCGATTTGTTGATGCGCCAGGCCGACCAGGCGATGTACGCGGCAAAGCAGGCAGGCAGGAATCGCTTCGTCATGTTCAAGGCGGCATAGCGTAAGACCGATGACTTCACGGCCCAAGGAAGACCGCCATTTTGTGACTGCGCTGGCACGCGGCTTGCAGGTTCTTGCGTGCTTTCGCGTCTGGTCGCCACGCTGATGCGCATGGATGTACGCCAGATCGCTCGCCGGTTGATGCAGGAACTTGCCGACTTCGCCAAAGCGGAAGTATCACTCGGCACGCGTGACCGCTTGTCCATGATTTACGTGGAGAACTGTCGAAGTTCGGCCTTGCTGACACTGAGTCTGGACGTTGGCTCGCGCATCTCGCTGGCGACCTCGGCCATGGGCCGTGCCTGGCTGGCGGCCATCTCCGAGAGCGAGCGGCGCGAGGTGCTGGATCCAGTGGCGAACCTTGCAGGAGCAGCAGGCGTAGCGCTTATTTGATGGCGCTCCCGTTTGTTGTCGTCGCGTTAATGCACTATGATCGCACCAGTCATTGGGGAGTAGCCGCTCTTCGCTAGAAGAGGCTTACGTCAACATACTTGACCTGTCGGTCATGGTGTAAGCAGTTGCATAGCTTGGCAAGACCTTTGACCACTTCACTTCCGCTCTGGCCGGGGAAGCGTCGTGGTCATTCGTCTTCTGACCGGCCTTGGAACATTTCATGGATGCTCTCTTTGTTTCTACCGGGGTAGTCGCCCTCGCAGAAATTGGCGACAAGACCCAACTACTCGCCTTCATTCTCGCGGCGCGATTCAAAAAGCCTCTCCCCATCATCGCTGGCATCCTTTGTGCGACCATCATTAACCATGGTCTAGCTGGTGCATTGGGTGCCTGGATCACCACGACTGTCAGTCCGGAAATCCTGCGTTGGATTCTGGGTGCCTCCTTCATTGGCATGGCTATCTGGACGATGATTCCTGACAAGATCGAGGAAGAAGAAACGCAGGTTGCCAGGAAGCTCGGGGTGTTCGGCGCCACGTTCATCACCTTCTTCCTGGCTGAAATGGGTGACAAGACCCAAATCGCGACCATCGCACTCGCAGCTAACTACGCCAGCGCGTTCATGGTGGTCATCGGGACGACCTTGGGCATGCTGTTGGCTGACGTGCCCGCAGTGTTCGTTGGCAACAAGATGGCGACAAAGATCCCGATGAAGCTGGTTCACTCGATTGCCGCCGCCATCTTTGCTCTCCTGGGTGTGGCCACGTTGCTCGGCGCGGGCGCAAAACTGGGCTTTTAGCCCCAGCTTCAAGAAAAACATCACCCATGCACGCTGAAACAAACTCCTGCGCACTCGGCGTGTGACGCATGACATGAACTTGACCCCGGTCCCTATCCGGGAGCGCCCGGCTGGCCGCGTGAACGACGCCATGCCTTCTCCATTTCCACCACCAGAAATACC
>JBBQZA010000103.1:0-11940 GCA_038208175.1 Burkholderiales bacterium
GGTAACTCTTGGACAGGGAATTGAAGGTGAGCGTCAACACATCCTCTGAAAGACTGCCCATGGCCGTGTGCCGGGCAGCGTCGTAGAGTACTTTGTCATACACCTCGTCGGCAAAGATAACCAGGCCATGCTCCCGTGCAATCTGTACGATAGCTTTGAGCAGTTCGTCCGAATAAAGCGCCCCGGTCGGGTTGTTGGGGTTGATGACCACGATTCCCTTGGTGCGCGGCGTGATCTTGGCACGCATGTCGTTGAGGTCAGGCATCCAGCCTTTGGCTTCGTCACACAGGTAGTGCACTGGCGTACCGCCCGACAGGCTGGCGGCTGCGGTCCAAAGCGGGTAATCCGGTGATGGCAACAACAACTCATCACCGTCGTCCAACAAGGCGTTGGTCGCCATCACAATCAATTCACTGGCGCCGTTGCCAAGGTAAATGTCATCAAGGGTAACGCCCTTGATGCCCTGCTGCTGGGTGTAATGCATGACTGCCTTGCGCGCCGCAAAAATACCCTTGCTGTCGGAATAGCCTGCCGAATTGGGCAGGTTGCGGATCATGTCCTGCTGGATCTCCTCAGGCGCATCGAAGCCGAACACGGCCAGATTGCCTATGTTGAGCTTGATAATCTTGTGCCCTTCTTCCTCCATTTGACGGGCCGCATCCATGATGGGGCCGCGGATGTCATAGCAGACGTTGGCGAGCTTGCTTGATTTTCGAATGGTCTTCAAATTCCCTCCGGACCTGCGTGTAATGAGGCGAAACTTATAATTTGACCACATTTCTGTCTGACATCCAGTGCTCTTGAAATGCTGGGGCACCACACTCGCGCATTATCAACATGAAGATTCAACCTGACAGCATCGACGTCCAGTCCATCAGAGGGTATGGGTCCGGCTGGATCGGCATCGGTAACGAAAAAATTACCAGCAGCGTGGTCATTGGCTCCCGCGGTGAACGTTTTGCCTGGGACTGCAAACGATTTGAAGACCTTGGCGCCGCACACTTCGCGACACTCGCAGCCCTCGACGCCGAACTGGTTGTTTTTGGCAGCGGCGATCTGATTCGATTCCCACCGGCCAATTGGATCAAGCCGCTGATCGACAAGCAGATCGGCCTTGAGACCATGGACACGCAAGCTGCCTGTCGCACCTACAACATCCTGGCAGGCGAGGGACGCCACGTCGTGGCTGCACTGCTGCTGGAGACCTCATAGGGATAACACGGGTGTTGGCGCAATGGAGTGATAGCGCGGTCGAACCAATTTCAGGGTAAAATTCGAGTTTGCAGTCGCAGGCGCCGCAACGCTGTTACAGGATAGGGTCGGCGACCATAGAGAACGACGCATCCTGTCACAAGAGATCAATGAACTATGGCA
The DNA here is from genome assembly GCA_038208175.1 of Burkholderiales bacterium. GTDB lineage: Bacteria > Pseudomonadota > Gammaproteobacteria > Burkholderiales > Burkholderiaceae_C > Rhodoferax. The sequence continues at coordinate 1,375 of JBBQZA010000103.1, forward strand.
ATCGTTGTCAACAAACCCATCCCAGAATTCGAATCGAATGCCACCAGTGGCATTAAGGTATCCAACACCTCACACCTCGGAAAAATAGTCATTCTGTACTTCTATCCCAAGGACAACACGCCAGGTTGTACCACTGAGGCGATGCAGTTCCGGGACAAGTACCGCGATTTTGTGAAAGCCGGCGCGACGGTGTTCGGCGTATCCCGTGACAACATGAAATCGCACGACGATTTCAAGGCAAAGCTCGAACTCCCGTTTGAACTGATCGCCGATACCGAAGAAAAAATGTGTCATATGTTCGGCGTCGTCAAGAACAAGATCATGTATGGCAAGAAGGTTAAGGGGATAGAGCGCAGCACATTTTTGATCGGTGCCGATGGCATCCTGAAGGAAGAATGGCGCGGTCTCAAGGTTCCAGGCCATGTCGACGACGTGCTGAAAGCGGTCAAGGATCTGAAGAAAACCGCGGCACTCGTCTGACGCTGACGAATGCCTTTACCCACTGCACCTAGCAAGCGCGCCGCACTTTTGTCTGAGCGGGATTACGAGGTACCGGCCCGAGGCCGTCACCCTTCGCATAAGAGCGAGCCTGCGGTGCTTTCGCCACCGGAAGATGAGGCTCCCGCGCTCGTCATGCCGACAGCGCAACGAGCAGCCAGTCGCCGCACGGAGAGCACGGCTATCCAGAGTGAGGAAAAACCTGCAGCTGCAGCCAAAGTCAAGCCCCGCAAGATTGCTCGCAGCGGCCCGGCCAAGCTGTTTGTGCTGGATACCAACGTCTTGCTGCATGATCCGATGTGTCTGTTCCGATTTGAGGAACATGACATCTTTCTTCCGATGATCGTTCTGGAGGAACTCGACGCACACAAAAAAGGAATGACGGAGGTAGCCCGCAACGCGCGTCAAACCAGTCGTACACTGGACGCGCTGGCGGGCCACCAAGGCTCTGACATCAGCGCAGGCCTGCTGCTGAACAGCACCGGTCACCGGGAAGCCGGCGGCAAGTTGTTCTTCCAGACGGAACTCCTGAACTACACGCTTCCGACCAGCCTGCCGCAAGGCAAGGCCGACAACCAGATCCTGGGCGTGGTCGAGGCGCTGCGCCGGCAACATGCCCCGCGGGAAGTGGTACTGGTGTCCAAGGACATCAACATGCGGGTCAAGTCACGTGCACTGGGTCTGGGTACGGACGATTATCAGAATGATAAAACGCTGGAAGATGGCGACCTCCTGTACGCAGGCTCGATCGCCTTGCCGGCGAATTTCTGGGCAACTCACGGCAAAACGGTTGAAAGTTGGCAACAGGGTGTGCATACCTTTTATCGCATCACCGGACCCATTGTCCCCAGTCTTCTGGTCAACCAGTTTGTCTATTTCGAGTCTCCCGGTGAACCCAGTCTTTACGCGCGAGTCACCGAGATTCGCGGCAAAACCGCGGTCTTCAAGACGCTCAAGGACTACACGCACCTGAAAAAACTCGGTGTGGGGCGTCACCATGCGAAATCGGGAACAAAATTTCGCGATGAATCTGCTGATGGATACTGAAATCGACTTTGTGACGCTGACCGGTACAGCCGGCACCGGAAAAACCTTGATGGCCCTGGCCTCCGGACTGACCCAGGTTCTGGATGATCGACGCTACAGCGAGATCATCGTGACGCGCGCCACCGTCAGTGTCGGCGAGGACATTGGCTTTTTGCCCGGTACCGAGGAAGAGAAAATGGGCCCGTGGATGGGGGCCCTGGACGACAACCTGGAGGTATTGGGAAAAACCGATACCAGTGCCGGCGAATGGGGCCGCGCCGCCACATCGGAGTTGATCCGCAGCCGCATCAAGATCAAAAGCATGAATTTCATGCGCGGCCGCACCTTCCTGAACAAATACGTGATCATTGACGAAGCGCAGAATTTGACGCCCAAGCAGATGAAAACATTGGTCACACGCGCCGGCCCCGGTACCAAGATCATTTGCATGGGAAACCTGGCGCAGATCGATACACCGTACCTGACTGAAGGCTCTTCCGGTCTGACCTTCGCGGTCGACAAATTCAAGGGCTGGCAACACGGCGGGCACATCACGCTGGCGCGCGGTGAACGCTCGCGACTGGCTGACTTTGCGAGCGAAGTTTTATGACAGTGTCGGCGGCGCGCTGAACGATTAAAAATCACCACCCCCACCCTGGGCCAGCGATTCAAACTTGGTAATCGGTTTCAGGAAAGCGAGTTTCACCATGCCAGTGGGACCGTTACGCTGTTTTGCGATCAGAATCTCGGCCACCCCCGGCTCCTTGCAGGCATCCTTGGTGTAGTACTCGTCACGGTAGATGAAGATGATGATGTCGGCGTCCTGCTCAATCGCACCCGATTCGCGCAAGTCACTCATCATGGGACGCTTGTCAGGCCGTGATTCCACACTTCGGTTAAGCTGCGACAGGGCCAGCACCGGGCACTGCAACTCCTTGGCCAGCATCTTCAGGCCTCGCGAAATTTCACCCAATTCGGTGGCGCGGTTTTCTCCATCGCTGGAAGATCCGCTCATGAGTTGTAGATAGTCGACCACAATCAGGCCCAGCTTGCCGCATTGGCGCGCCAAACGCCTGGCATTGGCGCGCAGTTCACCAGAGGTCAAACCCGCAGTCTCGTCAATGTGCAGCGAGACAGTGCGCAGTTTTTCAATTGCTTCTGTCAGGCGCGGCCATTCCTCGTCCGTCAGTTTGCCGGTACGCAGATGACCCTGATCGATTCGCCCAATCGAGCCGACAATGCGGATGGCGAGTTGGGCGGCACCCATTTCCATTGAAAAGACGGCCACTGGCAAGCCTTCATTGAGCGCCACATGCTCGGCAATGTTGATCGCCAGCGCGGTTTTTCCCATCGATGGACGAGCTGCCAGCACAATCAGGTCGCCGGCCTGAAATCCTGCGGTCAGGCGATCCAGATCATAAAAACCGGTCGGCACGCCTGTCACATCGTTCGGGTTATCGGCCATCTCCTGAACCCGGTCCAACAAGGCAACCACCAGCGTATCCATGGCCTGAAAGCCCTGTCGCGTGCGTGCGCCCTCTTCACCGATGCTGAAGATTTTTTGTTCCGCTTCATCCAGAATCGAAGCCACTGGTCGGCCCATCGGATTGAAAGCGTTGGTGGCAATTTCGTCACTGGCGCTGACCAGTTTTCGCAGAATGGCGCGCTCCCGCACGATTTCGGCGTAGCGACGGATGTTGCCGGCACTTGGCACATACTGCGCGAGAGCATTGAGGTAAGCCAGCCCCCCGATCTCTTCCGCCTTGCCCTGACTCAGCAATTGCTCAAAGACGGTAATGACGTCCGCCGGCCGGGAAAGGTTGACGAGGGCCCCAATGGCAGCAAAAACCATGCGGTGCTCAAAGCGGTAAAAATCGTTAGCCTGAACCAGGTCACTGACGCGATCCCAGGCCGCATTGTCCAAAAGCAGCCCACCCAGCACACTGGACTCGGCCTCAATCGAATGCGGCGGAATGCGCAATTGCGCTACTTGCCGGTCTTGACCGTAATCATCAGCTACGGCAGAAAGTACTGCTGACATGGAGAATTCCTTAGTACCTTTGATGGTACGCCAGCGCTCGTTTCACGTCGAGGGAAAAGCTGGGTGAAAGCTCTTTAAAAACTGTGCACAAGCTGTGGAAATTGCGGGAAAAGGAAAGCCGCAAGAAAAAAGCCGCCTGGGTTGTAAAACCCCGGCGGCTTTTCAGGTTCTGGCGGACTTACACAGTTTCGCCGTAAACCGAGACCGTGATATCCACGACCACGTCCGTATGCAGGGCGACGCTCACTGTGCTGTCACCCACCATCTTGATCGGACCATTGGGCATCCGAATCTGGGCTTTGACAACCTTGTAGCCATTCTTGGTCAATTCCTCGGCGATATCGGCGTTGGTCACCGAACCGAACAGGCGACCGTCCACACCCGCCTTCTGGGTCAACTTGGCAGTGGTACCGGTCAACTTCTCGCCCACAGCCTGGGCCTCGGCCAATTTGATCGCTGCGGCCTTTTCAAGGTCGGTGCGTCTGGCTTCGAACTCCTGTTTCGCCGACGCCGTGGCGCGACGGGCACGGCCCGAAGGGATCAGAAAATTACGTGCATAACCGTCCTTGACGCGAACGATTTCACCGAGATTGCCAAGGTTGACGACCTTGTCGAGCAGAATAATTTGCATGGTCGTACTCCTTAAATCTTATGCTGATCACTGTACGGCAGCAACGCGAGGAAACGCGCGCGCTTGATGGCCGTATTAAGTTGACGCTGAAAAATAGCCCGGGTACCCGTCAGGCGCGCCGGAATGATCTTGCCATTTTCCGCAATGAAATCGCGCAGCGTGTCAATATCTTTGTAATCGATCTCTTCAACACCCGTCACGGTAAAGCGGCAAAAGCGCTTGCGCTTGAACAGCAGGTTCTGGGCTGGGCGCTTGGGGCGCTTGTCTTTATTGTTAAAACGTTTTGGTCCGGCCATGATGGACTCCTTAAATATTTACGATCCGTTAATCTTGCTTAAATTCTTGAATGTGAAAAACAACATGTTTTCCATTGCGAGGTGTTGCCAGAAAACCCGTGAAAGCCCACCTGCTACCTATGTCCTGTCTGGCTATTCGTTCAGCAACGGCGCCAAAAGTCACCGCTTTCATTGTCGCCTTTACCTGTCTTGTCTGCCCGGCTTCCTGAACTTCCGACTCGTGTTCGAGTTTCATATTCAGTGCTGGCAATCCGGCTGGTGTGTAACGCAAGGCATCAAGCTCGGCGATACTGGCAGTCAGAGCAAGCTGGTTAACAACGTGGTTCACTCTCCTCGCTGGCAAAAAAGCCGTTACGCCTGGTACTCAGCCTGTTGCGACTTGCGTGCGTCTTCACGCTCAACAGTCTTCATCATCGACGAAGGTCCGGTGTCGGCCTTCTTCTTGAAAACGGTTAAGTGGCGCAACACCGCATCATTGAATTTAAACGCGTGCTCGAGTTCTACCATCACGGCCTGATCGGCTTCGACGTTAACGCACAGATAATGGGCTTTGGCCAGCTTGTTGATCATGTAGACCATTTGCCGACGGCCCCAGTCCTCAACCCGGTGCACTTTACCGCCGCCGGCAGTAATCATGCCCTTGTAACGTTCCAGCATGGCAGGAACCTGTTCGCTCTGATCCGGATGAATCATGAGAATGATTTCATAGTGACGCATTAGCTCTCCTTGTGGATTGCCCTGAAAAGGACGGAAAAGCCACCCTCGGCGTCTACTCGAGGTGTGGCAAGGTTAGCCGATCATTATAGCCCATTGATGCCGACAGGCCGACCGTGACTGGCCGGGGCCACAGTTGGGCGCGACAGAAGAGTGAGACACAGCGTCACCGCGAAGCCGGCCAAAATGCCGAACACACCGGCAGAAACGGGCAATATCCCAAACCACAGGCCACTGCCGCTCAAGCCCAGAGCGGTTCTGACTGCTGAAGCATTGATGGCGACGTAGTAGATTGTCAAGCCAAGCCCCGCCACCATTCCACCGACGGCTGCGCTTGCCGTGGTCCGGCGCCAGAAGATTCCCAAAACCATCGCCGGGACAAAGGCCGCCCCTGCCAGAGAAAACGAAGCTGACACCAGATAGAGGATGTCGGCCGGGCGCTGCGCCGCTGCGTAGGCCGCCACCAAGGCAACCACCAGCAGAACAAATTTTGACAGCATCACCCGTCGGACCTCGCCCGCCTGGTCACTCTCGCCGCGAAAGAACAAATCATGCGCCAGCGCATTTCCAATCGTCAGCAACAAACCGTCCGCGGTCGAGAGCGCTGCCGCAAGCCCCCCCGCTGCGACCAAGCCCGACACGACGTATGGCATGCCACCGAGTTCCGGCGTTGCCAGCATCACAATATCGGCGCCCATTTTCAGTTCGGAAAACTGCAAAACGTGGTCGCCGTTAATGTCACTGACAGAGATTAAGGTCGGATCGACCTTGGCCCATTGGGCGATCCAGATCGGCAGCGAATCGAAATCCTGCCCCACCAAATGACTCATGATTTCGAATTTCACCAAAACAGCCAGCGCGGGTGCTGAAAGATATAGCAGCGCAATGAAGAAGAGCGACCAGGCCACCGAGGTTCGGGCCTCCGCCACGGTGCGAGTGGTATAGAAACGGGTCAGCAAATGCGGCAGGCCCACAGTGCCCACCATCAGGCAAAACATGAGTGCCAAAAAGTTGCGACGGGAGAGCTCAAATGAGCGCTGTTCATCTGCGCTGCCCTGCGGATCTCCGGCAAAAGGCTTGACATGCGTCGGCATACCGCCCAGAGGCTTGGCGCGCTCCAGATTCTCCTGCATGGCGTGGTTCCAGCGCTCGCGAGCCGCGATCGAATCCTTGGGTAGTGCGGCCAGTTTGCGCCGCACCTGCACCACAATCGGCTCATCGGCATGACGCTCCTTCAATACGCGAATTCGTTCCTTCAGTTCCTGGCGTTCGCTCTCCAGCGCGGCATCCACACTCTGTAACTTCAGTTCATAGTCGTGCGCGCGTCTTGCATACTCATGAATCACCTGTAATTCCGCGGGTGACTCCAAAAGTTGCTGCTCTAGGGCCGCAATCTTCGGTAATTGCTGACCATAAACAAAAGGCGCCAGCGGATTTCCGAGTTGTTTGTAGGCTAGCCAGGAAACAGGGATCAGGAACGCCAGTATCAATACTACATATTGGGTCACCTGAGTCCAGGTCACTGCCCGCATACCCCCCAGGAATGAACAGACAAGGACACCCCCCAGGCCGAGCAAAATGCCGATTTCAAACTGAACACCGGTCAGGCGCGATGCAATCAGCCCAACACCATAAATCTGGGCCACCACATAGGTAAATGAACACAGTACCGCCGAAATGGCGGCAATCACGCGCGGCCAGCGCCCGCCAAAACGCAGGCCAAAATAGTCGGGAACGGTGTACAGCCCCAGTCTTCTCAAATAGGGGGCCACCAGCAGCGCGAGCAAACAAAAACCCCCGGTCCACCCCAGCACATAGACCAGACCGCCAGGCTGCAGTGGCGTGCCGGAAAAGCCCTGCAGATAAAGCCCGCCAGCCATGCTGATGAAAGACGCTGCACTCATCCAGTCGGCGGCTGTCGCCATGCCGTTATAGACGGCCGGAACATTTCGTCCGGCTACGTAGTATTCGGCAGCATCGGAAGTTCGACCATAGATTCCGATAGCCGCATAAAGACCGATGGTCGCAATCAAAAAAGTGGCGCCGACCCAGGTTTTCTTCAGACCCCAGCTTTCAGCCAGCGCCAGGGCCCCCAGGAACAGCAACAGGCAAACAACATAGACGGCAAATTTGCGGTGCAGTCGGCGTTTGTAGGCGTCGTAGTTGGCATCGTCGCCCGACACAAGGCCTTCCCGCCTATTGGCAATCCAGGCAAACACAGCAACGATGGCGATGAATACAAACACGCTGTCTTGTGCTGCAAACCAGTAGCCCAAAGGCCAACCATTAACCATCATCTGCAAGTCATTGGCAAAGAACACAACGCCAAATGACGCTGCGAACCAGATCGCCAAAAGCCAGCCCTGCAAGCGAAAATCGCCCGTCATTTCTATTGCCCGGCCAGCCTCTGCCAGGTGGCAATCACGGAGTCCGGGTTAAGGGAAATCGATGAGATCCCTTCCTCGGCCAACCACTGCGCAAAGTCCGGATGATCACTCGGGCCCTGACCACAAATACCAATGTACTTGCCCTGCGTCTTGCAGGCCTGAATGGCAAGCTTGATCAAGCTTGTCACAGCCGGGTCGCGTTCATCAAAATCAGCCGCCAACAGTTCCAGACCGGAATCACGATCCAGACCCAGCGTAAGTTGGGTCAGATCGTTGGAACCAATCGAAAAACCGTCAAAGTATTGCAGAAAATCATGGGCCAGAATGGCGTTGCTGGGAATCTCACACATCATGATGATGCGCAAACCATTTTCACCTCGCTTAAGCCCATGCAAAGCCATCAGCTCCGTCACTTTCCTGGCTTGCGCAACGGTGCGTACAAAAGGCACCATGACCTCGACATTGGTCAGGCCCATGTCCTCACGCACACGCCTGAGTGCCTCGCACTCCATGGCGAATGCGGCACCAAAATCGGCACTGACATAGCGCGCAGCGCCGCGAAACCCGAGCATGGGGTTCTCTTCCTCCGGTTCATAGCGGCTGCCGCCGATCAATTTGCGATATTCATTGCTCTTGAAGTCAGACAGGCGAACGATGACCGGCTTCGGCCAGAATGCCGCACCAATCGTGGCTACCCCCTCTGCCACCCGGTCCACATAGAAGGCACGCGGTGATGCATGGCCACGCGCCACCGATTCAACCGCCTTTTTGAGATCGGCATCAATATTCGGGTAATCCAGAATCGCCTTCGGATGCACACCGATATTGTTGTTGATGATGAACTCCAGACGTGCCAGCCCTACTCCTGCGTTGGGCAACTGGCAGAAATCAAATGCCAGTTGAGGGTTTCCGACATTCATCATGATCTTGACACCAATCTCGGGCATGACTCCGCGCTGAACTTCGGAGACCTCGGTTTCGAGTAAACCGTCATAGATGAAACCGGTATCGCCCTCGGCACAACTGACTGTCACCAGCATGCCGTCCTTCAACACATCGGTCGCATTTCCACAACCGACCACCGCCGGAATACCCAACTCACGTGCAATGATGGCGGCGTGGCATGTACGCCCGCCGCGGTTCGTCACGATCGCAGCAGCGCGCTTCATCACCGGTTCCCAATTCGGGTCTGTCATGTCTGTCACCAGCACATCACCGGCTTGCACCTTGTCCATCTCGCCAAGGTTGTGCACGATCCGGACCGGGCCGGTACCAATCTTCTGGCCAATCGCTCGTCCTTCCACGATGACTGCGCTTTTGCCCTTTAGCTTGTATCGGTATTCCAGTTTTCCCCTGGCTTGGCTTTTGACTGTCTCAGGACGTGCCTGCAAAATATAGAGCTCACCATCCTGACCATCTTTGCCCCACTCAATGTCCATCGGACGACCGTAGTGCTGCTCGATCACCAATGCGTAGCCAGCGAGTTTCTCAACCTCGGGATCGGTCAGCGAATAGCGGTTGCGTTGCTCGGTGGGAACATCCGTGGTCTTGACCAGCGCACCGCTCAGCTTTTTTTCCTGCGGCGTGGTAAAGCACATCTGAATCAGCTTGGATCCCAGACTGCGACTGATGATGGCACGTTTGCCGGCCTTGAGCATTGGCTTGTGGACGTAAAACTCGTCCGGGTTAACGGCGCCCTGCACCACGGTCTCGCCCAGCCCGTAACTCGATGTGATGAAGACGACTTGATCAAAGCCGGACTCGGTATCAATGGTGAAAAGCACACCAGATGCCCCCAGGTCGGATCGCACCATGCGCTGAATACCAGCGCTTAACGCCACATGCTCATGGGCAAATCCCTGATGCACGCGATAGCTGATGGCCCGGTCGTTGTACAGGGAAGCAAAAACCTCCTTGATTTTGTGCAATATGGCATCGACGCCGGTCACGTTCAAAAAGGTTTCCTGCTGACCGGCAAAAGAGGCGTCCGGCAAGTCCTCCGCAGTGGCGGAGGACCGTACTGCAAACGAGACCTGCGAATTACGCTGACTCAGCGTAGCAAAGGCTTCCCGAATGGCCTGCTCCAGATCCGTCGGAAAAGGTTGCGCTTCAACCAGGGCACGTAATTCAGCGCCCACTTTGGCAAGCGAGCGCACGTCTTCGGTGTCGAGCGCAGTCAGAACGGAATTGATCTTGCCAGCCAGACCGCCGTGGGCCAGGAACATGCGAAACGCGTAGGCCGTGGTGGCAAAACCGGTAGGAACTCTGACGCCGGTTGGCAGGTGCGAAATCATTTCGCCGAGGCTGGCATTCTTGCCTCCCACCGATTCGACATCGGACATTCTCAGGTTTTCAAACGGTACGACCAGGGCGGTCGCCTCAAAAAGTGCAGACATGGGAAAACTCCAGAAGTAAAAAAACGGTTCGAAGCAAGAGGCGGGCGTCGTGGCGCGTTGACCTTGCCCATGCGGCCAGCCCGACCCTGTCCTTGTTCTGGTAAATCAAGCTGGCACATGAAAATTGACTGCGATTGCGGCCATTGTAGGATGCGCCGCGGATCACAATAGGGGTGTCCCGGCCACCCCCCAATCAGCAAAGCTGACCATAGCATCATGCCCAATCGCACCGTATTTTTTATTTCCGATGGCACCGGTATCACCGCAGAAACTTTCGGCACCGCCATTCTGGCGCAGTTTGAAACCAAATTCCGCTACCTCCGGCTGCCCTTCATCGACTCGGTCGACAAAGCCCACCAGGCGGTTCGCGAAGTCAATCATGCAGGCGTGGCAGAAGGCAAAAAGCCGATTGTCTTTACCACTTTGGTCAACCCGGAGATACTTCAGGTCATCACCGATGGCTGTCATGGCATGTTGCTCGACATGTTTGGCACCTTCATACTTCCGCTTGAAACAGAGCTGCAACTCAAGTCCAGCCACCACGTCGGACGCTTCAGCGATGCCAGCCAAAGCAAGG
>JBBQZA010000104.1:0-11939 GCA_038208175.1 Burkholderiales bacterium
TGCCCTCCCACAGCACGGTGGTGACCGTGTTGCCGAAGCCCTGCAAGCGCATGGCGTAGGCAGCATCTTTACGCTCTGCGGCGGCCACATTTCGCCGATTCTGAGCGCCTCCAAGGCGCGCGGCATCCGCATCGTCGACGTGCGCGACGAAGCCACGGCCGTCTTTGCAGCCGATGCCAGCGCGCGCTTGCTGGGCCTGCCAGGCGTCGCGGCCGTCACGGCCGGACCGGGCATCAGCAACACCATCACGGCGCTGAAGAACGCGCAGTTGGCGCAGTCACCGGTGATTCTGATCGGCGGTGCAGCGCCCACGGCCTTGCAGGGACGCGGCGCGCTGCAAGATATCGACCAGCGTCCGCTGGTTGCGCCGCACGTCAAATTGTTCCGCAAGATATTGCGCGTCAGCGATTTGGGGCCGGCGGTCGATCAGGCCTTCGAGCTGGCGCAGTCAGGCGTGCCGGGTCCGGTGTTCATCGAATGTCCGGTCGATCTGCTGTATGACGAAACGTCGATTCGCCAGTGGTATGCCGATGCGGCCGGCAAAGGTACATCGCTAGCGGATCGGTTGTTGCGCTTTTACCTGAACCGCCACGTCAAAAAAATGTTCCACGGCAGTCAGCAGCGTGCTCAGCCGCAGGTGCGGCCGGTGGCTGCACCGCGCGCAGGTGACGCCAGCCTGCAGGCGGCCTTGGCGGCCTTGGCCAAGGCCGAGCGACCGTTGCTGATCATCGGCAGTCAGGCCGTCGTGCTGTCGCTGGAGGCCGAGCATCTGGCGCAGGCGGTGGCCAAGCTCCGCATCCCTGTTTACTTGTCCGGCATGGCGCGCGGCCTCTTGGGCCGCAACCACCCGCTGCAAATGCGTCATCAGCGACGCCAGGCGCTGCGCGAAGCCGATTGCGTTTTGCTGGCGGGCGTACCCTGCGACTTTCGTCTCGACTACGGCAAGCATGTCCGGCGCAATGCGACGCTGATTGCAGCCAACCGCAGCGCCAAGGACGCGCGCCTGAACCGCAAACCCGATATCGCTGCCATCGGTGATGCCGGCCTCTTTCTGCAGGCGCTGGCACAAGCTTGGCCCGCCAATAATGCCAACAGCGCAAGCCGTAGCGGCTGGGTCACCCAACTGCGGGCGCGGGACAGCGAGCGTGAATTGGAGATCGACCAGCAGGCCCAGGCCCCAGGTGAATTTGTGAACCCGGTCGCCTTTTTTCGCACGCTCGAAAAACAGGCTGGCGAGAACGCCGTGCTGGTCGCCGACGGCGGCGATTTTGTCGCCACGGCATCCTACGTGTTGCACCCGCGCGCGCCACTGACCTGGCTCGATCCCGGCGCCTTCGGTACGCTGGGAGTGGGTGCCGGCTTTGCGCTCGGTGCTGCGCTGGCAAAACCGGGCAGTGAAGTCTGGATCATCTTTGGTGATGGGGCTTGCGGTTACGGCCTGGTCGAGTTCGATACCTTTGTGCGGCACGGCATCCCGGTGATCGCGGTCGTCGGCAACGACGCCGGCTGGACCCAAATCGCGCGCGAGCAAGTCAAGATGCTGCACGATGACGTGGCCACGGTGCTGGCGCGCAGCGCCTACCACGAGGTGGTGGCCGGCTTTGGCGCCGAGGGCATCCTGGTGAAGACCATGGCCGAAGTTCCCGCTGCGCTGGAGCGTGCCCGCGAGTTGGCCAGGAGCGGCAAACCGGTGCTGGTCAACGTCTGGCTCGACAAGACCGAGTTCCGCGAGGGCTCGCTGTCAATGTAGGCTGCTTGTCGGACTCCAATACCACGTTCGAAATACAAGAACTGGGGTGACGGTATGGGTAAGCCAGTGAGCTCGGGGTGAGGCCCCGGAGCACTCGGGCTTTAACCCGGAGCACGCCGGTGGGGCACTCAGTTCCGCGAATGTCCCCCGCCTACGGCTCCTCCTTTATTTCGCTGCACTGAGCGCCCCATCGTCGTGCTCCTGCATTTGTGGTGAGCGCTTGCCACAACCTTCACCCCAGTTCCTGTCTTTCGACGGTGACTTGGTATTACAACAAGCGCTTCAGATAGCGCCCGGTATGACTGGCCGGATTGGCGGCGATGTCTTCCGGCGTGCCGACCCCTACCACCTGGCCGCCGCCGGCGCCGCCTTCGGGTCCCATGGCGATCAACCCGTCGGCGGTCTTGATGACGTCCAGGGTGTGGTCGCGCACGACGATGGTGGTGCCCGCGTCGCGCAACTGGTGCAGCACTTTGAGCAACAGGTCGATGTCGGCAAAGTGCAGCCCGGTGGTCGGTTCGTCCAGAATGTAGAGCGTGCGCCCGGTGTCGCGCTTGCTCAGTTCCAGCGCCAGCTTGACGCGCTGCGCTTCGCCACCGGACAGCGTGGTGGCGGCCTGACCGAGGCGGATGTAGGACAGGCCCACATCGAGTAGCGTGTGCAGCTTGCGGGCGATGGTCGGCTGTGCCTTGAAGAATTCATGGGCGGCTTCGACCGTCAGATCGAGCACCTGCGCGATGTTCTTGCCCTTGTATTGCACTTCCAGCGTCTCGCGGTTGTAGCGCGCGCCCTGGCAGACATCGCAGGGCACGTAGACGTCGGGCAGGAAATGCATCTCCACTTTCACCATGCCGTCGCCCTGACAGGCTTCGCAGCGACCGCCTGCCACGTTGAACGAAAAACGGCCCGGACCGTAGCCGCGTTCGCGCGCAATCGGCACCTCGGCCATCAATTCGCGAATCGGTGTGAAGAGGCCGGTGTAGGTCGCCGGATTGGAACGCGGCGTGCGACCGATGGGCGACTGGTCGACGTTGATGACCTTGTCAAAGTGCTCCATGCCGTCGATCGCCTCATGCGGCGCCGCTTCGTCGTGAGCCCGGTAGAGCGTGCGCGCCACCGCTTTGTACAGGGTGTCGTTGACCAGCGTCGATTTGCCGGAGCCCGAGACTCCGGTGACGCAGGTGAACAGGCCGACCGGGAAGTCCACGCTGATAGCGCGCAGGTTGTTGCCACTGGCCTTTCTGATTTGCAGCAGCTGCGGTAGCAGTTGGTCCTTGAGCGAATGGCGCTTCGTGGGCACGGCAATGCTCAGGCTGCCGGCCAGGTAGCGTCCGGTCAGCGATGCCGGGCTGGCTTTGACCTGTTCGTAGCTGCCTTGCGCAATGACGCGTCCGCCATGCACGCCAGCGCCGGGCCCCATGTCGATCACGTGATCGGCGGCGCGAATCATGTCCTCGTCGTGTTCCACCACCAGCACGCTGTTGCCGATGTCGCGCAGATGTTTCAGCGTGCTGATGAGGCGCTCGTTATCGCGCTGGTGCAGGCCGATGCTGGGTTCATCGAGCACATACATGACGCCGGTCAGGCCGGAGCCGATTTGCGAGGCGAGACGGATGCGCTGCGATTCACCGCCGCTCAAGGTTTCGGCGCTGCGGTCCAGACTCAGGTAGTTCAGGCCGACGTCGTTGAGAAACTTCAGGCGCAGGCCGATTTCGCGCACCACCTTGGCCGCAATCTCGCCTTTGGCGCCGTGCATCTGCAGGCTGTTGAAATAATCCAGGCTTTCACGCAGTGTCAGGTGGCTGACCTCGAAAATGGCACGCGCCTGTTCGCCTTCGCCAATCTTCACGTGCCGGGCCTCGCGCTTGAGCCGTGAGCCGCCACACTCGACGCAGGCTTGCGTGCTGCGGTAGCGCGCCAGGTCCTCGCGCACCAGGGCCGAGTCGGTCTCGCGGTAGCGCCGCTGCATGTTCGGCAATATGCCTTCAAAGGGATGCTTCTTGCTGAGCTTTTTGCCTTGCGAGAGCCCCGAGTCCATGACATAGCTGAACCTGATTTCTTCCTCGCCCGAGCCGTGCAAGACCGCCTGTTGCACCGGGGTTGGCAAGGACTCGAACGGCTGTTCGATATCGAATCTGTAATGTCTGGCCAGACTCTCGAGCAGCGCGAAGTAGTAACCATTGCGCCGATCCCAACCTTTGATGGCGCCACTGGCCAGACTTAAGGACGGGAACGCCAGCACCCGCTCCGGGTCAAAGAATTCCTGCGACCCCAGGCCGTCGCAGCTTGGGCAGGCGCCGACGGGGGAGTTGAAAGAGAACAGGCGCGGTTCAAGTTCGGCAATCGAGTAGCTGCACAGCGGACACGAGAATTTGGCGTTGAATATGTGCTCTTTATGCCTGTAGCCACCGTCTTTACTTGACATTGCGCTATCATTCTGGGAGTTTTCAGTGTTCTCCATTTGCACTGCAATGGCGCGCCCGCCGGCCAGCCGCAGTGCCGCTTCAAAACTCTCGGCCAGCCGTTGCTGCATCGCCGGGCGCACTTTGAGGCGGTCGATCACGACGTCGATGTCGTGTTTTTCGGTCTTCTTCAGCGCTGGTAGTTGGTCAAATTCAAAGGCCTGACCGTTGATTCGAAAGCGCACAAAGCCCTGCGCCTGCATGTCGGCAAAGACGTCCAGGAACTCGCCTTTCTTTTCCCGCGCCAGCGGCGCCAGAATCATCAGCCGCGTGTCCAGGGGTAGGGCCAGCACCGTGTCCACCATCTGGCTCACGGTTTGCGCCTGCAGCGGCAGATGGTGCGCCGGGCAAAAGGGCGTGCCGGCGCGGGCAAACAGCAGGCGCAGGTAATCGTGAATCTCGGTCACGGTGCCGACGGTCGAGCGCGGGTTGTGTGAAGTGGCTTTCTGCTCGATCGAGATCGCCGGCGAGAGGCCCTCGATTACATCCACGTCGGGCTTGTCCATCAGTTGCAGGAACTGGCGCGCGTAGGTTGACAGGCTCTCGACATAGCGGCGCTGGCCTTCGGCGTACAGGGTGTCAAAGGCCAGACTCGATTTGCCGGATCCGCTCAGACCGGTGATCACCACCAATTGATTGCGCGGGATATCCAGATCGATGTTTTTCAGGTTGTGCGTGCGCGCACCGCGAATGCTGATGGTCTGCTGCTGCAAGGCGGCTGGCAGGTAAGTACCGTCGGAAGAGGAGTTCAAGGTGTTGTTGGTTCGGGAAAACCTGCCATGATAGTCAAAGATCGGGGTCTTGGCACATTGGCGGTGACGGTCGCTGGCCGGATCGGGGACAATCGGTCCTTTTCGCCCTGAACGGTTTGTCTGTTGGAAAGCCCTGTCTTGTCAAAAGTTGAAGCCTCACCTGAGGGGAAAAGCGCTGTTGCAGCCAGCAAGATGACACCGCTGGAACTGCGCGCCAGTCTTTCGCTGGCCAGCATCTTTGCGCTGCGCATGCTGGGCTTGTTCCTGATACTGCCGGTTTTCGTGATCGAAGCGAGCAAATATCCCGGTGGCGACGATGCCGCGATGGTCGGGCTGACGATGGGCCTGTACGGCCTGACGCAGGCCCTGTTGCAGTTTTTGTATGGTCTGGCCTCGGACCGCCTGGGGCGCAAGCCGGTGATCGTGTTTGGGCTTTTGCTGTTCGCCGCTGGCAGTATGGTGGCGGCGCTGGCGCCCAGCCTGACCTGGCTGGCCGTAGGCCGTGCCGTGCAGGGCGCGGGTGCCGTGTCGGCCGCCGTCACGGCCTTGCTGGCGGATCAGACGCGCGATGCGGTGCGCACCAAATCGATGGCGCTGGTGGGTGCCAGTATTGGGTTGATGTTTGCCTTGTCTCTGGTGGCTGCGCCGGTGCTGGCGGCACACATCGGTTTGGTCGGTATCTTTGTTTTGACCGCCGTGCTGGCGCTGCTGGGGGTGGTAGCGGTGATCTGGTGGGTGCCGCCGGAGCCGCTGGATCACAAGAATCTGCCGCGTGGCCGGGTGCTGAACGTGCTGCAGTCGCCCGCTCTGCTACGCCTGAACTTTGGCGTGTTTATCCTGCATGCGGTGCAACTGGCCATGTGGCTGGCACTGCCGGCCATGCTCCAAGGCGCCGGTCTGAAGCCCGAACACCATTGGCAGGTCTATCTGCCCGCGGTGTTGGGGTCCTTCGTGGTGATGGGGGGCAGTCTGTTTCAACTGGAAAAACGCGGCTATTTGCGCGCCGTGTTCCTGACTTCGATTGGTTTGACGGCAGCAGTACAGATGGCCTTGTGGTGGTTGACGAGTGGTGCGCCCAGCGTGCTTGAGTTGGGAGTGCTGCTGTTTGTGTTTTTTTATGGCTTCAATGTGCTGGAAGCGAGCCAGCCCAGCATGGTGTCGCGCCTGGCGCCGGCTTCGTCTCGCGGCGCCGCCATGGGGGTTTACAACACGCTGCAGTCGCTTGGTTTTTTTGCTGGTGGCGCCATCGGTGGCGCCCTGGTGAAGCAGGTCGGCGCGCAAGGCTTGTTTGCCTGCTGCGCCGGGGTTATGCTGCTGTGGTTGCTGGTGGCGTGGCCGATGCGTGCGCCAAAGGCAGGATAATCGACTGACACACTTCAAGAGGGAACATCATGGCATCCGTTAACAAAGTCATTCTCGTCGGCAATTTGGGGCGCGACCCAGAAATTCGTTACCTGCCCAGTGGTGATGCGGTCGCCAACGTCACGATTGCGACCAGTAGCAAGTACAAGAGCAAGACCGGTGAAATGGTCGAGGAGACCGAGTGGCACCGTGTCACCTTTTTTGGCAAGCTGGCCGAGATTGTGGGCCAGTACCTGAAGAAAGGCCGCTCGGTGTATGTGGAAGGCCGCATCAAGACGCGCAAATACACAGACAAAGACGGTGTTGAGAAATACGCCACCGACATCATCGCCAACGAGATGCAGATGCTGGGCAGCCGCGAAGGAATGGGCGAACCCTCGGGTGATGACGAAGGCGCAGGCGGCTATGCGCGCCCGCCAGCAGCAGCTCGCCCGGCGCCGGCCTCAAAGCCGGCCACTGCGGCCAAACCGGCCAGCGGCTTTGATGACATGGATGACGATATTCCGTTCTGACAAAGCGGGGTAAGCGATCAAACAAACGGAGCCAGTTCTGACCCATGAACCAGCTCCTGATCAACGACTACTCAAGCAACTCGACATCATCCGGCGTGTCAGTGGCAGCGCCCGTGAAACCATCGTCCGCGAGGCGTTTGTCTAGAATGCGGAAGGGTCAAACCGCTAAGGTGCTCAGCCGCTCTTGCGTCATGGACTGTTCGCGCATGGCCGGATGGATCGCCAGCTTCAATGCCACACGCGGGGGAAGTGCCACCACTTGCTGGCCGCGCTTTGCCTTGGACGGCACGGGCAACGCACGGGCAGCGTCCAGGTAACCAGACAAGGCTAACACCAGTGCATCCCGGGCGTAGTCAAGCGCCAGGGCTTGGGTTGCGCCAGCAATGATGGCTTCTGGCACGTCCGCAAAGAAAGCCCACTTGTCCGTTGGGGTGGGTTTTGAAGGAGACTGGGTATGCCATGTTCATAGTTGGTGTCGCCGTGCATGGGAACGGTGGTACCTTCTCCGTTAAGGGTAACCAGAAGGTGACCGCCTCTACCTCTGCCTTTGATGACTTGCGCACCAACAGACTTGGGGAGTTTGAGGAATTGTTTCGCTTTCATTGGTTGAATTGTGGGACATATGTGTTCTGATTGCAGTGCTCATTAGCGGCGCCGATTCCGCTTGTTTTTCAGGTTTGATTCAAAAAGCAAAATCATCATCTATGTCTGGGTCAACGATGAAAACACATTGCGCTCAGCCGGCAGCCGAACCGACCCCTACACCGTGTTCCAGCGCATGCTTGAGCGCGGAAATCCACCCGATGACTGGGCGACCTTGAAGGCAGCCAGTCAGTCTGATTGGAGCTCCCCGGGCTTCTCGTCTCATCGGATTGCGCATGACAATGTGCTTTGTGGAACAGGAACTGCAGCTGCGCATGCAGCCCGATGCGACCCAGAAAGCAGAGCTGGACCTGATGCTCAAGGACCTGGAAACGCTGCTCGCCCGCATGGGTTAAGCCCTTGGTTGGCTGGCGTCTGACGATTCGATCACGCCGCCACCGAGGCAGATCTCGCCGTCATACAAGACCGCTGATTGACCTGGTGTAACGGCCCATTGGGGGCCGGGGAAAGTCAGCCTGAACCTATCGGGCGTATCGGTTTCCAGGATGCACGGTGCGTCGGCCTGGCGATAGCGGGTCTTGGCAGCGAAGTGGTCGGCAGAGGGTGCCGTCCCCGCGACCCAACAGGCGTCCTGCGCCTGCAAGGCGCTCGATTGCAGCCACGGGTGTTCATGCCCCTGCACCACCCACAAGGCATTTGTTTCTATGTCTTTACGAGCGACATACCAGGGCGAGTGTTCACCGCCGCCTCTTTGCGCTCCTTTGGCCTTGATTCCGCCAATACCCAAGCCTTGGCGCTGGCCCAGTGTGTAAAAACTCAAACCCACATGCTGGCCGACGGTGCGACCCTGCTCGTTCTTGATGGGGCCCGGTTCCTTGGCGATATAGCGATTCAAAAAATCGCGGAACGGGCGCTCGCCGATGAAGCAGATGCCGGTCGAGTCTTTCTTTTTGGCGTTCGGCAGTCCGATCTCCAGCGCCAGGCGGCGCACCTCGGTTTTGTGCAACTCACCCACCGGGAACAGTGTCTTGGACAGTTGAGCCTGATTGAGACGGTGCAGGAAATAGCTCTGGTCTTTCGATGGGTCCAGTCCCTTGAGTAATTGGTAGTGACCTTCGGGCTCGCCCGTGTTCGCTGCGTGCCAGCGAACACGGGCGTAATGCCCGGTGGCAATTTTTTCGGCACCGAGGCGCATGGCATGGTCCAGAAAAGCCTTGAACTTGATTTCGGCGTTACACAAAATGTCGGGATTGGGTGTGCGCCCAGAGCGGTATTCGCGCAGGAATTCGGCAAAGACGCGGTCTCTGTACTCGGCGGCAAAGTTGACGTGTTCGATCTCGATGCCGATAACATCGGCCACAGCAGCGGCGTCGACGAAGTCGATGTTGGACGAGCAATACTCGGAGTCGTCATCGCCTTCCCAGTTCTTCATGAAGATTCCGATGACTTCAAAGCCTTGCTGTTTCAGCAACCAGGCCGTCACCGCAGAGTCGACACCACCGCTCAAACCGACGACTACTCTTTGTCCCTTCTTCTGCTTTTCCATAGGTATGAGATTATCCTAGCCATTGTTGACAGTGCTCGTTACAAAAATACTTTGGAGGACAAACTTATGGATCTGCAGCTCAAAGACAAAACCGCCCTGGTTACCGGCGCCAGCGCCGGCATCGGTCGCAGCATCGCCTTGGCGCTGGCGGCGGAAGGCGTGCGGGTCGCGATTTCGGCACGCCGCGTCAACCTGCTTGACGAAGTGGCCAAGCAGATGGTCGCCCAAGGCAGTGAGCGACCGCTCGTCATTGAATCGGATTTGTATGCCGAGGATGCGGCGCAAAGCCTGGCCGCTACCGTCATTAAAGGCTTCGGTCAGGTCGATATCCTGGTCAACAACGCCGGCGGATCGCGCAGTTTCACCGACTTGCACGTCAGCGAGGAACGCTGGCAGGAAGCCGTCACGCTGAACTTTCACCGTCCGCGCCAGATCGCCGATGCCTTGCTGGACCAGATGATAGAGCGCAAATGGGGTCGTATCATCAACATCACCGGCAAGAGCGAGCCCGAGCATGTGAATGGTGCGTTTTGCGCCAAAGCGGCGATGCACAGCTGGGCCAAAGGGCTGAGCCGGATGGTCGGCAAGCATGGCATCACGGTCAACTCGGTGCCGCCCGGGCGCATTCTGTCGGAGCAGATTCTGCGCAACTACACGCCGCAGTACCGCCAATGGCAGTCTGAAAACGAAATTCCGGTCGGGCGCTATGGTGAGCCCGAGGAGCTGGCGCATCTGGTCTGCTTTCTGGCGTCGCCGCTGGCCAGTTACATCACGGGCACCGTCATCGCCGTCGATGGCGGCCTGCGCCGCTATCAGTTTTGATCACCGACAAAAAGTCGCCTTCGAAAGGCAAGAACAGAGGTGACGGTATTGGCAAGCCAGTGAGCTTGGGTAGGCGACTCCGCGAATGTCCCCCGCACCGGAGTGATCCGGGTCACAGCCGGAGTGCTCCGGGCCACCGCCGTAGTGCTCCGGTGCTCCCCGACCGAGTACTCCCGCCCACACAGTGCCACACAGTGCCACATAGCTGACTCTTTGAATGCCAAAGCGTATTACAGTCCGACTGCTGCCAAACCCACTTTTTGCACCGAGGAAACCCCATGAGATCGTTTACGCCCATCGACCGTCGTCAACTGTTGCTGACAGCCAGCGCCGTCGGTCTCGGCTCCGTGTTGTCGCCGCTATGGGCCCAGAGCGCCTGGCCGTCCAAGCCGATCCGTTTTGTGGTGCCGTTTGCGCCGGGCGGCACCTCTGAAATTGTGGCACGTTCGGTGGCTGCGGAATTGACCAAGCAGCTGGGTCAGAACGTCTATGTCGAAAACAAGCCGGGTGGCGCCGGCGTGGTGGCCATGCTCGATGTGGCCAAGGCGGCGCCCGACGGCCACACCATCATCCTCGGTCATGTCGGCACGCTGGCGGTCAATCCCTATATGCTGAAGAACCAGCCGTACGACGTCGACAAGGATTTCATCCCGGTCACCCTGCTGGCCAAGGTGCCCAATGTCTTTGTCGTGCACACCGATGTGCCGGCGAAGAATTTCCGGGAGTTCGTGGCCTACGTCAAGAAGCATCCAGGCGAACTCAATTACGGCTCGGCCGGCAACGCCAGTGCCGGTCATCTGGCGATGGAGTACCTGAAACTGGTGACCGGCATGTTCATCACCCACATTCCTTACCGCGGCACCGGCCCGCAACTGACGGATTTACTGGCCGGGCGCACGCAAGCCTCGTCGGCCGGCTTGCCGGCGCTGTCGGCGCACATCAAGAGCGGCAAGCTGCGCGCCATCGCCGTTGGCACCCAGCAACGCATCTCGCAGTTGCCTGACGTGCCGACGGTGGCTGAAATGGGCTTCAAGGATTTTGAGACCTCGCAGTGGTACGGCATCCTCGCACCCGCCGGCACGCCGAGCGACATTGTCAAACGTTTGCAGGAAGAATCGCTCAAGGCCCTCAAGTCCAGCGCGGTCACCGAGCGCTTTGCCAACGACAACGCGGTCGGCGGCGGCGGCCCGTCCGCAGAGTTTGCCGCTTTCATTGCCCGTGAGCAGAAAATCTGGAGTGATATCGTGCGCCGGGCTCAGATCAAAGCCGATTAGCGACTGCTTTGATTTGGCTAATTGGCAATTCAACTTACAATCAGCCGGATGATCCCTCGCGCTGCTGAAACCACCCTGCGTGCACTGGCCCAAGGTTATCCGGTGCTGGCGCTTACCGGGCCGCGCCAGTCCGGCAAAACCACGCTGGCGCGCGCGGTGTTTGCGTCGCACCCCTATGTATCGCTGGAAAACCCGGTGCAGCGCGAATTTGCGCAAAACGATCCGCAAGGGTTTCTGAACACCTATGCCGACGGAGCCGTGATTCATGAAGCACAGCGCTGCCCCGAGCTGTTTGCCTGGCTGCAGGGTGTGGTGGACGAGCAGCAACGTCGCGCCCACTTCATCCTGACCGGCTCACAACAGTTTGGCCTGCTCTCCGGCATTACCCAAAGCCTGGCCGGACGAGTCGCACTGCTCAACCTGCTGCCATTTACTGCGGGTGAATTGCGCCAGGCCGGTCTGTTGCCACATTCTTTGGACCAGGCCATCTTTCAGGGCGGCTATCCACCCATTCATGACCGCCAGTTGGACCCCGGCATCTGGTTTGGCAACTATGTGCAAACTTATCTCGAGCGTGACGTGCGCCAGCTCATCAATGTGCGCGATCTGTCCCAGTTTCAGCGCTTTTTGCGCCTGTGTGCCGGGCGCACCGGGCAACTGCTCAATCTGAGTGCGCTGGGCGACGATGCGGGCCTGAGCCACAACACGGCGCGCGAATGGGTATCGGTGCTGGAGGCCAGCTACATCATCCATCGCTTGCCACCGCATCACCAGAACTTCAATAAGCGCCTGGTCAAGACACCCAAACTCTACTTTTACGACTCGGGCCTGGCGGCCTGGTTGCTGGGGATCGAGA
>JBBQZA010000105.1:0-11838 GCA_038208175.1 Burkholderiales bacterium
GACAAACCAGCTTGGCCTTCCCGCCAACCTTCATCTTTTGAACACCTTCGGTCCAGCAGGGGATGACTTGGCCAAGCGGGAACTGAGCTGGCTCATTGCGTTTGTAGGAACTGTCAAATTCCTTGCCATCCGGGAAGGTACCGCGGTAATTCACTTTGACTTTGTCGCTGGCGGTCGGGCTGGCGCCATTGCCATCCTTGAGCGAGCGGTACACCATGCCACTGGCCGTCACCACGGCGCCGGGTTCTTTGGCAGCGGCGGCGGTAACGGCGTTTTCAGCCCAGGCGGTGGAGAGGGTAGCCAGCGTACAGGCGAGAACTGCAGTTCGGAGCGAAGTTTTCATGGGAGGTACAAGAGAGTTGAAAGAGCACTGCAATTGTCGCAGCCCGGCCTGGCATTTGTTGCTCAGCCTTTCTTGCCACCCCAGACCAGCAGCAGACCGCCAACCACGACGGCACCGATACTTGCCCACAATGGAAAATTGACCGTTTCCTTCTCCTTCGCGGAGAGTTCGATGGATCCAAGCTTGAAGACCGTGGTGTCCTTGGTATAGCTGAAGCTGCCATAGATAAGTCCCAGGACGCCGGCCACGATCAGAGCGGCTGCTACAAGTTTGATGGGGTTCATGTTGTCGATTCCAGTGCTCAGCACCCCTACCTGGTCGCCGGCGGCGCTCGGGGTGGTGCTGTGTGTGCGATTGAAGCACATATCGCGTGCCCTGCGCAAATGCGTGCCAAGTCAATAGGTCTGCGTCAACAGCAATGAACCGACACGGCTGTCCATGCGATTGCGTAGAAATAGCGCACGGTTTCTAGGATAAAACAATGAAAATATGACGCGACTTTTGCATATTGTTGCATACAATAGTCGCATGAAACGCTATCTAGATGAGCGCATTCGCGAAGATCTTCAAAAGAAGATGGTGGTTCTGACCGGCCCACGCCAGGTCGGTAAGACAACCTTGAGCCAGCAACTCATGGCGGAGCTGCCCGCCAGCCAATACCTGAACTTCGATGTCGCGGCGCACCGATCCGTCATTCAGTCGCAAAATTGGCGGCAAAGTGCCCCGCTTCTGGTCTTTGATGAAGTGCACAAGATGCGCAACTGGAAAGCCTGGCTCAAAGGCGTATGGGACGGTCGCGCACCGGGACAGCGCATCCTGGTGACCGGCAGTGCCCGCATGGACACGTTTCGGCAAAGCGGGGACTCGCTGGCTGGGCGGTATTTCAGGCTACGCCTGCATCCCTTGTCGGTACGGGAGTGGTCTGAGCAAACGCAAACCAACCCGCATGCAGCACTCGCGCATTTGCTGGGGCGTGGTGGTTTCCCGGAACCCGCCCTGGCCAGCAGCGAGGCCGATGCCCAGCGGTGGCGCGCAGACTACTTCTCCGGCCTGGTGCGCGAGGACGTGCTGGAGTTTTCGCGCCTGCACGAGGTCAACGCCATGCGCATGTTTGCCCAAATGCTGCGCTCGCGTGTCGGCTCACCCCTGTCACTGGCCTCACTGTCGCGCGATCTGAACATCTCTCCCATGACCTTGGCGAAGTACCTCGACATCCTGGAGGCCTTGTTCATCGTGTTTGTGGTGCGCCCATGGCACCGCAATATCGCCCGCGCTACGCTCAAAGCGCCCAAGGTCTATTTCTACGACACCGCTTTGGTGTTGGGCGACGACGGGCTGCGCTTTGAGAACCTGGTTGCCTGCCATTTGCTGAAGCTTGTGCAATGGCAGCAAGACACCCGTGGCATGGCCGTGGACTTGCACTACGTTCGCACCAAAGATGAGGCAGAAGTCGACTTCGCGCTCAGCCAGGACGACACTTTGACGCACTTGGTGGAATGCAAGTTGTCAGACGCCAAGGCACACCGGGCCCTGATGCGCTTTAGCGCGCAGTGGCCGCAGGCGCAGGCAGTGCAACTGGTGCGCGAATGCAAGGCTGAGGCGGACGTCGGTGGGGTGCAGCTTCGCGATGCAGCGCTTTGGCTGGCGGCGTTGGAAGTCTAGCGCGGGCGGAAAGTACACGCCGCAGGTGCCAGCCCACGCAGCCATCTGGCGCAGTTTGATAACAGTTGGGGACAGAGCTGAAGATCTGCCCCGCAAGCTCAAAAGTTACACCAGCAGGGCGTTGACCCGCTTGACGTACGCCGCCGGGTCGGCCGGCATGCCGCCCTCGGCCAGCAGCGCCTGATCGAACAGGATGTGCGCCAGGTCGTTGAAATGCACCGAACCTTCGAGCTTCTTGACCAGGGGATGTTCGGCGTTCACTTCCAGTACCGGCTTGACTTCGGGCGCGGTCTGACCAGCCTGTTTGAGCATGCGCGCCAATTGGGTGCTCATGCCGTGGTCCTGCACCACCAGGCAGGCCGGGCTGTCCACCAGGCGCGTGGTCACGCGCACGTCCTCGGCCTTGTCCTTCAAGGCCTCCTTCAGCTTGGCCAGCAGCGGCTTGAAGGTTTCGGCGGCTTCTTCGGCGGCTTTTTTCTCGGTCTCGTCCTGCAGCTTGCCCAGATCGACCGCACCTTTGGCCACGCTTTGCAGCGCCGTGCCATCAAACTCATGCAGGTAGTTCAGTGCCCATTCGTCAACGCGATCGGTCATCAGCAACACTTCAATGCCTTTTTTCTTGAAGACTTCAAGCTGCGGGCTGTTCTTGGCGGCGGCAAAGGTATCTGCGGTGATGTAGTAGATCGCTTCCTGGCCTTCTTTCATGCGCGCCTTGTAGTCGGCAAAAGCCACGCTCACGGTGTCGCTGGTACTGGAGGCAAAGCGCAACAGCTTGGCCAGGCGGTCCTTGTTGGCATAGTCTTCGCCCAAGCCTTCTTTCAGTACGGCACCGAACTCGGCATAGAACTTGGTGTACTTGCCTAGCTGGGCCTCGGCTTGCACTTTTTCTTCGGCACTGAGGACATCGGTCACGGCATCGGCTGAGGTCTCGGTGGCCACTGCCTTGTCGTTCTTCGCCAGATCTTCCAGCATGCCGAGAACGCGTTTGGTACAGCCCTCGCGGATCGCCTTCACATCCCGGCTTTCCTGCAGCAACTCACGGCTCACGTTCAAGGGCAAGTCGGCCGAATCGACCACCCCTTTGACAAAACGCAGGTAGGTCGGCAGCAGCGCCTCGGCATCGTCCATGATGAAGACGCGTTTCACGTAGAGTTTGACGCCGGCCGATTTTTCACGGTTCCATAAATCAAACGGCGCCTTGGCAGGGATGTAGAGCAATTGCGTGTACTCGGTGCTGCCCTCGACGCGATTGTGTGTGAAGGCCAGCGGCGCTTCCATGTCGTGACTGAGCTGCTTGTAAAACTCGTTGTACTGCTCGGCGCTGATGTCCTTCTTGGCACGGGCCCAGATGGCGTTGGCCTTGTTGACCGTTTCCCACTCACCGGTCTTGACCATGCTGCCCGGTTGGCGGCCGCCTTTTTCGTCTTTCGGGTCGATCAGCTCACCGTCTTTCCACTCTTCCTTTTCCATCAGAATCGGCAGACTGATGTGGTCCGAGTATTTGGCGATGATGCTCTTGAGCTTCCAGGCGCTGGCGTAGTCCATGGCGTCATCACGCAGGTGCAGCGTGACGCTGGTGCCGCGGGTCGGACGGGTGATAGTTTCAACCTCAAAGTCGCCGGCACCGCCACTGATCCAGCGCACGCCTTCAGCGGCTTGCAAACCGGCACGGCGCGACTCGACGGTGATCTTGTCGGCAACGATAAAGCCGGAATAAAAACCGACGCCAAACTGGCCAATCAACTGGCCCTGTTCGGACACGTTGGCTTTTTGATCGCCGCTTAACCTGGACAGGAAATCCTTGGTGCCGCTCTTGGCGATGGTGCCCAGGTGCTCAATGGCTTCCGGCTGACTCATGCCGATGCCATTGTCGGCAATGGTCAGCGTTTTTGCGTCCTGGTCGAAGGAGACGCGCACTTCCAGAGTGGGTGCATCCTCATATAAGGCGTCGTTGTCAAGCGCTTCAAAACGCAGTTTGTCGCAGGCGTCCGATGCGTTTGAGATCAGCTCGCGCAGGAAGATTTCCTTGTTGGAATAGAGCGAGTGCGTGACAAGATGCAGAAGCTGGGCCACTTCGGCCTGGAAGGACAGGGTTTGTTTGGTCATTTTGGATTTAACAGGTTCACGAAGAAATCGAACCCGCTAGTTAAGGGCAATGCCCGGGTTTTCAAGGCGCCCTTCGGCGCGGCTTGGGTCGCACGCCGGGAGTCACGCTGAGTTCGAGTTTCTGCTCCCGGCGCAGCAGACTGAAGCGGGCCGCGCCGCCCGGCTTCAGCGCCGCAACCGCGCCCAGCAATTCGGAGACGTTGCTGACCGTTTTGTCGGCCACCTGGACGATGACGTCGCCCGGGCGTATGCCCGACTGCGCTGCCGGGCCGTTTTGCATGACGCCGGTGATGATCACGCCAGCCTGCGCCTTGACGCCAAAGGTCTCGGCCAGTTCCGGCGTCAACTCGTT
The DNA here is from genome assembly GCA_038208175.1 of Burkholderiales bacterium. Taxonomy (GTDB): domain Bacteria; phylum Pseudomonadota; class Gammaproteobacteria; order Burkholderiales; family Burkholderiaceae_C; genus Rhodoferax. The sequence goes on from JBBQZA010000105.1 coordinate 4,464, forward strand.
CGGTTCGACACCGATCCAGCCGCGCGTGACCTGGCCGTCCTTGACGATGCCCTCCAGCACCAGCTTGGCGGTAGACACCGGAATGGCAAAGCCAATTCCCATGCTGCCGCCGGAGCGCGAGTAGATGGCCGAATTAATGCCCAGCAGATGGCCGTGGGTGTCGACCAGAGCGCCGCCCGAGTTGCCGGGATTGATGGCGGCGTCGGTCTGGATGAAATTCTCGAACGTATTGATGCCGAGCTGGTTGCGCCCCAGTGCGCTGACGATACCGCCCGTCACGGTCTGACCGACGCCAAACGGGTTGCCGATCGCCAGCACCTGGTCGCCAACCTGCAGCGTGTCGGAGTTGCCGAGCACAATGACAGGCAGCCGCTCCAGATCAATCTTCAGGACCGCCAGGTCGCTGTCCGGATCGGTGCCAATCACCTTGGCTCGCGCACGCCGACTGTCGTTCAGGATGACCTCGATTTCGTCGGCACTTTCAACCACATGGTTGTTGGTCAGAATATAGCCACTCGGGCTCACAATCACGCCGCTGCCCAGGCCGACCTGCGGCTCACCGCCCTGATCGCCAAAAAAGAAGTTGAACCACGGATCGCTGCTGCGCGGCCGACTCTGCGCGGCTTTGCTGGTGTTGATGCTGACCACTGCCGCTGACGCTTTTTGTGCGGCCAGCCGGAAGCTGCCGGGCGGTGGGACGCCCGGATTGGGCGACGCTGCCTCGATGGTTGCGACCGTGGCGCCGCGCGCTCCCGGCTTCCCCAGCCATTCGGGTTTGAGCGTGGCGACGACAAAATACGCTGCCAGCAACACGGTGACGGCTTGCGAAAACAACAACCAGAGACGTTTCATGACAAATGAGGGCGCGCGGTGAGGAGAGTGAATTGTAGGGAATTAGTCGACAATGCGCGGCAGAACCCCATTTCATCATCGCCATGACCGATCGCACCCAACTTCTGCAGACCTTCGATACGCTGCTCCAACCGGAGCGTTTTCGTGACTATGGCCCCAACGGCCTGCAGGTTGAAGGCTGCTCGGGCGTGCACAAGATGGTCTCCGGCGTCAGCGCCAGTCGGGCCCTGATTGAAGCCGCCATTGCGGCGCGCGCTGACGCAATATTTGTCCATCACGGCTTGTTCTGGCGTGGCCAGGATGGGCGTGTCACGGGCTGGCTGAAGCAGCGTCTGGCCTTGCTGTTGGCCCATGACATCAATCTGTTTGCCTACCATTTGCCGCTCGACGCGCACCCTGAGCTGGGCAACAACGCGCAACTTGGCTTGAAGCTGGGTCTGAAGGCGAGTGGGCGCTTTGGCGAGCAGGACCTGGGTTTTCTGGGTGAGCCGAGCGAGTCGGGTGGCTTTGAGAACGCCGAGGCGCTGGCGCGGCACGTGGAGCAAAGCCTGAATCGACCGGTGGCCCTGGTTAACGTGGCATCCAAAGCGATCCAGAAAGTGGCCTGGTGCAGTGGCGGTGGGCAAAATTATTTCGAGGCCGCCATTGCCGCCGGTGCCGATGCATTCATTACCGGCGAAATTTCGGAACCGCAGACGCACTATGCCCGTGAATCGGGTGTCGCCTATCTGGCCTGCGGCCATCACGCCAGCGAGCGCTTCGGCGCCCCGGCAGTGGCTGGCATGGTGGCGGCGCAGTTCGGCCTAGAGCATGTGTTTATTGATATTGACAACCCGGCCTGAACATGAAGAAACCGATCGCCATCACCCTCGGTGACTCGGCCGGCATAGGTCCCGAAATCATTGCCAAAGCCTTCCAGAACGCGCCGGAACTCAGCCGCGGCTGCTTTGTCGTCGGCGACGTGCCAACCCTGCGGCGTGCTGCACAGTTGGTCAGCGCCGGTCGGATAGCGCTGGCGGTGGCGCGACTCGACACAGCAGGGGAGGCGCTGGACATGCCGTCGGCTTGCCTGCCGGTGATGCAGGTCGGAACTTTGACCGCGCCGGTGCCGTTCGGCCGCCTGGACGCCAATGCCGGTCGTCTCGCAGCCGAATGCGTGGTCTGGGCGGCCCAGGCGGCATTGCGCGGCGACATTGCGGCACTGGTCACAGCGCCGCTCAACAAGGAAGCACTGTCCCTGGCGGGCGCGCCCTATTCTGCCTTTGCGGGGCATACCGAGATGCTGCAAGCGCAGGCAGCAGCCCATGTCGGCAAATCGCTGGCGCAGATGCCGGTGCGCATGATGCTGGCCAATGACGAGTTGCGTGTCGTGCTGGTCAGCATTCATGTTTCCCTGCGCGAGGCGATCAAGGCCGTCACTTTTGCCAATGTGCTGGAGACGCTTTTCATTGCGCATGATGCGCTCGGTGCGATGCTCGGTCGCGCGCCGCGGCTCGCCGTGGCTGGACTCAATCCGCATGCCGGGGAGGGGGGGTTGTTTGGTCGGGAAGAGATTGACATCATCGCGCCGGCCATTGCGCAGGCTCGCTCAAAGGGCTTGCATGTGAGTGGCCCCTTCGCTCCAGACACTGTCTTTATGAGGGCCCGTGCCAGATCCGGGCGTTTTGAAGAGTTTGATGCGGTGCTCGCGATGTATCACGATCAGGGTCTGATCCCCGTCAAATACCTGGGGCTGGAGCAGGGCGTCAATGTGACGCTGGGTTTGCCGCTGGTGCGAACCAGTCCCGACCACGGCACGGCATTTGACATTGCAGGCAGCGGCCAGGCTGACGAAGCCAGCCTGCTGGCGGCGATTCGCGTAGCCCGGCAACTGTCAAAGTAATCGGGAATCTACTTCTTCAGGCTGTCGCGAATTTCACGCAACAGCAACACGTCTTCCGGCGTCGCCGGGGCTGCTGCGGGCGCTGGCGGATTGGCTTTTTTCAAGCGGTTGATTTGCTTGACCATCATGAAGATGATGAACGCCAAAATCGCAAAATTGACTGCCACCGTGATGAAGTTGCCATAGGCAAATACCGGCACCCCCGCCTTTTTCAGGGCATCCAGCGTCATGGCGTTGCCGACAGGCGCCGAGCCCAGCACCACAAAAAGATTCGAAAAATCGAGTTTTCCGAAAAGTGCACCGACAACAGGCATCACCAGATCACTCACCACCGAGTCGACGATCTTGCCGAAAGCAGCGCCAATGATCACACCGACCGCCAGGTCCATGACATTGCCCTTGACCGCAAACTCCTTGAACTCCTGCATCATTCCCATTTAGGCATCTCCTGAGTTGATCTTGAGCAATTGAGTATCAAGCAAGAGCCGGCATCAGGTCGCCTCGGTAGGCTCAGCTACAATCACTGGTTTACCCCAATAGCGATTTTCATTGAGGATTCCCATGAGTGAAACCCTAGCCGATGGCGGCCTTGATGCCAGCAAACGGACCTGGTTGATCGCCACCAGTGTCACGGGCGCAGTGGGCGGCATCGCGGCTGTAGTCCCGTTCATCAGCAGTTTTCAGCCCTCGGAGAAAGTCAAAGCGGCGGGCGCCGCGGTAGAAGTGGACATTTCTGCGCTCAAACCAGGGGAAAAGATGACGGTTGAGTGGCGTGGCAAGCCGGTCTGGATTGTGCGTCGCACACCGGAACAACTGGCAGCCCTGCCCAAGCTGGATTCGCAATTGGCCGATCCCAAGTCCGAGCGCAAGCCGACCGAACAGGCGCCCGACTATGCGCGCAACGAGCACCGTTCGATCAAGCCAGAATATTTTGTTGCCGTCGGCATCTGCACCCATCTTGGGTGCTCGCCGTCCGAAAAGTTCCAGACCGGTCCCCAGCCGTCCCTGCCGGACGACTGGCAGGGTGGCTTCTTCTGCCCCTGTCATGGCTCCACCTTTGATCTGGCCGGCCGCGTCTACAAAAACAAGCCAGCGCCCGACAACCTCGAAGTGCCGCCCCATGTGTACCTGGCCGAATCAAGGCTGCTTATTGGCGAAGACCGGAAAGCCTAAGGACCTGCATCATGGCTCAATATCACGATATTTCCCCGAACGCTTCGGCCGCTGCCAAGCTTCTGAACTGGGTCGACAACCGGTTCCCGCTGAGCAAACTCTTCAAAGAGCACATGAGCGAGTACTACGCGGCGAAAAGTTTCAACATCTGGTACGTCTTTGGCGTGTTGTCGCTGCTGGTTCTGGTGATTCAACTGGTCACCGGCATTTTTCTGGTCATGCACTACAAGCCGGATGCCGCCCTGGCCTTCGGCTCGGTCGAATACATCATGCGCGACGTGCCTTGGGGCTGGATGATCCGTTACATGCACTCCACCGGCGCCTCGGCGTTCTTCCTGGTGGTTTATTTGCACATGTTCCGCGGCCTGATGTATGGCAGCTACCGCAAACCGCGTGAACTGGTATGGATCTTTGGCTGCGCCATCTTCCTGGCGTTGATGGCCGAGGCTTTCATGGGCTACCTGCTGCCGTGGGGCCAGATGAGCTACTGGGGCGCCCAGGTGATCGTCAATCTCTTTTCTGCCATTCCCTTCATCGGACCGGACCTGGCGCTGCTGATCCGCGGCGACTATGTGGTCGGCGACGCCACGCTGAGCCGCTTTTTCAGCTTCCACGTTATCGCCGTGCCGCTGGTTCTGCTCGGTCTGGTAGTGGCCCACATCATTGCCCTGCATGAAGTCGGCTCGCTGAATCCGGATGGCATCGAGATCAAGGCGCTCAAAGACGAGCGCGGTATCCCGCTTGACGGCATCCCGTTCCATCCTTATTACACCGTGCATGACATCTTTGGCGTTGGCGTGTTCTTGATGGTGTTCTCGGCCATCGTCTTTTTTGCGCCTGAAATGGGGGGTTATTTCCTGGAGTACAACAACTTCATTCCGGCCGATCCGTTCCAGACCCCGCTGCACATTGCGCCGGTCTGGTACTTCACGCCGTTCTACTCCCTGCTGCGATCCGTCACAAGCGAGATGATGTATGTGCTAATTGCCTGTGTGCTGGTCGGAGCCGCGCTGGCTGTGGCCAAGATCAAAATGCCGGCCCTGTTCAAGGGCGTCATCGTGATTGCGGCCGTAGCGGTAGTGGCCATGATGCTCGGGATCGATGCCAAGTTCTGGGGTGTGGTGGCGATGGGCGGTGGCGTTGTGATCCTGTTTTTCCTGCCCTGGCTGGACAACAGCGAGGTCAAGTCGATTCGCTATCGGCCCGATTGGCACAAGTACCTGTACGCCGTTTTCGTGGTTGACTTCCTGGTGCTCGGTTACCTCGGCACGCAGCCGGTCTCGCCGGTCTTTGGGCGTATCGCGCAGTTGGGGACCCTGTTTTACTTTGCGTTTTTCATTCTGATGCCCTGGTGGAGCCGAGTAGGAAAGTCAAAACCGGTGCCTGATCGTGTTACTTTCAAGGCGCATTGAGCGGGAGACCAAGTTATGAAAATACCAGCTTTCACTCAAAAAATAATTCTGGGCCTTTCGCTTGCATTCGGCATGACGCTCGGTGCCCTGGCCAATGTCGGTGGTCCAGCTTGGGACAAGGCGCCGAATCGGCTCGACGACATGGCGGCGCTGCAAAATGGCGCCAAACTGTTTGTCAATTACTGCCTGAATTGCCACTCGGCGGCTTTCATGCGCTACAACCTCTTGCAGGATATCGGCTTGACCCAGGAGCAGATCAAGTCGAACCTGCTAGTGACCAACGCCAAGCTCGGCGACACCATGAAATCGGCCATCGACCCACAACAGGCCAAAGCCTGGTTTGGCGTCAATCCGCCTGATCTGACCGTGATCGCACGCTCCCGTGCCGGCACCAACGGAACCGGTGCAGATTACCTCTATACCTACATGCGCAGCTTCTACAAGGACGAGAGCAAGCCGACCGGCTGGAACAATCTGGTGTTCGCCAACGTGGCGATGCCGCATGTGCTGTGGCAATTGCAGGGCGAACGTCGTCCGGTCTATGAAGAGGTCAAGGAGCACGGCGAGGCAGCCCATGTTTTCAAAGGCTGGGAGCAAGTCAAACCGGGCACCATGACAGCGCCGCAATATGATCAGGCCATGGGTGATCTGGTTGGCTATTTGCAATGGATGGGTGAGCCGGTTCAAAATACCCGCGTTCGTGTTGGCATCTGGGTTTTGCTGTTTCTGGCCGTCTTCACGTTTTGCGCCTGGCGACTTAACGTGGCGTACTGGAAGGACGTCAAGTAACACAGACATTCGGCTCGGCCTTTGCACCTTGGTGCGCGGGTCATGAGCATTTCGGAGTGGGACTGCCAGAAGCATCCCACTCTTCGGTTTTTTTAGGAGTCCCACCATGATGGTGTTGTATTCAGGTACGACCTGCCCTTTTTCCCACCGTTGCCGCTTTGTTCTTTTTGAAAAAGGCATGGACTTTGAAATTCGCGATGTTGATTTGTACAACAAACCGGAAGACATCAGCGTCATGAACCCCTATGGCCAGGTGCCGATCCTGGTCGAGCGTGATTTGATCTTGTACGAGTCGAACATCATCAATGAGTACATTGATGAGCGTTTCCCGCACCCGCAACTGATGCCTGGCGACCCGGTGGATCGGGCCCGCGTGCGGCTGTTCCTTCTCAACTTCGAGAAAGAGTTGTTTGTCCATGTCTCGACCCTGGAGTCGCGTGCGGCAAAGAACAATGAGAAGTTGATGGACAAGGCGCGCGCCCATATTCGGGATCGCCTGACCCAACTGGCTCCGGTATTTCTGAAGAACAAGTTCATGCTGGGCGATGGCTTTTCGATGCTCGACGTCGCCATTGCCCCCTTGCTCTGGCGCCTTGACTACTACGGTATCGATCTGAGCAAGAACGCGGCGCCCCTGCTGAAATATGCCGAGCGCATTTTCAGCCGCCCGGCCTATATCGAAGCGCTGACCCCTTCCGAAAAAGTAATGCGCAAATAAACGTTTGCCAAGACGAAGATGATTGACGCTCCGCAAGCCACTTCGACCCGACCGTACCTGATTCGTGCCTTGTACGAGTGGTGCACGGACAATGGCTACACGCCCTACATTGCGGTGGCGGTGAACGACCAGGTGCAGGTCCCGCGCGAGTATGTGAAAGAGGGAGAGATTGTTCTCAACATCAGCTTTGACGCCACTACTTCACTTAAATTGGGCAATGACTTTATCGAGTTCAAGGCCCGATTTGCCGGCACAGCGCGCGACATCATGGTGCCGGTGACGCAGGTGGTGGCCATCTATGCGCGTGAAAATGGACAAGGCATGGCATTCCCGATGGTGAGTTCAGGCTCTGGCGATGCCACTGCTGCGCCACATGCTGATCATCTGCAGTTGACCAGTGTCGAGTCGGAACAACGCAAAGACGCATCCGGCGATGAACCTGATCCGCCCCGTCCACCTTTAAGCGGAACAAGACCGGTGTTAACGCGGATCAAATAAGAGTCCGGTAAAATTCCGGCATTGCCGATTTAGCTCAGTTGGTAGAGCAAC
>JBBQZA010000106.1:0-11627 GCA_038208175.1 Burkholderiales bacterium
CACATCGAGCGCCACGCCGAACTCGACGATCATCGGCATGCCGTTGGTCACCGTGGTCGCGGCAAAGATCAGGCCGTTTTCCATCGACAAAAAGCCGATCACCTGCGGCACGGCTTTGGAGCGGGTGATCATCATCATGAAGGACAGCAGCACGCAAGCCAGCGCGATGCCGAGAGAGCCCCCGGCAATCGAGTCCGACAAGCGCGAAACCGGCAGCGCCAGGCTGAAGGAAAAGATCACCAGCGCAATGCCGACCAGCATGGTGGTCGGAATGTTGAACAGGGTCTCCACATCCCAGCGCACATCAAGCCGACGAATCACCCGGTGCAACATCCACGGAATAAAAATGACCTTCAGCACCAGCGTCAGTGCTCCCGACACATACAGATCGGGCTGGTGCGCCACATAGCCCAGCAGGAATGACGCTGCCACCAGTGTGGCGCCCTGAATCATGAACAGATTGATCAGCGACACAATGCGGCGCTGCGAGATCATGGCGAATGAGAGCAACAGGATCAGCGTTGCGCACAGGTTGATGAATTGGGGCGCCAGCTTGATCATCCGACCCCCAGCAACACATTGACCAGCAAACCAATCACCGCCAGCAGGAACGCGGTGCCCAAAAACTCCGGCACCCGAAAGATCCGCATCTTGGCGCTGGCAGTCTCGATCAGGGCCAGCAGCAGCCCCCCCACTGCCAGCTTGAACACCAGCACCGGCAACGCCAATAACAGTGCCAGCGGTGAATTGGCTTCGGCCACCCCCCACGGAAAAAACAGCGCCAGCCCGATGCAAGAATAGGCAAACAGCTTAAGGCTGGCAGCCCACTCCAGCAAAGCCAGATGACGCCCCGAATATTCGAGGATCAGGGCCTCGTGGATCATCGTCAGTTCAAGGTGTGTGTCGGGGTTGTCGACCGGAACGCGGGCGTTCTCGGCCAATGACACCATGGTGAATGCCACACCGGCCAGCAACAGGCTGGGGTAGATCGCCAACTCACGGTGCGCCAGCGTTTCGACAATGGTGGTCAGCGAGGTCGAACGGGTAATCATCGAGGCACAAAAAAGCACCATCAGCAGGGCCGGTTCGGCCAGAAAACCAACCAGCATTTCGCGCCTTGCGCCGAGCGTGCCAAAAGCCGTGCCGACGTCCATTGCCGCCAGCGAAATGAAGACGCGCGCCAACGCGAACAGCCCGACCAGCGCGATCGCATCGGCCGCCGGCGACAAGGGCAGATCGGTCGACAGGGTCGGGACGATGGCACTGGCCAGCAGCATGCAGCCAAAAACAATGTAAGGTGCCATGCGAAAAAGCGACGAAGCATGCTCGGCCAGCAGCGACTCCTTGTTGAACAGTTTGTGCAGCGTGCGATAGGGCTGCAACAATCCTGGCGCGGACTTGTTTTGCAGGCGGGCGCGCCACTGGTTGACCCAACCCGTCATCAGGGGCGCCAGCAGCAGCGCCGTCAGCAGAGCCAGTAGTTGCGAAAAAATGCCGAGCCAACTCATCGCTTCACCAGCAACAACACGGTAATCAGGGTCACAAAGCTGTACATCAGATACACCGCGATGCGCCCTTGCTGCAGCAAACCGATAATTCTGGACACCCGCTCCACCAACCACGCCACCGGCACGTAGAGCCAGTACCAGAGCGGATCTTCCACCGTGACACGGTAACTGGGTTGCTCGTCAAAAGGGCTTGGCAACTGTCGATGGATGCGAAAGAAGGGTTCGAAAATTTGCCGGATCGGTTGTCCAAAGCCTTCGGCCGTGTCCTGCATGCGGGCGTTTTGCCACGGGTAGCCGCAGTCCCATGGGGGCACCCGGCGCATGCGTCCATGGTAGAGCTTGCGCACCAGCAAAAAGGCCAGGCCGAAAGTCGCCAGCACCCCGAGCAGGAAGATAACCGGAGAGTAGCTGGCGCGGTGAATGCTCACCGGCACCAGCAGCCAGCCGTTGTCGGCCACGGTCTGCGCCAGACCACCGTGCACCAGCAACTGCGTGACCGGATCAATCACGGCAATGATCTGGTTCGGCAGCAGTCCGAGCAGCACGCAGCCCGCCGCCAGCCAGAGCATGCCCAAGCGTTCCCAGCGCCCTGCATCATGCGCTGACGCGAGCTTTTCTTCGCGCGGCTGCCCCAGAAAGATCACGCCAAAATACTTGACCATGGTGTAGCCCGACAAAGCCGCAATCAATGCAATCAGCGCCGCCATCACTGGCACCAGCATGTCAAGAAAGGAACTCGGCAGACCGGTGGTGAACAGAAAGCTCTGCAACAGCAACCATTCGGCAATGAAGCCGCCAAACGGCGGCAAGCCGGCACAAGCCAGCACACCCAGCAGCGTCGGCCAGGCCACCCATGGCATGTAGCGTATCAGGCCGCCCAGTTTGCCCAGGCTGCGTTCGCCGGTGGCGTGCATCACGGCGCCGGTGCTGCAAAACAGCAGACTCTTGAAAAAAGCATGGCTGATCATGTGGTACATCGCCGCCGTCAAAGCCAGTGCCGACAAAACCTTCATGCCGTAAGACGAAAACAGCAGTGACAAGCCAAAACCGGCACATATCAGTCCAATATTTTCAATCGATGAATAGGCCAGCAGTCGCTTCATCTCGACCTGAACGGTTGAGAACACGACACCAAACAGCGCCGTCGCCAGCCCAATGCCCATCAACAGCACACCCCACCACCAGATGCGCGTTTGCAGCAAATCAAACGTCACCCTCAAGATGCCGTACAAGGCGATCTTCAGCATGACGGCGCTCATCAGCGCAGAAAACGGCGACGGTGCCGCCGGATGCGCCTCCGGCAACCAGACGTGCAGCGGCAAAAGGCCGGCTTTGGCGCCAAAACCAAACAGCGCCAATACAAAGGCCAGCGAACCCCAGAACGGCGTCAGGTGTTGGGCCCGCATATTGGCGAAGGTGTAATCGCCGGTATTGGCCTGCAGCAGGCCAAAACACAGCAGGATGCCCATGGCGCCAATGTGCGCCACCAGCATGTAGATGTAGCCGGCCTGGCGTATTTCGGGGATGCGGTGGTTCGCCATGACCAGGAAGAACGAGGAAAAAGCCATGCACTCCCACACCACCATGAAGGCGTAAGCATCATCGGCCATCACGACCATCGCGATGCTGGCCAGAAAGACGTGGTATTCAAGGCAGATCAAACCGGGTGGGGTGCCCTCACCCTGGCGAAAGTAGCCGGCAGCGAAGGTCGACACGCCCGCCGAAACGCCGCCAATCAGGATCAAAAAAAAGGCCGACAGACTGTCAAGGCGCAGATGAAAAGGCAGTTGCGGCAAGCCCAGTGGCAACACCGCCACTTGCGCAGCAGCAAAGACAGCACTGAGCCCCACGGCAAGCAGCAGAATGGAGAAACCCGCTCCCACCGGGAACAGCACGACGGCGACAAATCTGAAGCGGCGCAAGGCGACGACACCCAAAACGCCAATCACCAACCAGGCCACGACAACCAGCAACGCCCAGTCCAGATGAGTCCATGCATTAAGGTAACTAATAGCGCTCACGTCGCGTATGGTACAGCCTATTGATTGCAGACGAGCCCAGGCCCAGCCCTTGCTAAAATGCGCTCACGAGGTCTATTCCATGTATATTTTTTACCGCCCAAAATACCAGTCCGACGCCACCCAGTTCCTCGATGAGCTCAAAGGCAAGCATCCCAACCTGGCAGACCAGCAGGCGCAGGGCCGGGCCCTGTTGTGGGGCAAAACGCTGGACCGTGAAACCGAGGCCGGCTTTCGAGCTGCCGAAGTGAGCCAACAGCCCTACGTCTACCAGACCGCTGCCAAATAAACCCCTTGGCAACGCTTGCCCTGGAGAGGCCTGATCCCGACAGCGCGCCCGAGCTGGCCGGCATGCCAGAGGTGGTGGATCAGGTCGCTATCGCCAGACTGTATGGCGAACCCCTGTTTTCGATGCCGCAGGATTTGTACATCCCGCCGGATGCTCTGGAAGTGTTTCTGGAAGCGTTTGAAGGGCCGCTTGATCTGCTGCTGTACCTGATCCGCAAGCAGAATTTCAACATTCTCGATATCCCCATGGCGGGCGTGACGCGCCAGTACCTGGTGTATGTGCAAGAGATTCGCAGCCGCAACCTGGAACTTGCCGCCGAGTACCTGTTGATGGCTGCGATGCTGATTGAAATCAAGTCGCGCATGCTGCTGCCGCCAAAAAAGGTAGCGCCAGGGCAGGAGGCCGAGGACCCGCGCGCCGAACTGGTACGCCGCCTGCTGGAATACGAGCAAATCAAACTGGCAGCAGCCAAGCTCAATGCCCTGCCCCAATATGGCCGCGACTTTCTGAAGGCGCAGGTCTATATCGAACAGTCATTGCAGCCACGTTTTCCGCAAGTCGATGTGGTCGATCTGAAGCAAGCCTGGGCCGCGTTATTGAAACGCGCGACGCTGGTACAGCACCACAGGATCAGCCGCGCCGAATTGTCGGTGCGCGAGCACATGAGTCAGGTGCTGAAAAAACTTCAGGGCCGGCTTTTTGTCGAATTCGGGGAATTGTTTGACCCCGAAAAAGGCGCTCCTGTGCTGGTCGTGACTTTCATCGCCCTGCTGGAACTGGCCAAAGAAACCCTGATTGAAATCACACAGGCCGAAGTGTTTGCGCCGATCTATGTCAGGCTGGCTTACACCGATTCTGTAGGTCGGGTTAGCGAAGCGTAACCCGACCTACGGCTCTGCTGCGGCTACGCGCGACATCAACAAAGCCACTGCCTGGGCTGGCTCTATCTTTCCATCCAGCAGAGCTACCACGGCCTCGGTAATCGGCATCTCGATGCCAACAGAAGTAGCCCGTTGCAGCACGGTTCGGGCGCAATGGACCCCTTCCGCCACATGACCCAGTGAGTCCACCGCTTGCTGCACGGTCTGGCCGCGGGCCAGCGCCAATCCGACCTGACGGTTGCGCGACAAATCGCCGGTCGCGGTCAAAACCAGATCACCTAGCCCACCCAGGCCCATAAAGGTTTCAGCGCGTGCGCCAAGGGCCAGGCCCAGGCGCGACATCTCGGCCAGACCGCGCGTGATCAGCGCAGCACGGGCATTCAAACCCAAGGCCAGACCATCACACAAGCCGGTCGCGATGGCCAGCACATTCTTGACCGCGCCGCCCACTTCCACCCCCACGATGTCGTCATTGGCATAGACCCGCAGCGTGGCACTGTGAAAAACCTGTACCAGGGTGTCACGCACCTGCGCATGAACGCTGGCCGCCACCAGTGCCGTCGGCTGACCGCGTGCCACTTCCAGCGCAAAACTCGGTCCGCTGAGCACACCCGCCCTCATGCCAGGGGCAATCTCTGCTTGAACCTCATGCGCCAGCAAGCCGCTGGCAACTTCGAAACCCTTGCACAACCAGATCAGCGGCACACGACATGCGGCCATGCGTTCCAGCAGTCCACGCAGACCCGCCATGGGGGTGGCAATGACCACCAGGTCACAGTCATCAACGCTGCTGACCAGGGATCCGCCATCGTCAAGCTCAATACTGACAGCGGCTGGCAGCTTGATGCCGGGCAGATAACGAAGATTTTCGCGCTGCGCTTGCAGCGCCTGAACCTGTGCTGGATCGCGTGCCCACAAGGACACGCTGTGCCTGCCCGGCAGATTGTTGCCGGCGTTGATGGCCAGCGCGCTACCCCAGGCACCCGCCCCAAAGATGGCTATTTTCATTTCATGGGCTGGCTTGGCTGGCGCCGATGTGTCGGCTTAGGTCGGTCAGATTATCGGGTTACGCTGCGCTAACCCGACCTACCGGAATGCCGGGCCGGTTACTGCGCCGGGCTGGCAGCGCCTGCGCCCGCGGCCGCCAATTGCTGCTGCTGTTGTTGCTCGTACATGGCCTGGAAGTTGATTTCCGACAGGTGCACCGGCGGAAATCCACCACGCTGAATCAGGTCTGCCACATTGCCGCGCAGGTAGGGGTAGACGATCTGCGGACAGGCAATGCCCATCACCTGCCCCATCTGCTCTTGCGGCAAATTGCGGATTTCGAAAATGCCGGCCTGCGTGACCTCGACCAAAAAGACCGTTTTGTCCTTGATCTTGGTCTGCACCGTTGCCGTCACCGTCACTTCGAAAATGCCCTCAGCAATCGGGGCCGCATTGACGCCGAGCTGGATGTCAACCGTCGGCGATTCCTGCTCCAGCAGGATGGCGGGCGAGTTGGGCTGCTCCAGTGAAGCACCCTTCACGTAGACACGTTGAATCTGGAAGATCGGATCTTGTGGTTCGGACATGGAATTTCTTTCTGGTCAAAAAAATTGCTCCGGGACATCCCGGGCGAAAACGGAAAACATGGCAGTTTATCTCAGGCAGCATTGAGCAACGGCAACAGACCGCCGCGCGCGTCCAGCGCCTTCAGGTCATCGCAACCGCCAACATGCGTTTGGCCAATGAAGATCTGCGGCACAGTGCGCCGACCGGTGATCTGCATCATCTGCATGCGCTGATCGGGGTCGGTGTCAACGCGAATCTCCTCCAGTTGCTGAACACCTTTGGCCTTAAGGATCTGCTTGGCTTGCACACAGAAAGGGCAAATGGCGGTCGTGTAGATCTTGACAGTTTGCATGGGCTTCCTTTAATCAGTTGGGGACAGAGCTAAAGGTCTGTCCCGCAAGGTTAATATGGTTGGGGACAGAGCTAAAGGTCTGTCCCGCAAGGTCATTACGTTTTCTCAACCGGGAGATTGGCCGAACGCCAGGCATTCAAGCCGCCCGACAGTGATTGCGACTGTTCATAGCCGAGCTTTTTGGCAATCGCCACAGCGCGCTTGGAACGTGCGCCCGACTGGCAAACAAGAATGACAGGCAGAGCTTTGTTTTTCACCGTAGCGGCCAGCTTTTCCTCCAGTTGATTGAGCGGAATATTTTTCGCTCCCCCGACATGACCCAGCGCAAACTCATTGGCTTCACAGACGTCAATGACCACCGCCTTCTCACGGTTGATGAGCTGCACAGCCGCTTGCGCCGTCAATCCGCCGGCGCTGGCGCCCTTGAGCAGCGGCCAGAACAACATGCCTGCTGAAATCAACGCGACCGACAGCAACATCCAGTTATCAATAATAAATTTCACAGGGTTCCTTGGAGGAATTTCGGACACTTTGCACATCAAAGGCAGCGACGCCATGCGTGCCATTTTTGTGTCCTACCGATTGAATCAGGCTGTCATTTTAGAATATCGGGTTAATCCACGCTTTCTGCCCCTTTTTTTAGCCCTGAATTCGACCTTTCAAAAGCCCCTCATGTACAAACTCGTTCTCATCCGCCACGGTGAATCGACCTGGAACCTCGACAACCGTTTTACCGGCTGGACCGATGTCGATCTGACCGCAACCGGTATTGAACAAGCCGACAATGCGGGCCGCCTGCTCAAAGCCGAAGGCTTTGACTTCGACATCGCCTACACCAGCGTTCTGAAGCGTGCCACCCGCACGCTGTGGCACGTGCTCGACGCCATGGACCGGACCTGGCTGCCGGTCGTCAACAGCTGGCGCCTGAACGAGCGTCACTATGGCGCCCTGCAAGGCCTCGACAAGGCGGAAACAGCCAGAAAATATGGTGATGCGCAGGTACTGCTCTGGCGCCGCAGCTACGACATCCCGCCACCGGCGCTGGAGCCGACCGACCCGCGCTGCGAGCGCAGCGATGTGCGCTACGCCAAATTGAAGCCGGAGCAGATTCCGCTGACGGAATGCCTGAAAGACACTGTGGCCCGGGTCATGCCGTTCTGGACCGAGGCGCTGGCTGCCGCCATCAAGGCCGACAAGCGTGTGGTGGTGGCAGCGCACGGCAATTCGATCCGCGCCCTGGTCAAGTACCTGGACAAGATCTCTGACAGCGATATCGTAGGCTTGAACATCCCCAATGGCATTCCGCTGGTTTATGAGCTGGACCAGCAGCTGAAACCGATTCGGCATTACTACCTGGGTGACGCCGAGGCCGCCGCCAAGGCAGCGGCTGCGGTGGCGGCTCAGGGTAAAGCTTGAGTAAATCCGTAACCTCTGCGGCAGAAAAGTCTCCAAGAGAGTATATTGATCGCGCTTGATTAAAGAAATTCTATGGGTCAAAAATTGAAAACTGCAGGCTGGATTTCGCTCGGCATTATGGCTGGCGCACTGACGACCATTTCACTCCAGACCGCGGCCCGTGCGGCACTGGCGCCGCTGCCGCTGGAGGAGTTGCAGCAGCTTGCTGCCGTATTCGGCATGGTGAAGAGCAATTACGTCGAGACGGTGAACGACAAGAAGCTGATTACCGACGCCATCATCGGTATGGTCTCCAGCCTGGACCCGCATTCACAGTACCTGGACAAGAAAGCGCTGAAGGAATTCAATGAAGGGACGACCGGCAAGTTCGTCGGCGTCGGCATTGAAATCGCGCAAGAGGACGGTCTGATCAAGGTGGTATCGCCGATCGAGGGCTCGCCGGCGTTTCGAGCCGGAATCAAGCCAAACGATCTGATCGTCAAGATTGACGACACGCCGGTCAAGGGATTGCCCCTGAGCGAGGGGGTCAAGCGCATGCGCGGCGAACCCAACACCAAGGTCCTGCTTTCCATTTATCGCAAGGAAGAAAGCCGCACCTTTCCGGTCCTGATTACGCGCGAAGAAATCCGCACGCAGTCGGTACGCTCCAAGGTCATCGAGCCCGGCTATGCCTGGATTCGTTTGAGCCAGTTCCAGGAACGCACGGTGGAAGACTTTGCGCGCAAGATCGAAGAAATTTATAAGCTCGAACCCCAGCTCAAGGGACTGGTGCTGGACTTGCGCAACGATCCGGGCGGTTATCTGGACGCCGCGGTCGCTGTATCAGCCGCCTTCTTGCCGGAAAACGTGACCGTGGTCTCGGCCAACGGCCAGTTGCCGGAAAGCAAATTTGTGCACAAGGCGTCGCCTGAGTTTTACCAGCGCCGCGGCGGGCCTGATCCGCTCAAGCGCCTGCAGAAGGTGACCAAAGGAGCGCTCAAGAATGTACCGCTGGTGGTGCTGGTCAACGAAGGATCGGCCTCGGCCAGCGAGATCGTGGCAGGCGCCCTGCAAGACTATAAGCGCGCCACGCTACTGGGCAATCAAACCTTTGGCAAGGGCTCGGTTCAGACCGCGGTCTGTCTCGACCCCTCGTACCGGATGGACAACTGCCCGACAGCGGGCCTGAAACTGACCACCAGTCGTTACTACACGCCGAGCGGCAAATCAATTCAAGCCAAGGGCATCGTGCCCGATGTCATGGTCGACGAGACTGAAGAAGGCAATCTGTTCGCGGCGCTGCGAACCCGAGAAGCCGACCTGGAAAAGCATCTGAACAACGGTCAGTCCGAGGAAAAGAAGGACGAGGCCCGTGACAAGGCCAGAGAAGAAGCCCGCGTCAAACTGGAGGCTGAACTGAAAAAGCCGCTGTCCGAGCGCAGGCTTCCTGAATACGGTACCGACAAGGATTTTCAACTGGCCCAAGCCATCAATAAACTCAAGGGTCTTCCGGTCATGGTCAGCAAAACACTGGTTGAACGCAAGGAAGAAAAGAAAGAAGACTGAGCGCGTCATGAATGACGATCAGCTTCTGCGCTATTCGCGTCATATCCTGCTGAACGAAATTGGTGTCGAAGGCCAGCAACGGATTCTGGAAAGTCATGCACTGATTGTGGGTGCCGGTGGCTTGGGTTCACCGGTCGCTCTGTACCTTGGTTCAGCCGGGATAGGGAGAATCACTGTGGTCGACGACGATGTAGTCGATATGACCAATTTGCAGCGCCAGATTGCCCACACCGTGGGGCGTGTCGGCCAGCCCAAAGTGCAATCCACCCAGACGGCGATAGCCGCCATCAACCCTGATGTGCAGGTCACACCCATCAAAGCGCGCGCCGATGCTGCACTGCTCGAGGCGCTGGTGGCAAAGGCCGATGTGGTGCTGGACTGCTGCGATAACTTTGCCTCGCGCCAGGCGATCAACGTGGCATGCGTCAAACACCGCAAACCGCTGGTATCGGGAGCGGCCATTGGCTTTGACGGCCAGGTCTGCGTCTATGACCTGCGCGACAGCGACTCGCCCTGCTACGCCTGCGTCTTCTCACCCGACACCCTCTTTGAAGAGACGCGCTGCGCCACCATGGGCGTGTTTGCGCCGCTGGTCGGCATCATCGGGTCGCTGCAGGCCGCTGAAGCGCTCAAACTGCTGAGCGGAGCAGGTCGCACGCTGAGCGGTCGCTTGCTGATGCTCGATGGTCGTGCCATGGAGTTCACCGAAGTGCGCATTGCGCGTCAAGCCAGTTGCCCGGTCTGTAACAACGCCGATTGAACCTCAGGGTCAACGCTACGCCACATGACAGGAGCCGTGACGCTTTGCCAACAAACAAAGAAATCTAAACGTTGACCTAAAAGCAAATCCCAAACAGAATCTACCGATGGAGCTCCACATCCCAACCGTGCTCATTCTGATGGGCTTGGTCAGTGCAACGACGGCCATCCTATTGGCCGCTGGCGGATTTCGCGGCAAACGCGATGGTCACGTTCTTTGGGCCCTCGCCTTGGCCTTGCATGCCACGACTTTCATACTGTTTGGGCTGCGCGGCAAGATCGGCTATTTCACCTCAGTCGTTATTGCCAACGGCTTGCTGGCTACCGGATTTGCGCTCGCCACTGAAGGTATGTTCCAGTACCAGCAAAAAAAGGCACCGCACCTATGGCTGTGGCTGCCAGTGCCGGCGGCTGTGTTGGCCGCCAGCCTTCTCGCCGACAACTTTCCGGCACGCTTCACCGCCTTGGCCTTTATTCCCGCCCTTCAGGGGTCCATTTTTTTGGCCGTGCTGTATCGGGGGCGGCGCACGACAGGGGGTCGCGGTCAATACCTGGTCTCGGTCGGAGTGTTGACGCTGGTTCCTGTCATGCTCTTGCTCGCCTTCCTGGGGGCGACGGGGCAGATCGACATGGGGTCTGCCATGGCGTCGGGCTATCTGCAGGCGCTTGCTTTATTCTTAGGGGTTGCTGCGATGCTGGCAATCGGCAGCGGCGGCATACTGATGGTCAGAGAGCGAGCCAAAGATCAAAGTCAGCTCTTCGCCATAGAGGATCCCCTCACCGGTCTGGCCAATCGGCGCCGTCTGGATGAGGTGCTGGGCAAGGAATGGGCGCGCACCAATCGGGAAGGAAAACCGCTGGCGCTGGTCATGCTTGAGATTGACCTGTTCAGCGGATTCAAGAAGCGCTATGGACAAAAGGCCACCGACGAATGCCTGAAAAGTGTCGCCGATGTCCTGAGGAGCGGCTCGCGGCGTCCCGGCGATCTGGCGGCACACTACCGCGGCGACGAGTTCCTGCTGATACTGCCGAACACCGACGCTGCCATTGCGCAGCAATTGACCGAAACATTGCGCGAGTCTTTGGCCTCGCTCGATATCGAACATGAGAGTTCACCTACCGGTCAAGTCACGCTCAGCGCCGGCGTGGCCGCTATGACCCATGGCTCCTACAAGAGCGCAGAGAGTTTGCTGCTGGCGGCACAGACGGCTTTGCAGCGTGCCACGCACAATGGGGGCAACCAGGTCCAGATGGCGCCACAAATGCATTCGCAGGCGCTTGTGCAGGGGCATGGCCTGGGCGGCT
>JBBQZA010000107.1:0-11522 GCA_038208175.1 Burkholderiales bacterium
CTTGCCCGCAAAACGATGCAGGAACTTGGCTGCCGTGATGGCTCCGCCGGCGCGCCCGGCCACATTGGCAACATCGGCAAAATTGGTTTTCAGACCTTCGGCGTAATCTTCGTCCAGAGGCATGCGCCAGCACAGGTCAGAGGAGGCTTCACCCGCAGCCACCAAAGCTGTGGCCAATGCATCATCACTGGCAAAAAGCCCGCTGCGCACACCGCCCAGAGCGATCATGCAGGCGCCGGTCAAGGTGGCAATGTCGACCACGGCGCGCGGCTTGAAGCGTTCGGCGTAGGTCAAAGCATCGCACAGCACCAGACGTCCCTCGGCGTCGGTATTGAGGATTTCGATCGTCTGGCCACTCATGCTGGTCACAACGTCGCCCGGCTTGATGGCCCGGCCATCTGGCAAATTCTCGCAAGCCGGAATCAATCCGACCACGTTGATGGCTGGCTTCAACGCTGCCAAGGCCCGAAAAACACCCAGCACGCTGGCGGCCCCGGACATGTCGAACTTCATCTCGTCCATCTCCGCGCTCGGCTTTAAGGAAATTCCACCGCTGTCAAAAGTAATTCCCTTGCCGACCAGTACCGTGGGCGAGCGCGACTTTGTTGCGCCAGCGTAGCGCAGGACGATAAAGCGCAAGGGTTCTCCAGAGCCCTGTGCGACCGCCATGAAGGAACCCATCGCCAGCCGCTCCACGTCTTTCGGCCCCAGCACTTCGCAGCTGATATTGCGGAATTTTGCCAATGCCCGCGCGGCGCCTGCCACCAGCGTTGGCGTGGCATGGTTGGCCGGCCGATTGGCCCATTCCTTGGCGTACTCGATACCTGTCACCGCCGCCACGGCTTGTTGAAACACCGGTCTAAGCTTGAGCGCGTCCGGCAAACCGACGACAACGCGCTCCAGTGTCCGGGGTTCAGGTTTTGATTTGGTTGTGACATACACATAGCTGGCCTCTGAAATCGCCAGAACAGTGCTGTGCAGCGCATCTGCCGCGGGAGCTACCGCAAAACAGATGACCAGTTTCTTGACTTTGCTGCTCTTCACAGAAGCGACGGCGGCAGTCACTCCCTGGCGCAGGTCCCTGGCCGAAGCAGTGCCGACACTGACCAGCACAAGCCGGCCACAGGCCAGCGCCCCAGGCCGATAGATTTGCAGCAACTTGCCTACTTTGGTCTCGAGATCACCCGACTTCAGAGCCTGGTTCGCCAGCACCGACAAAGCATCCTGGGCCGGCTTGAAAGATTCTGGCAACAGCACGATCAGTGCATCGCATTTTTCATTCACGGCACTGGCCAGATCCAGGGTCTTGAGTTCAAAGTTCATAATTCGCCTTTTGATTGTTTCGGGATATGTTATTCCATTCCTCCATTCGTCAGGAACTGGCACGCAGTTTTGGCGCCACGCTGGTCGTGCTGGTCACTGTCGTGATGACAATGACCCTGATTCGCACGCTGGGGCAAGCCTCGCGTGGCAGCTTCAACCCGTCGGATGTCATGCTGGTCATGGGCTATACCGTGCTCGCCTACATGCCGACCATTCTGACGATGAGTCTGTTCATCTCGATCTTCGGCACCTTGTCGCGCATGTACCGCGACAGTGAAATGGTGATCTGGTTTACCAGTGGCAGAGGTTTGGCCGCATTGCTCAATCCGCTGTTCCGCTTCTCCTGGCCGGTTTTGCTGGTCGTTATGGCGCTCGCAATTCTGGTTCTGCCCTGGTCCAACAAAAAGATAGAGGTCATGCGGGATCAGTACGAGAAACGCGGCGATATCGAACGCGTCGAGCCCGGCCAGTTTCAGGAGTCTGCAGGTGGAAAGCGGGTCTTCTTTGTGGAAAAAAACGCCCCTGGAAAAGAGTCCGGTTCCAACGTTTTCATTGCGACGACGGAATCCGGCAAGGAGACCATTACTTCGGCCCGCCAAGGTCTCATCCGGCGCGTAGGAAATGAAAGATTCCTGACGCTCAGCAATGGGCAGCGGCTGGAAAACACCATTGGCAAGTCGGAGTTCAAGATCAGTGAATTTGAAGAGTACAGCATCAAGGTGGGTATAGACGTTCTCGAAAACACGGATTTGGTACCGGTGAACACACGAGCGACGCTTGATTTGTTACTGGATCCGTCTCTGCAGAATCTTGCCGAACTGTCATGGCGTATCGGACTGTTTTTCGCGGCGATCAATTTTGTCATCCTGGGCACTGCTGTTTCCAGTGCCAATCCGCGCGTGGGACGAAGTGCGAACCTGGTTTTTTCGCTGTTCGCGTTTGTCTTGTACAACAATCTCTTGAACCTCGGACAAAGCTGGATTGCGTCTGGTCAGTTCTCGTTTGGCGGCTACCTGCTGGCCCTGCACGGCAGCGTTCTCGTGCTCGGTGTATTCTGGGTCGCCAAGGGGCATAACAATTGGACCTGGCGTACTTTGTCGGGTCGATTTAGACCCGGCATTCGAAAGGCCGCTTCGTGAAGACTATTCGACGCCTGATCTACGGAGAAGTGATCTCCGCTGTGGGCTTTGTCACCCTGTGCTTTCTGTCGCTGTTCTTCTTCTTTGATTTTGTGGAAGAGATTCACTCCATAGGCCGCCCTGGGGTGGCCGAATACAAACTTGTTCATGCGCTGGCCTATGTGACTTTGATGATTCCAAGTCACCTCTATGAACTGTTGCCTATCGCTGTTCTCATCGGGACCATTTTTGTCATGGCTCGCTTGGCCCAGAGCTCCGAATACACCATTTTGAGAACCAGTGGACTGGGCCCCGGGCGCGCACTGAAAACACTGCTGATTCTGGGCCTGGGTTATGTGGTATTGACTTTCGCCATTGGTGATTACCTGTCCCCGGTCGCGGACCGTAGCGCGCAGCTTCTCAAGGCTCGTTACCAGGGACGCATTTCGGTCGGCCATACCGGCGCCTGGCTGAAAGAAAGACAGCGCTATTCCCAGTTCGCCGTCAACATCGCAGCCTTGGAGTCGGACAGCAGCATGCGCGGGATACGCATTTTCGAGTTTGACAACCAGGGCTTTCTGATGTCCATGCTGCAGGCGGAATCTGCCGTTCATGACGTCGGTGACGCTTGGACCTTGACACGGGTGGCGCGAACAGAGTTTTCAGCACGCGACGCCGACGCGGCTCACATCGAGCGCAAGCAAATGGACAGCTTTCGCTGGCCGAACCAGATCAGTGCCGAAATGGTGTCTGCTGCACTGTTAAAGCCGGAACGCATGAGCACATTCGACCTGTTTCAATACATTCGGCATCTGGACCTCAACGGACAAAGTGCGCAACGCTACCAGATCGAATTCTGGAAGAAAGTTTTTTACCCTTTAAGTTGCCTGGTCATGGTGGTCCTGGCGCTGCCTTTTGCCTACCTGCACTTCCGCTCCGGTGGCATCACCGGTTATGTGTTCGGTGGCGTCATGGCGGGCATCAGTTTCTTTTTGCTGAACAACGTTTTTGGCTATATCGGCAACCTCCAGAATTGGCAACCGTGGCTGACCGCTGCGCTGCCGGGCATGCTCTACTCCCTACTTTCGCTGACGGCTTTTGGCTGGCTGGTTTTCAAGCGATGACGTCCATAACCGGAAACGCCGACAAGGTCCACACACTTGCTGATGAAGAGCGAGCCGTCATTTTGCTGGCCCATGGTTCACGCGACCCCTTGTGGCGACAACCGATTGAAGCGGTCGCCGAACGGGTATACCGATCGGCCCCGGCGCTTCATGTGCGCTGCGCCTACCTGGAAAAAACGACGCCCGACCTGCCAGCTTGCGCTGCTGAACTGGCCCTATTGGGCGTCAAGTCGATTACCGTGTTGCCGCTATTTTTGGGTCTGGGCCGACACGCGCGAGACGACATACCGGTTTTGATGGCTCAGGTGCACCAAAACCATCCGGAAATCTTGTTCTTTCTGAAACCAGCCATTGGCGAGGAGGCGCAAATGATTGAACTGATGGCACAGTTTGCGCTTTCTTGATTGCGCGTCCCTATTGAATATGCGAGTGAGGCATAATAAATTTCATCGATAGCTGAAATTTGATATGAACTTACACCAATTCCGTTTTGTTCAAGAAGCCGTCCGCCGTAACCTGAATCTGACCGAGGCGGCCAAAGCCCTGCACACTTCGCAACCTGGGGTTTCCAAAGCCATTATCGAGTTGGAAGAGGAACTGGGCATCGAGATCTTCGCGCGCCATGGCAAGCGCCTCAAGCGCGTCACCGAACCGGGCCAGCAGGTGCTGCGCAGCATTGAGCTGATCCTGCGCGAACTGGGCAATCTCAAGCGCATAGGCGAACAATACAGTGCGCAAGACAGCGGCACGTTGTCGATCGCCACCACCCACACGCAGGCCCGCTATGTGCTGCCTGAGTCGGTGGCCAAGCTACGACTGGCCTACCCCAAGGTCAATGTCAGCCTGCATCAGGGCTCTCCCGATCAGGTGGCCCGCATGCTGATCGACGAAGTGGCAGAAATCGGCATGGCTACCGAATCGCTGGCCGGCTATTCGGAACTGGTGACTTTACCCTGCTACGAGTGGCAACATGTGTTGGTGCTGCCGGTAGGCCATCCACTGGCCCAGAAAGAACGTCCAACCCTTGAAGACATCGCGCTCGAGCCGCTGATTACCTACCATCCGGCCTACACCGGTCGCACCAAGATTGACCATGCCTTTGAAACCCGCAAACTGACGCCGCGCATCGCTTTGGAAGCCATTGATTCGGACGTGATCAAGACCTACGTTCGTCTCGGCCTCGGCGTCGGGATTGCGGCGGAGATGTCAGTCCGTGATGTCATCGCTGAAGGCGCCAAGAGTGACTTGCTGATACGCCCGGTCGGGCATTTGTTTGGTCAAAACGTGACCCGTGTAGCTTTCAAACGCGGCGCCTACCTGCGCAACTTCGTCTACAAATTTGCTGAGCTAATCAGTGACCGCCTAAACCGAACCTTGGTGGCACGCGCCATGACCGGACATGTCGATGACTATGAGTTGTAATACCTTGTGGGACAGACCGCAGGCTGCGCAGCAGACCAGCTCTGTCCCCAACACTTTAAGATTGTGGGACAGACCGCAGGCTGCGCAGCAGACCAGCTCTGTCCCCAACACTTTAAGCTTGTGGGACAGACCGCAGGCTGCGCAGCAGACCAGCTCTGTCCCCAACACTTTAAGCTGATCAAGTGTATTTATGAGCACCGTTTTTACACCTTCCCTGAAAAGCCGCCTGCCCGCAGTGGGGACCACCATCTTCACTGTCATGTCGACGCTCGCAGCCGAAAAGAATGCCGTGAATCTGGGCCAGGGTTTTCCCGATTTCAACTGCGATCCACAGCTTGTCGATGCCGTGACAGATGCGATGAAACAGGGTTTGAACCAATATCCCCCCATGACCGGTATCGCGCCGCTGCGGGAAGCGATCGCCAAGAAAGTTGAGGCTCTCTACGGGCACTCGTACGACGCCAACAGCGAGATCACCATCACCGCAGGAGCGACCCAGGCCATCATTACCGCGATACTGGCTGTGGTCCATGCCGACGATGAAGTCATTGTGCTTGAGCCGTGCTACGACAGCTATGTGCCCAACATCGAACTGGCCGGGGGTGTGGCGGTGCGTGTCCCTCTGGCGCCTGGCACCTTTCGTCCCGACCTGGACAAGATTGGCGCTGCCATAACGCCGAGAACGCGGGCCCTTCTGATCAACTCGCCGCACAACCCGAGCGGCACGGTCTGGAGCGCCGACGACATGCTGCGCCTGCAGGAGATCCTGGCGCCCACCAACGTGCTGTTGATCTGCGACGAAGTCTATGAACACATGGTGTTTGACGGTCAACAACATCAAAGTGCCGCGCGTTTTCCCGGTCTGACGGCGCGTGCCTTTGTCGTCTCCAGCTTTGGCAAGACCTACCACGTGACGGGCTGGAAGGTGGGCTATGTGGCAGCGCCGGCGGCCTTGAGCACCGAATTTCGCAAGGTCCACCAGTTCAATGTTTTCACCGTCAACACGCCGGTGCAGTACGGCTTGGCAGCCTATATGGCCGACCCGAAGCCCTATCTGGAATTGCCCGCGTTTTACCAGCGCAAACGCGATTTGTTCCGCGACGGACTCAAACGCACCAAATTCAGGCTGTTGCCCGGCGAAGGAACCTACTTCCAGTGCGTCAATATCTCTGAAGTGTCAGACCTGAGCGAAACAGAGTTCTGCAAATGGTTGACCTCTGAAATCGGTGTCGCCGCCATTCCGCTGTCGGCTTTTTACGGCGATGGATTCGATCAGCATGTGGTGCGCTTCTGCTTTGCCAAGAAGGATGCAACGCTGAATGCAGCGCTGCAGCGTCTGCAGGCGCTGTGAAAACGGGACGATTTTGCATGTCGCCTATGCCGGCCTGATGCCTAAGACGGGTCGGCACCTCAAAATTTATCGGCCCGAATGATCTCGATGTCCGAAAGGAATGCCACCATCGCATAGTTGGCGTAATAGTGCTCATGAATATGACTGAGAACGGCATCGGCCAGCGCGCGCGCGCAGATGACCTCGATACGAATGTTCGCAGCCTCGTCCCATCTGGCGTCCCGCACGCCCCGACTGCCCCGGCCGCGTGCGTCAGAAACCGTATACCCTCGCACGCCCAGCTTGTCCAGGTCGCGCAGCAAGGTTTGTTCGATCGCGGCCTCTGTAATCACCGTCAACAAAGTTCTCTTTTGCGTCAGCAAAGTCATGCGGTCGCTCCCGAAAATTGGATGGCCAGGCGGTGGTAAAGCGGAATACCCACCAGAATATTGAAGGGAAATGTCACCCCGAGCACAGCGGCGAGCGACAAGGCCGGATTGGCCTCCGGCACCGCCAGGCGCATGGCGGCCGGAACCGCAATGTAGGAGGCACTGGCGGCCAGTGTCGCCAGCAGCGTCACCCCACCGACTGACAAGCCCATGGCCAGACCGCAGGCCAGACCGAGCAGGGATGAAAAAAGCGGCATGAGCAGGCCGAACGCGACGATAAACGCACCGCGTTTGCGCAGTTCACCCGTTTGACGGGCGACGATCAACCCCATCTCCAGCAGGAACAGCGCCAGCGCGCCCTTGAACAAATCAAAAAACAAACCCTTGATGGGCGCCAAGCCCTCCGGCCCCGCCACCCAGCCAATGGCCATGCCCCCTAGCAGCAAGGTGACGCCTTTTCCCAGAAAGGTCTCGTGCGCCAGCAAGCGCCAGTCGGTTTGTTTGCTCACACCGCGCGCCAGCACGATACCGACCATGATGGCTGGAACTTCCATCACAGTGAGAAAGATCGCCATTTGAGGCTCGAACCCAATGTCCCGGGTCATCAACCAATTGACGCCCACTGCGAACGTCGCCACGCTCACGGAGCCGTAATGCGCCGCCATCGAAGCGGCGTCCGCCCGCCCGATCCGACCAACCGCACGCAGAATAACGAACGCGATCAGAGCCTGGGAAACTCCAAGCAAAACGACCAAGCCCAGTTGCGGTACCAGTGGCCCAAGTGCCTGCTTCGCCAGACCTTCTCCACCCTTGAGACCAATCGTCAATAGCAACACGACCGACAGGGATTCGTAAAGCGCAGGCGGCAGCTTGAGATCAGAACGAACCAGGCCGGCGACCAGACCGAACAGGAAGAAAAGGACAACAACGTCGATCATGTAACTAATGGCTCGTATTCGTGACTGGTTTATTTTGAGCGCAAGCCAACGTCAGCGCGTTGCAGGCAGCAGCGTGAAATCAAAACATTTGGCTGGGATTATCACTGCGCGCTGACCAAGTGGTTTTCAGAAATGCAATGAAAATGGAAGCTGATCCTGATTTTCCAGAAAACTACCCCAGTTGCCCCCACGCTTTTTCCAGCCTTTTGACGCTCACCGGCTGCGGCGTGCGCAACTCCTGCGCAAAGAAGCTCACGCGCAGTTCTTCCAGCAGCCAGCGGAATTCCTGCATGCGCTCGTCAAGCGCGCCCTTGCGCTCGGCCACCAGGCGCCAGTAGCGTTGCTCCAGCGGACGCAACTCGGACAATCTGGCAGCGTCACGGGCTGGATCGGCCCGATGCTTCTCAAGCCGCGCCGTGATCGCCTTGAGGTAGCGCGCATAGTGCTGCAACGCGCCCCACGGTGACACGCTCAGAAAACGCTTGGGCATCAGCCGCGCCAGTTGCTGCGCTGCATCAAGCGTGGTCTCCGGTGCGTTTTTCGTGTCCTTGATCTTGCGCGCGGCAATCGCATATTCACCGAGTATCGTGGCGGCCAGCCGGGCCACTTCATTGGCGATCAGGCTCAGGCGCGCCCTGCCCTCGTCGATCCGACGCTTGAAGTCGCTCTCGTTGCCCGGCAGCGGATCCATCAAGAACGCCCTGTCAATCGCCAGCGAAATAATCTGTTCGCGCAATTCTTCCAGCGTGCCACCACCTGTTCCGTCAGCCGCCTTGCCGACCTGCGTGAAGACAATCGCCATTTTCTGCAGCTCAGGAATATTTTTTTCCAGGTATTTGAGTGCGTCCCTGATCTGCAGCGAAAACAGGCGACGCAATCCGATACGGTGTTTCGCTACTGCCACATCGGGTTCGTCAAATACTTCAACGACGACGGCATCACCAACATCGATCAGGCCTGGGTAGCCCACCAGTGCCTGACCACCTTTTTGTATTTCGAGCAGTTCAGGCAGTTCGCCAAAATTCCAATCCGTGTAGCGTTGGCTTGCACCAGCGACGGCCTGCAGTTGCTTCTCGCCCGTCCCCCGGCTGCCTTTGCCGCCAGCCCGTGGTTCATTGATGCTGGCATTGGTGGTTTCTGAGGCGCTGCGCGCCAGCTTCAAGTCGGCCAGCGCCTGAAACGCGCCACGGGCCTGGGTCCCGAGTTCAGACTTCAACGCAGCTAGGTTGCGACCACTGCCAAGTTGGCGACCATGCTCGTCCAGCACCCGGAAATGCATAAAAAAGTGCTGGCTCAGCATGTCAACCTTGATGTCCGCGCGAACAATCTCCAGAGATGTGGCCTGGCGCACCAGCTTGAGCACCGCGTCACGCAGGGAACCGTGACCGAACACTTCTGGCACGTTCAACGCTTCGGCCATCTTGCTGGCGCTCTCGGGCAGCGGCACCAGACGCGAGCGCGGTCGTTGGTGCAAAGTCTTCAGCAACGCCTGAATTTTGTCTTTCAGCATGCCGGGCACCAGCCACTCGCAACGCTCTTCGTTGACCTGGTTCAAAACGTACAGCGGCACCGTCACGCTCAGGCCGTCTCTGGCATCGCCGGGCTCGTGCAGGTAGTTGCAGGCGCAATCGATGCCACCCAGGCGCAGGGTTCTGGGAAACGCGCTGCTGGTGATTCCGGCCGCTTCGTGCCGCATCAATTCCTCGCGCGTCAGCAGCAAGAGTCGGGGCTGCTGTCTGATTTCTTCGCGGTACCAGTTCTCGAAGCTGTAGCCACTGCACACCTCTGGCGGCAACTGCTGGTCGTAGAAGGCGTAAATCAATTCATCGTCCACCAACACGTCCTGGCGGCGCGCTTTGTGCTCCAGATCTTCAACCTGCCTGATGAGTCTCTGATTGGCTTCTAGAAAAGGCAATTTGCTCTCCCACTGCCCGTCCACCAAAGCCTCCCGGATGAAAATCTCGCGCGCCGCGACCATGTCGACGCGACCGAAATTGACGCGCCGGCCGCAGTAAATCACGATGCCATAAAGGGTGGCCCGCTCCAACGCCACCACTTCGGCAGCCTTCTTTTCCCAATGCGGGTCAAGCAACTGTTTCTTCAGCAAATGCCCGGCCACCTGCTCCAGCCATTGCGGCTCGATGGCGGCAATGCCACGGCCAAACAGGCGCGTCGTTTCCACCAGTTCGGCGGCCACAATCCAGCGACCTGGCTTTTTGACCAGATGGGCGCCCGGATGGGGGTAGAACTTGATGCCACGGGCGCCCAGATACTCGCCTTGCGTGCCCTCGGTTTCCAGCTTGCAGCCGATGTTGCCCAACAGACCCGCCAGCATCGACAGATGCAACTGCTCATAACTGGCAGGCAGTGCGTTGAGTCGCCATTTGTGTTCAGCCACCACGGTGTGCAACTGTGAATGGATGTCGCGCCACTCGCGTACGCGCCTAAGGTTGATGAAGTTCTGGCGCAGCAACTGTTCATACTGGCGGTTCGATATCCTATGACTGGGGGTCAGATCCCGATTTCGGGAGATGCCTGCGTCAGCAGGCGAATCCGAAGATCGGGCTCTGACCCCCACTGTTCTATCACCCCTGGCATCATGAATCCACTTCCACAGTTTCAAATAGCCGCTGAACTCGCTCTTCTCGTCGTCAAACTTGGCCTGCGCCTGATCCGCCTGGGCTTGTGCTTCCATTGGCCGGTCGCGCACATCCTGCACGCTGAGCGCGGCGGCAATCACCAATACTTCGTCCAGTGCCGCTCGGCTGCGTGCCTCCAGAATCATGCGGCCAACACGCGGATCAAGCGGCAGTTTGGCAAGTTCCTGGCCAACAGCCGTGAGCTCATTGGCCTCATCCACCGCACCCAGTTCCGCCAGCAGTTGATAACCATCGGCAATGGCCCGGCCCGACGGACGCTCGAGAAAGGGAAAGTCTTCCACCACCCCGAGACGCAAAGCCTTCATGCGCAGAATCACACCAGCCAGCGAACTGCGCAAAATCTCCGGATCGGTAAATCGGGGACGGGAGTCGAAGTCTTGCTGCTCATAGAGCCGTATGCAAATGCCGTCCGCCACCCGACCGCAGCGACCGGCGCGCTGATTGGCGGACGACTGGCTGATGGGCTCGACCAGCAACTGTTCGACTTTGCTGCGAAAGCTATAACGCTTCATGCGCGCTGTGCCAGCGTCGATCACGTAGCGGATGCCGGGCACGGTGAGCGAAGTTTCGGCCACATTGGTGGCCAGCACAATGCGACGCCCACTGTGGTTGTCAAAAATGCGGTCCTGTTCGGCTTGCGACAAACGGGCAAACAATGGCAGGACTTCAGCATTGCGAAAAACAGGTTGCCGACTCAAGTGCCCGCGCAGATGGTCAGCAGCCTCACGAATCTCACGTTCGCCGGGAAGGAACACCAGAATGTCACCGCTGTGATGGGCGTCGCGCCAGAGCTCGTCGACCGCGTCGGCGATGGCCGAGTTCAGATCGTAGTCACGTGATTCTTCAAACGGTCGGTAACGCTGCTCCACCGGAAACATGCGACCCGACACCATGATGATGGGTGCTGGAACGGACTTCGCGCTGAAATGATCAGCAAAGCGCTGGGCATCGATGGTGGCCGAGGTCACCACGATCTTCAGGTCCGGCCGCCGTGGCAGTATTCTCCGCAGGTAACCGAGCAGGAAGTCGATGTTCAGACTGCGCTCATGTGCCTCGTCGATGATGAGGGTGTCATAGGCTTTGAGCAGGGGGTCGGTCTGAGTCTCGGCCAACAAGATACCGTCGGTCATGAGCTTGACTGAAGCGTTGCGACTCAACCTGTCCTGAAACCGGACCTTGTAGCCCACCACCTCACCCAATGGCGTCTTCAGCTCTTCG
>JBBQZA010000108.1:0-11493 GCA_038208175.1 Burkholderiales bacterium
GTGATGCGTGCTGAAGACTGGATGAGTCAAATACGCGCTCGTCCGGGCGAACATCGAAGGAATCGCGGCGTTCGTCGTGGCGAGTGCTTCGGCCTCATCAAGATTGAAACGGTTGCCCACACCTTCGACTTCCAGTTCGCTGAAAGCCTGATTGCTCTTGGTGTTGATGATCTGCAACACACCGTGAAGCGTGTCGCCTTCCAGGATCGGGGCCGCCAGCATCTGACGCGTTCGGTAACCGGAGCGCTTGTCCACTTCATTGAGAAAGGTCAGGGACGGGTGGATCTTCTTGAGTGCTTCGTCGTCGTAAACATCGGAAAGATTGATCAGTTGTTTGCTGAGCGCAGCGTAGCCCGCGATGCTCTGGGGCGTGATGGGCAGCTTGAGGTCGCGGCTGCTCTTGAGCCCGCTCTTGACTTTCGAGACGATGGCGCTTCGATCTTCATTGACGACGTAGAGTGTCAGCCGTTCCGCATTGAATAGTCGGCAAATATCGTCGCTGGCCTCAAGCATGATCTGTTCAAGATTGTCGGTTTCATGAATGCGCGCCGTAACCTGCTGCAACTGCCGGTAAAACAGTGCCTCAAATTTGCTTCCCCGTGGGTCAGCAGGCAATTGCTGCGACTCCACAAAGGTGGTCTCAGGCTTGTTATCGAGCACCGCTGATTTGATTGCTTCACTCATACCGCAAACTCCTGACTTGAGTGCAATTGCCCAACGTAGTGTCTAAGGTGAGTCAGGCCTGAATGAATTGCAGCTGGTTTCCTGCCAATTCAATCAGGTCGCCGTT
This sequence comes from Burkholderiales bacterium, assembly GCA_038208175.1. Taxonomy (GTDB): domain Bacteria; phylum Pseudomonadota; class Gammaproteobacteria; order Burkholderiales; family Burkholderiaceae_C; genus Rhodoferax. The sequence goes on from JBBQZA010000108.1 coordinate 791, forward strand.
ATTGAGGGGTATCGGTTCGACTCCGATCAGCGTCCCGTTGAGCGTCGGGTTGCCGCCACCCTCGACGTGGATCACAAAACCGTGTTGACGACGGGTGATTGCGGCAACTGCAACGCCGGGCTTTCCGATGGTGGTGACCTCTTTGGTCAGCGGCACCTGTCGTCCTGCCGCAGCGCCAGACAAGACCTTGATGGATGCTTGCGGTTCATCCGGTATGTCATCAAGAGTGCCGAGGGTAGAGGCCCTGGCGGCACTGTCTTGCGCCGCGTCAGTGACAAACTTGATCTTGTATTTGCCGACCTCGACCGTGTCTCCATTTCGAAGCAGCTGTTTCTTGGCCGCCTTGCCATTGACGTAGGTGCCATTGGTACTGTTCAGGTCTTCAATATAGACTTCGCCGCCCGCCAACTGCAACACCGCGTGCTCGCCACTGATAGCAAGATTGTCAATGACGATGTCGTTATAGGAGCGTCGACCCAGGGTTGTTCTGTCCTTGGTCAATTGGACTTCCTTGATGACAACGCCGTCGATCGAAACAATCATTTTCGGCATGACCGACTCCTGTTACTGAAACTGATTATCGAAAGTTTCATTGGCTTACTGTTTCCCGAGCCATCGGGACATCAATCCACGCTTTTCAAGCGCACCGGTGGCTTGCGCCAGAAGAACCGTGATGTTATCCCGTCCACCATTTTTATTCGCCTGGGATATCAGTTCATCAGCCATTTGAGTCAAGTCGGCGCCATTTTGCAAGACGCTAGCAATCTCCGCGTTGTTCATCATATCGGACAGACCGTCACTGCACATCAGGTATATATCGCCAAACTCCACTGGGTGCTGGTTGATTTCCATCTGTACTTCAGTTTCAACACCCATGGCACGTGTCACCAGGTTTCGTAATGGCGAGGTCGCGGCCTCCTCAGGGGTCACCAATCCAGCATCCAACTGCTCCTGCAACAGTGAATGATCTTTCGTGATTTGCGAAAACTCGTTGCCGCGCAAGCGGTAGCAGCGGGAGTCACCGACATGTCCTACAAGCAGTTGATCTCCATGGAAAACGCCGACTACCAGGGTGGTTCCCATGCCTGAATAGTCTGGATTGGTGCGTGACGCGAGATAGATCGCGTGGTTCGCATTGTCGACACACATCTCGAGTGCATGCCTGACTTCCTGAATATCGGTGTTCCGGCCTGTTTCCACCAGCCATTGCGACAACTCGGTACTGATCAAAGCGGTTGCCATGCTGCTGGCGATTTCTCCGGCCTTGTAGCCACCCATGCCATCGGCCAAAACGCCCAGTTGCGCCGCATCATCGAAAGTTACTGAATCCTCATTGTTGCTCCGGGTTCGACCCGGATGGGTTCGCGAGCAGAAGATGTAATTCATTGCATGCTGGTGGCTTGCGATGCCTCTGCATTTCGCCGCTGCAGCACCCGGCCCAGGAATAGCACCAAGCCGTCGCCGAGCGCTGCTCCCAATGTGACGATGACGGGAAAGCGCGCCATTAATTTGATCATCAGGGTGCTGCCAAAAATCACCAGTGCAATGACCACCGCGTTGTCACCTGACAAGATGATATTGATCCAGACAATCTTGAACAGACCAATCCAGAAGCCGACGCTTTGCAGCAATTCCATCCGATTTCTCCGGTGTTGCGAACGCAAGAAGCGCCCAAAACAGCTTGTTTCGAGCGCTTCTTATTTTATTGAAAGTGTAACGGTCTCCTGACCGTGCCGGACTTTGCTATCTCGCCTACAACAGAGCTTTCAACAATTTGGCCATTTCGGAAGGATTGCGCGTGATTTTGAAGCCGCATTCTTCCATCACCGCAAGTTTGGCTTCAGCGGTATCGGCACCGCCGGAGATCAAGGCGCCAGCGTGTCCCATGCGTTTACCTGCTGGTGCCGTGACGCCAGCGATGAAGCCAACGATCGGCTTCTTCATGTTGGCTTTGCACCAGCGTGCGGCGTCAGCTTCGTCGGGCCCACCGATTTCGCCAATCATGATGACGGCGTCGGTGTCCGGGTCATCGTTGAAGGCTTGCATGATGTCGATGTGTTTGAGGCCGTTGATCGGGTCGCCACCCAGGCCGACAGCGGTCGACTGACCGAGGCCGATTTCTGTCAATTGAGCTACTGCTTCGTAGGTCAGGGTACCGGAGCGGCTCACCACGCCAATGCGCCCCTTGCGATGGATGTGCCCCGGCATGATGCCGATCTTGATTTCGTCGGGTGTGATCACGCCCGGGCAGTTGGGGCCCAGCAACAAGGTTTTCTTGCCGCCAGCGGCTTCCTTGGCGCGCATTTTGTTGCGCACTTCGAGCATGTCGCGAACCGGAATGCCTTCGGTGATGCAGATGGCGAGATCAAGGTCGGCCTCGACCGCTTCCCAGATCGCCGCCGCCGCGCCGGCAGGCGGAACATAGATGACCGATACGCTGGCGCCGGTTTGTTTTGCCGCGTCTTTGACCGAGGCGTAAATCGGGATGTTGAAGATCGATTCACCGGCCTTCTTTGGATTGACGCCTGCCACAAAACAGTTCTTTCCGTTGGCGTACTCCTGGCACTTCTCGGTATGGAATTGACCGGTCTTGCCGGTAATGCCCTGGGTGATTACTTTGCTGTCTTTGTTGATGAGGATGGACATGATTCAGTTCCTGGTCAGGGTTTCAAGATGCCTTGACAGCGGCAACCACTTTTTGGGCCGCGTCGGCCATCGTGTCGGCACTGATGATGGGGAGTCCGGAGTCGGCGAGCATCTGCTTTCCGATTTCTTCGTTGGTGCCTTTCATGCGCACGACCAGCGGTACATTCAGGTTGGTCGCCTTGCAGGCACTGATGACACCCATAGCAATCGTGTCGCATTTCATGATGCCGCCGAAAATGTTGACCAGGATCGCCTTGACCTTTCGGTTCTTGAGCATGATCTTGAATGCTTCGGTCACTTTCTCGGGTGTGGCGCCACCGCCTACGTCCAGGAAATTGGCGGGTTCGGCGCCAAAAAGTTTGATCGTGTCCATAGTCGCCATGGCCAGGCCGGCACCATTGACCAGGCAACCAATGTCGCCATCCAGACTGATGTAGGCAAGGTCAAACTTGCTGGCCTCTACTTCGGCTGCATCTTCTTCGTCGAGATCCCGGTAGGCCACGATTTCGGGGTGACGGTACAGTGCGTTCGAATCAAAGTTGAACTTCGCGTCCAACGCTTTGATGTTTCCGTTGCCTTCCAGAATCAAGGGATTGATTTCGACCAGCGATGCGTCGGTGTCCATGTACACCTTGTACAGCTTTTGCATCACGTCAACGCACTGCGCCGTCGAGCCGGCAGGGACGCCGATGCCGTCAGCCAGCTCCTTGGCTTGCGCAGCGGTCAGTCCTGTGGCCGGATCAACAAACACCTTGATGATTTTTTCCGGCGTCGCATGCGCCACTTCCTCGATGTTCATGCCGCCCTCGGAGGAGGCCATTAAGGCCACACGCTGGCTGCTGCGGTCGGTTACCGCAGATACATAATATTCCTTCTTGATGTCGGCGCCGTCCTCAATCAGCAGGCGGCGCACTTTCTGGCCCTGTGGACCGGTTTGATGGGTAACAAGTTGCATACCCAGAATTTCGCCGGCGAGTTGCTTTACCTCATCGATCGAACGGGCCAGCTTGACGCCACCACCTTTGCCACGTCCGCCGGCATGAATTTGCGCCTTGACAACCCAGACCGGGCCGCCCAGTTTTTGCGCGGCCTCTACCGCTTCTTGAACCGTGAATGCAGCAATGCCACGTGGCACCGGCACACCAAATTGACGCAAGATTTCCTTGCCTTGGTATTCGTGAATCTTCATAGGTCTCAATCGGTTGAGGACCGGGCCGCTGGGCTGTTGCGGAGCTGCGCTCAGTCCTGCAAGGTTTCAGGAAAGAATGACTGATATTCTGCTGCAAAAACCTGATGCTTCGACAGCAGGCACTGGACAGCACAGCCCCGGACTGTATCATGCTGCAATGCACCAAACTTCTACCAGCCTTACACGGCGCTGCAACGCACACTGATTGGGGATCGTCCTATGCGCAAGATATTTATTGATGGCGAAGCCGGCACCACGGGTCTTCAGATCCGGGAGCGCCTGCAAGGTATGGCCGGTATTGAGCTGGTCAGCATCGCGTCCGAGTTGCGCAAGAATGCGGCCGCCAAACGGGAGGTGATGTCGCAAGTGGATCTGGTGCTGCTTTGCCTGCATGACGAAGCGGCCGTCGAATCCGTGGCCATGATCGATGAGGTGGCGCGGGCTACGGGTCAAATTGGGCCAAAAATCATTGACGCTTCAACCGCCCACCGTACCGCAGCTGGCTGGGTCTACGGTTTTCCCGAACTGATTGCGGGACACCAGAAGGCGGTGGCGCAGGCGCACCGGGTGGCCAATCCGGGCTGCTATTCCACCGGTGTCATCGCGCTACTGCGTCCCCTGGTGGATGCTGGATTGATCCCTGCAGATTTCCCTCTTAGCCTGCCCGCTGTCAGCGGGTATTCAGGTGGCGGGCGCAGCATGATAGAGGCGTATGAGAAGAATCAGGCGCCAGCGTTTGAGCTGTATGGCCTGGGTTTGAAGCACAAGCACATGCCGGAGATCATGAAATACAGTGGCTTGCAGCGGCGACCCGTTTTTGTTCCGTCAATCGGGAATTTCAGGCAGGGCATGTTGGTTCAGGTGCCGCTGCATCTGGATTTGTTGCCTGGGCAACCGGTTGCCCAGGATTTGCATGATGTCTTGGCGAAGCACTATGCTGGAAGCGAGACGGTAAGCGTCGAGTCTGCGACGCCAGACGGCAGACTTGATGCGCTGGCCCTGGTTGGCAGCAACAAGATGGAACTGCGCGTTTTTTCGAATCGGGGTGCAAATGATGGTTTTAGCCATGCGGTGCTGGTGGCCAGGCTCGACAACCTGGGCAAGGGCGCCAGTGGTGCCGCGGTGCAGAATCTCAAGTTGATGCTGGGGCTTTGATCACTTTTCGGATAGCGTCGGCGCCAAATCCGCGCGCTGCCAGGAATCTGATATGGCGTGCTGTTTCCAGCGCTGTTAAGGGAGGTGTGCCGAATTTCTTGCGCCAGACCAGCAGCGCCCGCTCATGCTCGCTGGTCTGTAAATGCGCAAGCGCCTCGGTAATGGCTTGCGGGTCCAGGCCTTTGCCCTGGAGTTCGTGTTTGATGCGTGTTACACCGAGTTTGGCGGCACGTTGATGAACGACCGATTCGATCACCCGTTGCTCGTTGATGAACCCCTTGGCTTGCAGTTCGTCCAGAGCTCGGGCCAAGGTGCCGGACTCTTCTTCGAACCTTTCAAGCTTGCGTTCAAGCTCAACGCGTGAGTGCTCGCGGCCGCTGAGCAGGCGCAAGGCGCGAGCTTTCAGAGAGAGTTGGACCGAAGGCATTACAGTTAGGGCTTGCTTGCTACCTCGGCTTTTTTGGCTGCGGGTTTGGCTTTTACCTCGGGCTCGCCAATCGTCGGCAACAAGGGAATGCCGAGCGACGCGCGCACCTTGTTTTCAATTTCATGTGACAAGTCCGGGTTTTCGCGCAGGAACTCGCGGGCGTTGTCGCGGCCCTGACCGATTTTTTCGCCGTTGTAGGCGTACCAGGCGCCCGACTTTTCGAGAATGTTGGCGTTCACGCCCATATCGATGATTTCACCGTGGCGGCTGATGCCCTCGCCAAACAAAATATCAAACTCGGCTGTCTTGAAGGGCGGCGCCACCTTGTTCTTGACGACCTTGACTTTGGTTTCATTGCCGATTGCCTCGTCACCTTTTTTGATGGTGCCTATGCGGCGGATGTCCAGACGTACCGAAGCGTAGAACTTCAGCGCATTGCCGCCGGTGGTGGTCTCAGGCGAGCCAAACATGACGCCGATCTTCATGCGGATCTGGTTGATGAAGACCACCATGCAATTGGTCTTCTTGATGTGGGCGGTGAGTTTGCGCAGGGCCTGGCTCATCAGCCGGGCCTGCAAACCAGGCAGCGAGTCGCCCATCTCGCCTTCAAGTTCGGCTTTTGGGGTCAGGGCTGCGACGGAGTCAATCACGATCAGATCAACGGCGCCGGAACGCACCAGGCTGTCCACAATTTCCAGCGCTTGTTCGCCGGTATCGGGCTGGGAAATCAGCAAATCCTGCAAGTTCACGCCCAATTTTTGGGCGTACTGAATGTCCAGCGCATGTTCGGCGTCGATGAACGCGCATTGACCGCCGACTTTTTGCATCTCCGCAATGACTTGCAGAGTGAGTGTGGTTTTGCCCGATGACTCCGGTCCGTAAATTTCGACGACCCGGCCGCGTGGCAAGCCGCCGACACCCAAAGCGATGTCCAAACCGAGCGATCCGGTCGAGACCACCTGAATATCTTCGATGACCTCGCCCTCTCCAAGGCGCATGATGGTGCCCTTGCCAAATTGTTTTTCGATCTGGGCCAGGGCCACTTGCAGAGCTTTTGCTTTTTCGCTGTTGGCGGGGCTCAGGGCTTTGACGGGTGCGTCCATGAAATTCTCCTTGAATAGCAATTCAGTTAAGGTGGGTTAAATTCTGTTTTTAATGACAGGCTGGATACTTAACCAGTAGTTTAGTGCAATGGTTGACAGTTGCAAGTAGTTTTATTAGTCAATTTAGTTTACCATTCACAATATGATCAAAACCCCTAAAGCCAGGTTCGACCCAGGCAGTGCTGCGCTGGAGAGGGAGGCAACAGGCGGTGTCAAGCAGGCCAGCCAGGGGTGGCGCCAGGCCCATCTGGGGCACTGGCTGAGCCAGGCTCTGCAGCGCTTTGATGCGCGCGTCATGTTCCTGCTGTCGCGCAACGAGGAGGTGCCTTTGGCCCTGTCCAACCTCGTTGCGCGGGGCTGGCTGAGCGCTTCGCATATCCACATCACGCGCCATCTGGCGCTGGAGGGCTCGCGACTGACCGACCTGGCCGCGCGCGCCAGCGTCAGCAAGCAGGCCATGGGCAAGCTGGTGGAGCAATGTGAGGCTTGGGGCCTGGTGACCCGTATGCCCGATGCCCGTGACGCACGCGCACGCCGCATCATGTTCACCCCGATGGGTTTGAGTTGGTTGCAGTCTTTTGGCCAAGCTGTTGCGCAGGCTGAAGCCGAGTTGCGAGAAGCTGTTGGCGTCGAAGTGGCAACTGTTATTGCGATTGGACTGGAAGCCTATGCAGCGTAAATCCGGGCTAGCTTTCATGAAAATTACACGAAAATTGTGGGACGCCTAGAATTACCAGAACAAAGAAATACCGGCCTCCGGTTTTCAGCCACACAGGAGACATAGATGCGGATTCTGATTGCAGAAGATGATCAGGTACTGGCCGATGGCTTGTTGCGAACCCTGCGCAGTTCAGGGGCCGCCGTGGACCACGTGGCCAGCGGCGCTGAAGCCGACGCGGCATTGATGACAAATACCGAATTCGACCTGCTGATTCTGGATTTGGGTATGCCCAGGATGCACGGACTTGAGGTCTTGAAAAAACTGCGCGCCCGCGGCTCCTCCTTGCCGGTGCTGATTCTGACTGCGGCCGACAGTGTTGAAGAACGTGTCAAGGGCCTGGACTATGGCGCCGACGATTACATGGCGAAGCCTTTCAGTCTGCAGGAACTGGAGGCCCGCGTCCGCGCCTTGGGTCGGCGCGGCATGGGAACGGCGAGCAGCACAATCAAGCATGGGCCTTTGATTTATGACCAGTCCGGCCGCGTGGCCACCATTGACGGCGTCATGGTGGAGCTGTCGGCCCGCGAATTGGGTCTGCTTGAAGTTCTGTTGCAGCGCGCCGGTCGTCTGGTCAGCAAGGACCAGTTGGTGGAACGCTTGTGCGAATGGGGTGAGGAGGTCAGTAATAACGCCATCGAGGTCTACATCCACCGCTTGCGAAAGAAGATTGAAAAAGGTCCGATCCGCATTGCCACCGTGCGGGGGCTGGGGTACTGCCTTGAGAAGATACCCGGCTGATATGACCCCCGCGCCGTGAACATCTTCCATCAGGAGCAGCGCTCGCTGTTCGGGGAAATACTGGACTGGATGCTGACGCCCATGCTGTTGCTGTGGCCGATCAGTTTGGTGTTGACCTGGCTGGTGGCGCAAAGCATTGCCGGCAAGCCGTTCGATCGGGCGCTGGAGTACAACGCCGGCGCTCTTGCACAGTTGGTCAACGTCAGCAACAACAGGGTGCAATTCAATCTGCCCTTGCCGGCGCGCGAATTGCTGCGCGCCGATGACTCTGATACCGTTTACTACCAGGTGCTGGGCGCGCACGGCGAGTTCCTGAGCGGTGAGCGTGCTTTGCCCTTGCCGCCTGACGACGAAAAAGTCTTTTTTGGGGAAGTCCGCATTCGCGACGCTGAAGTGCACGGCGCGGATGTCAAGATCGCCTATACCTGGGTCAAGCTGGCGTTACCGAACGCCAAGCCAGCACTGGTGCAGGTTGCAGAAACGCTGGAAAAGAGGTCCATTCTGGCGACTGAAATTGTCAAGGGCGTCATGCTGCCCCAGTTCGTGATCCTGCCGATGGCGGTACTGCTGGTTTGGTTGGCATTGGTGCAGGCCATCAAGCCCCTGAATCAGTTGGAAGAGCGAATACGCGCGCGCAAACCCGATGATTTGAGTCCGATTGATGCGAGGGTGGTTCCGCTGGAGGTTGCACCCCTGGTGTCTTCCGTCAATGATTTGCTGATGCGGCTAAAGGACTCGATTGCCAACCAAAAGCGTTTCCTGGCCGATGCCGCCCACCAACTGAAGACGCCTCTGGCCGGACTGCGCATGCAGGCTGATCTGGCACAAAGAGAGGGTGCCAATACCGATGAGCTCAAGCAATCCTTGCGTCAAATCGGGCGCTCCAGCATCCGGGCAACCCACACCGTCAACCAACTGCTGGCGTTGGCCCGAGCTGAGAGTAGCGGGTCGGCGATGCCGCGCACGACCTGCGATCTGGCTCAGTTAACCATGGAAGTGGTGCGCGATTGCGTTCCGCGGGCGATGGAGAAATACATCGATTTGGGTTTCGAGGGAACACAACCGGGTGCCCAGGGCGGACGACTGACGGGCAACCCGACGCTGCTCAAAGAACTGATTCGAAATCTGCTGGACAACGCCATCAACTACACGCCCTCCGCTGTCGCCAAACCAGGCGTGATCACGGCGCGGGTTCTGACCGATCCGTTTGGCAAGACGCTGGTGTTGCAGGTCGAAGACTCGGGGCCAGGCGTGCCAGTGGCCGAACGGGAGCTGATCTTTCGGCCGTTTTACCGCGCCCTGGGTACCGAGGTGGACGGTTCCGGGTTGGGCTTGCGCATCGTGATGGAAATTGCGCATCTGCACAATGCCACCATAGAGATGGAGGATACGCGGCCAGGACAGCTGCCGCCGGGTGCCCGTTTCAGCGTGCGTTTTGGTGCCGAATCCACCACCGCATAGCACTGTCTACTTGCACGCAAGCAGGACTTTATCGCCCAGTGCCGGTTTCAATGCAGGCAAACTGGCGCGAAGTGCATCGCCGGTCATGGCAAGTCGCAATCTGTTGCCGCGGGCTTCCTCGCGCTCTTGCAGCACCCGCGCGGTACGTATGCCACGTCTGTTCAGCGCAGCAAGCGCTGTGCTGGCATCGGCTTGAGTTTCGTAGCCACCCAGTGACAGCCCCCATTGCAATGCCGGGCTCTGCAGCGCTTCGAAGTGCAAATTGAATGAAGCGAGTTCTGCGCGCTTTTTTGCCAAGGCTTCTGGGCTGGCGTACTTGCCCATGTAGACAATCCAGCGCGCGGGTTCCACCGCCGGGGTCAGTGTCCAAGTTTCGGGCGCCAGTGTCGACGCCAAAACGGGGCGTAACTGCGCGCTCTGCGCGTCGCTAAAAAGCCCGGCCTGCAAACATTCGGTCGACCTGGAGGCGACGGGAACGGCATCAAACTGCCGCAATTCCTGCTGCGAGAGCAGGCGCAGGGCATTGGGCCTGAGTTGCTGTCCCAGGCGCTGTGATTCTGTTTGCTGTTCGGGAGCCAAGCCCGGCAACTTGCCTTCCGACCAGGCAAAATAAACGATGTTGGCCAGCAGCAGGATGAAGGTGAGCAAGTGCAGCATGCAGGACGCTCAGGGCTTGACAGGCAAGGGCTTGGAGACCGGGCGTACGCTGACTTCGGAACTGGTGACGCAGATCAAACCTTGCGCTGTTTGTACTTGCAGGGCACCGCTGTCATCGACTCCCCGAGCGGTGCCCAAAGTCCCGTCACTTAGGGCTACGTTCAAACCCGGCAACGCATCGCGTTGATTGAAGCCGGAGCGAAAGGGCGCGAATCCGCTCTTCTCAAAGGTCTTGATTGTTCTTGCCAAGGGTGCTGCAATCCGCAGCAACGCTCCAGGTGCTTGCATATCGGGCTGCAACTCCTGCAGCCAGGCCGGCGGCGTGGCCAGACCAGCGCCATTGCGCCTTTTGATGTTGATGCCGACCCCGACCACGATATAACGGTCCTTGCCGACGCTGGCGGTCTCGATCAGAATCCCTGCCAGCTTGCGCTCATGCCACCAGATATCGTTGGGCCACTTCAGACGTAAATCCGGGTGCAGGCTTTGCACGAGGGACAAGCCTACTGCAAGCGACAAACCAGACCAATCCAGGGGTGCCAAAAGCAGACCCAGCGAAAAAGTCAGTGAGGGCATCGTGGCCCCCACGCTTGCCACTTCGTGTGT
>JBBQZA010000109.1:0-11474 GCA_038208175.1 Burkholderiales bacterium
ACCCCGACTTTCCGGCGCACGGTTCGTGCCGGCTGTGCAGCGTGAAGGTGAATGGCCGCCCCCAAGCCGCCTGTACCAGGCGCGCCGCAGCGGGCCTGGAGGTCGAGAGCAACACGCAAGAACTCAACGGTCACCGCAAGACATTGCTGCAAATGCTGTTCGTCGAAGGCAACCACTTCTGCCCGAGTTGCGAGAAAAGTGGCAACTGTCTGTTGCAGGCCACGGCCTACGAGATGGGCATGGAAGGCCCGCACTTCGAGGAGTTCTACCCAGACCGCCCGGTCGACGCCAGCCACCCAGACATCCTGCTCGATTTCAACCGCTGCATCTTGTGCGAGTTGTGCGTCAAGGCCAGCCGCGATGTCGATCAAAAGAATGTCTTTGCGATCGGCGGCCATGGCATCGACACGCATCTGCTGGTCAACAGCGACAGCGGGCGTTTGGCCGACACCTCCATGACGCTGGGCGACCGCGCCGCCGACATCTGCCCGGTGGGCGTGATCCTGCCAAAGCGGCGCGGCTTTGTGATCCCGATCGGGCAGCGCCGTTTCGACCAGAAGTCGGTGTCGCAGCAGGTGCAGGGCGAGGCGCCATGACGCTGACGCCGCTGCCCCACGGAGCGCGCAAGCTCAAGGTTGCCACCGTCTCGCTGGCTGGCTGCTTCGGTTGCCACATGTCGTTTCTGGACATTGACGAGCGATTCTTCGATTTGATCGAACACATTGAGTTCGACCGCTCGCCACTTACCGACATCAAGCAAGTGGGTCACTGCGACATCGGCCTGATCGAAGGCGGTCTGTGCAATGCCGAGAACGTCACGGTGTTGCGCGAGTTCCGCACGCACTGCAAGACGCTGGTGGCGGTTGGCGCCTGTGCCATCACCGGCGGCCTGCCGGCGCAGCGCAACCACCTTGATCTGGGCGCACTGCTGACCGAGGTGTACCGCAGTCGGCCTGGCATGAGCGCGGGCAGCGCCATCCCCAACGACCCCGAGTTGCCACTGCCGCTGAACAAGGTGCGCCCGATTCACGAGGTGGTGCATGTGGACTATTTCCTGCCTGGCTGCCCGCCCTCGGCCGACGCCTTCTGGAGCTTCCTGACCGACCTGATGGCTGGGCGCACACCGCACCTTGGGGCCGGCTTGATGCACTACGATTGAGCATGAGCACATCGCTTGAAACTGCCGCCCTGCCCGAAGGCCTGCGTCGTGTCGCCATAGACCCGGTATCGCGGGTGGAAGGTCATGGCAAGGTGACGATCCTGCTCGATGCGCAAAACCGTGTGCAGCAGGTGCGGCTGCACATTGTCGAGTTCCGCGGTTTCGAGAAATTCATCGAGGGCCGGCCTTACTGGGAAGTGCCGGTGATGGTGCAGCGCCTGTGCGGTATTTGCCCGGTGTCGCACCATCTTGCTGCATCGAAGGCGTTGGACCGGGTGGTGGGGGCGCTGCCCGTCACGCCGTCGGCCGACAAGATACGGCGGCTGATGCATTACGGGCAGGTGATGCAGTCGCACGCCTTGCACTTCTTCTACCTGGCCTCGCCCGATCTGCTGTTTGGCTTTGACTCCGAAATGAACCGACGCAACATCGTCGGCGTGGCGCAGGCGCACCCCGACATCGCCAGGAAAGGCGTGCTGCTGCGCAAGTTCGGCCAGGAGGTGATCCGCGCCACGGCAGGCAAGCGGGTGCATGGCACCGGCTCGGTGCCGGGCGGTGTCAACAAACACCTGAGCCTCGAAGACCGCGCCCTGTTGCAGCGCGATGTGGCGCAGATGACGGCCTGGGCGCAAGACGCGGTGACCATCGTCAAGCAGCTTCACTCCCAGAACCCGGCGCTGTATGACAGCTTTGGCAGTTTGCGCTCCAACCTGCTGTCACTGGTGCGCGCCGATGGGGCGCTGGACCTGTATGACGGCGTGCTGCGGGCGCGCGACGAGGCCGGCAAGATCATCTTCGACGGCGCCAGCGACCAGGCTTATCTCGACCTGATCGAAGAAGAAGTCAAGCCCTGGACCTACATGAAGTTTCCGTTCCTCAAGAGCCTGGGGCGCGAGCACGGCTGGTATCGGGTGGGGCCGCTGGCACGCCTGCAAAACTGCGACTTCATTCCGAGCCCGCTGGCCGAAGCGCAGCGCCGCGAGTTCGTTGCCTGGGGCCAGGGCCAGCCGGTCCACGCAACGCTGGCCTACCACTGGGCGCGCATGGTCGAAGTGCTGCATTGCACCGAAGTCATCAAGGACTTGCTCGACGACCCCGACATCCTGGCTGGCGAGCTGATGGCGGGCGGGCCACGCCGGCGCGCTGGCGTCGGGGTGATAGAGGCACCGCGTGGCACGCTGATCCACCATTACGAGGTCGGCGACGACGACCTGGTGACGCGCTGCAACCTGATCGTCGCGACCACCCATAACAACCAGGCCATGAACGAAGCGGTGCGTTCGGTGGCTAGAGAGTACCTCGACGGACGTGAGCTGACCGAAGGCCTGCTGAACCACATTGAGGTGGCGATCCGCGCCTACGATCCGTGCCTGTCGTGCGCCACCCATGCGCTGGGGCAGATGCCACTGGATGTGGCGCTGGTCGGGCCTGAGGGCGAGCTGATAGACCGGGTCGTCAAGTCGCACCAGGGTGAACTTGTGCATGACCTGGGTTCTTCGGTAGGCTTGCCACCATGACCGCGCAGCCGGCGCCGGTGCTGGTGTTCGGGTGGGGCAATCTGAGTCGCGGTGACGACGCGCTGGGTCCTCTGTGTCTTGAGCGTCTGCGCACCGCGGTGGCACCGGCGGCCGGCCTGGAATACCTCGACGACTACCAGTTGCAGATTGAACATGCGCTCGACCTGGTGGGGCGCCAACGGGTGCTGTTTGTCGATGCCAGCCTGAGTTGCCGCGCGCCCTTTGAAGTGACCCAGTTGCGGCCGGTGCAGGATGCGAGTTTCACCAGCCACGCCCTGTCACCGCAGGCCTTGCTGCATGTGTTTCGCGCCGTGCAAGGCACCGAGCCGCCGCCGTGCACCCTGTTGGCGATTCGAGGCGAGCGTTTCGAGCTGGGTGAGCCGCCCAGTCCGGCTGCGCTGGAGCATCTGGCAGCGGCGCTGCACTGGGCGCAGGGTTGGCTGACCGCGTCGATAGATCAGGTCACGCCATGCATGAGCTGAGCCTGGCAGATGAGATCGTGCGCATGGTGGAGGTGTGCGCCACGCGCGAGCATTTCAGACGTGTCGCTACACTTCGCCTGCAGGCCGGTGCGCTGGCCGGTGTGGAAGTGTCGGCGCTGCGTTTTGCCCTCGTAGCCATCGCGCCCGGCACCTGTCTGGAGGGTGCGCGAATTGAGATTGACGAAGCGCCGGGTCGGGCCTGGTGTGAGCGCTGCGCCGCCGAGGTGACGATCGACAGTCGCGCCGATCCTTGCCCGCGCTGCGGCGGCTATCCGGTGCAAGTCAGCGGCGGCGGCGAGCTGCGCGTGCTTGACCTGGTCGTGCCGACCGATTGAAGGAGAAAAGAATGTGTGTCACGTGTGGGTGTAACGACGCAGCGCCGGCGCCCAGCCAGAGCCAAACGCGCACCATCAAGCTCGAAGCTGACGTGTTGGGCGCCAACCAGCGCCTGGCTGATCGCAACCGCGCGCATTTCACGGCGCATGGAGTTACCGCCTACAACCTGGTATCGGGCCCCGGCGCGGGCAAGACCACACTGCTGTGCGCCACGATTGTGGCGCTGCGCCAGCGCGCCCCCGGGCTGGCGCTGGCCGTGATCGAAGGCGATCAGCAAACCCGTCTGGACGCCGAGCGCATTCGGGCGGCGGGTGCTCCTGCGATTCAAATCAATACCGGGCGCGGCTGCCACCTCGATGCGCAGATGGTGGGCGACGCCTTTGCCCGCCTGGATTTGCATGGCCAGGCGCACCCTCACGGACACCCGCAGCAACACTCGCAGCAAGGCCCACATCGTGCCGTCCCCGAGGCGCTGCTGTTCATCGAAAACGTCGGCAACCTGGTTTGCCCGGCGCTGTGGGACTTGGGTGAAGCCGCCAAGGTGCTGATCCTGTCGGTCACGGAAGGCGCTGACAAACCGCTCAAATACCCCGATATGTTTGCCGCCGCCACGCTGATGGTGATCAACAAGATCGACCTGCTGCCGTATGTCGATTTCGATGTCACGCGCTGCATCGATGACGCACGCCGGGTCAACCCCGGCATTGAGGTGCTGCAACTGTCGGCCACGCGCGGCGACGGCATGCAGGCCTGGCTGGACTGGCTGCAGCCACGGCCATGAACGAGCTTGCCCATTCCACTCGGCTGGCGCGCGCAGCACCGGCTCGCGTTCTGGCCTGCGGCGCGTTTTTGAAGAACCGGGCCTGCCTGATCGACGGCGATCAGCTGCACTGGTCGGCACTGCATGGCGACCTGGACGACGCCGCCAGCCGCGATGCACTGGCGCAGTCGATTGACGCACTGCGCGCGCGCGCCAGCGGGGCGTTGCAGGCGGTAGCCCACGACCTGCACCCTGACTTCTTTAGCACCCATCTGGGACTGGCACTGGCACAGCGCTTGGGCGTGCCGGCAATCGGCGTGCAGCACCACCACGCGCACATTGGTGTGGTGCTGGCCGAGCAGGCCATCGCCGGCCCCGTGATTGGGCTGGCGCTCGATGGCATGGGCCTGGGTTCTGACGCTGGCGCCTGGGGCGGCGAGGTACTTCTGGTCGACGGCGCCGCGCAGGCGCAGCGCTGGCGGCGACTGGACCACCTCGCTCACTTGACCCTGCCGGGCGGCGACGCGGCGGCGCGTGAGCCCTGGCGTCTGGCGGCGGCCGTGTTGTTTGCGCTCGGTCGTGGGCCCGAGATCGAGTCGCGTTTTTCACCTCAGATCGGCGCCGCCAGCGCCCGGCTGCTGCACGTCATGCTGCAGCGCGGTTTGAACTGCCGAGTGAGCAGCAGCGCCGGGCGCTGGTTCGACGCCGCCGCCGGCGCGCTGGGTTTGAGTGTGCGCCAGAGCGTTGAGGCCGAGGCGGCAAAAGCGCTGGAGCAACTGGCCAGCGAATGGCTCGCGGTCCATCCGGGCTTCGAATTCAACTGGACCTCGTTGGACTTGCACCCCATCGTGGCCGAGCTGTTCGCGCTGCAAACCCTGGGCAGCGAAGCGCGCGGCCGCGGGGCGGCGCAGTTTCATCTGGCGCTGGCCAGCGCTTTGGCACGCTGCGCGATTGACGCCGCCGCTGCCCACGCCAGCACCCAGGTGGTGTTGGCCGGCGGCTGTCTGGCCAACCGCGTGCTGGCCCAGCGCTTGCGTGCCCATTTGAAGGGCGCCGGACTCACGGTGCTGGAGCCGCAGGGCGTCGGCTGCGGCGACGCGGGCCTGGCTCTGGGCCAGGCCTGGATCGCTGGCTGCACGCTGCGCTCTGGCGTGCTGGCAGCGGTCCAAGCTCAAGTCGCACAGGAGGCCTGAACATGTGCCTGGCGCTTCCCGCCCGTATCGTCGAGGTGCTTGACGCCGAGACGGCCATCGTCGATCTCGGTGGCGTGCGCAAACAGATCTCCATCGCCCTGGTGCCTGAGGCGCAAGTGGGCGACTATGTGATCGTGCACGTTGGGTACGCGCTCGGCAGGCTCGACGAGGCCGAGGCCCAGGCCACGCTGGCGCTGTTTGCCGAGTTGGCGCGGAGCAGCGCATGAAATACGTGGACGAGTTCCGTGACGGCGCGCTGGCACGCAACCTGGCCGGGAGCCTGCGCGCTGAGGTTGACCCGGCGCGCCACTACAGCTTCATGGAGTTCTGCGGTGGCCACACCCACGCGCTGGCGCGCTACGGCGTGACTGACTTGCTGCCGGCCAATCTGCGCATGATCCACGGCCCCGGCTGCCCGGTCTGCGTGCTGCCGATCGGCCGCATCGATCTGGCCATCCAGCTCGCGCTGCAGCACGGCGCGATGCTGTGTACCTACGGCGATGTGATGCGCGTGCCGGCCTCCGGCGGCCTCTCGCTGCTGCGTGCCAAGGCCCGTGGTGGCGACATCCGTATGGTCTATTCACCGGCCGACGCACTGCAACTGGCGCGCGACCACCCGGGGCGCGAGGTGGTGTTCCTGGCGATCGGCTTCGAGACCACCACGCCACCGACAGCGCTGGTGATTAGGCAGGCGGCACGTGAAGGGATCACCAATTTCAGCGTCCTGTGCAGCCATGTGCTCACGCCAGCCGCCATCACGCACATCCTGCAGTCGCCCGAAGTGGCGCAGTACGGCACGCTGGTGCTGGACGGCTTCGTCGGCCCGGCGCATGTGAGCATCGTGATCGGGTCGGCCGTCTACGAGCCCTTCGCCCGCAGCTACCGCAAGCCGGTGGTGATCTCCGGCTTTGAGCCACTCGACGTGATGCAGTCGATCCTGATGCTGGTGCGCCAGGTCAACCAGGGCCGCGCCGAGGTCGAGAACCAGTTCACGCGTGCGGTGAACCGCGAGGGCAATCGGGCGGCCCAGGCGGTGACGGCCACGGTGTTCGAGTTGCGCGACAGTTTTGAGTGGCGTGGCCTCGGCGAGGTGCCCTTCAGTGCACTCAAAATTCGCGCCGCGTTCGCCACCTTTGACGCCGAGCGTCGCTTCGGCCTGCACTACCAGGCCGTGCCCGATCACAAGCAGTGCGAGTGTGGCGCTATTCTGCGCGGGGTCAAGCGGCCGCTTGAGTGCAAGCTGTTCGGCACGTTGTGCACACCCGAGAACCCGATGGGCTCGTGCATGGTGTCGAGCGAAGGCTCGTGCGCCGCGCACTACACCTATGGGCGCTGGCGCGACATTCCTGTGGTGGCGATGGCATGAAGAGCGTGAAAACTGGCTATCTGCGTCCGCTTGACTTTAAAGCTGGCCGCATCGACATGAACCATGGTGCCGGTGGGCGGGTCGGGGCGCAACTGGTCGACGAATTGTTCGCCCGCGCCTTCGATAACCCCTACCTGCGCCAGGGCAACGACGCGGCGCTGCTGGGCATACCGGCCGGGCACCGGCTGGTGATGGCCACCGACGCACACGTGATCTCCCCTTTGTTCTTTCCCGGCGGCGACATTGGCAGCCTGGCGGTGCACGGCACTGTCAATGATGTGGCCATGCTGGGCGCCATGCCGCTGTACCTGAGCGCCAGCTTCATCCTCGAAGAGGGCTTCCCGCTGGCGCAACTCAAGCGCATCGTCGAGTCGATGGCGGCCGCCTCGCGTGCCTGTGGCGTGCCGATCGTCACGGGCGACACCAAGGTGGTCGAAAAGGGCAAAGGTGATGGCGTCTTCATCAGCACCACCGGGCTGGGTGTGGTGCCCGAAGGTCGCGACATCGGCGGCGCCAATGCACGGCCGGGCGACGCCGTGCTGCTCTCGGGCAGCATCGGTGAACACGGCGTGGCGGTGCTGTCGCAGCGTGAGTCGTTGCAGTTCGAGACCAGCATCGAATCCGACAGCGCAGCGCTGCACACCCTGGTGGCGGCCATGCTGGCGGCGGCGCCAGACGGCGCGGTGCACACGCTACGCGACCCCACGCGCGGCGGGCTGGCAACCACGCTGAACGAAATCGCACAGCAGTCGGGCGTCGGCATGCTGTTGCAAGAGGCGGCGATAGCGGTGCTGCCGCAGGTGGCCGCCGCCTGCGAGCTGCTGGGCCTGGACCCGCTGTACATAGCCAACGAAGGCAAGCTGGTGGCGATCGTCGCGCCCGAGGCGGCCGACGCGGTGCTGGCCGCGATGCGTGCCCACCCGCTAGGTCAGCGCGCCGCCCAGATCGGGCGCGTCAGCGAAGATGTGAGTCGCTTCGTGCAGATGAACACCGCCTTCGGTGGCCGCCGGGTGGTCGACTGGTTGAGCGGGGAGCCGCTGCCACGCATCTGCTGAAGCCATCAACAGCATCAGGAATCAGGCGGTGGGTTGTGGCAAAGGTGCAAGCGTCTGTTCACGGGTTAGCTCGCCCATAAACTGCGCAAAGGGCGCAATGTTGTGGAATGAACTCGCTTGCTCCAGCGCTGCCATGTAGGCTTGGCGCTTTTGCACTGGGACGACCGTCCACACGTAGCCGCCGGTGACGAGCATGGCGTTCATGAGAAAACGCGCTAGACGTCCGTTGCCGTCCAAGCACGGGTGGATGTAGGCAAAGAAGAAGTGGCCCAGCACCGCGCGCACCGCCGCATGAGGCTCCCCAGCCAGCAGCTCGAACAGCACCGGCATACAGTCACGCACCGCCTCTTTGGACAGCGGCACATGCAGCGCACCACGGATGTACACCTGGTCGTTGCGCCAGCCTGCAAGGTCCGAAGGTTTGACCAGGCCAGCCAGGACACTGGGGCTGAACAGCGCCCGGTACCATGCGCTTAGCGCGTCGCGCATTTCGAATTGGGGCGACGGCTGGCGTAGCGTCTGGGCGACAAAATCCTTGACCCGTGTGTGCGCCTCAAAATAGCCCTTGGCGGCCATCGCATCGCCGGTCTGCTGGTCGGCACCATCCGGGTCCCAGCTGCCACTGCGAACGCGTTCGATGAGTTCAGGTGTGACCCGATAGCCCTCGATGGACAGCGAGTGGTAGGCGTCGCTCACATAACGCGCTTCGACCTCGCGCAGCGCAGCATCAACGGCGCTGGGCACTGGCCCGGGCGCCGGGAACGCATCGAGCACCCCTTGTTGCATCTCAGCCCAGCTTAAACGCAGGCGCTGAACATGCGGCGATTCAGGCCGTCCGCCCGGAAAAGGACGGGGTGCCGCCTCAAACGGCACGCTCTCCTGAACAGCATAACCAGCGCTTCGCAGGGTGTTGACGATGTCATCTGCCATGCTGGTTCGCTGCATACAGCGAAGGGCCCCTGCCAGACGACCCGCCACCACCGAATGCGAGCCATGCAGCAGCGGTGCCAGCAGTTGTGCCGAATCTTCAAGCATGCCAAGAGCGATCCGTGCGGCCATCGGCTGCTGGCTGAAGAAGCCGGGGCCTACAGCCACCAGCGCGCTCGCGAGCTCCGCGAGCCGCAAGCCGCCGGCCTCTGTCTCGGGCAGGGCGGCCAGCAAACCGGGTGCGCGGTAAAGGAACAACGAGCATCCGTGCGGAAGCTGTAGCACCTGGTTGTTGCCCGCCGGTGCCCAAATTTGCAACTGCTTTGGCAGTGTGCGCTCGCCCGAGCGCAGCAATATCGACTGCTCCGCTCCCAAATGCCAGGCCGCGCCGAAGCGTTGATTGCAGTAGCCGGTGACGAAATCCCGCATGCCTGCAAACCAGGCAGCCGTGCCGCCCGGCGCCTCATCCGGCCGTGACGGCAGGTACCAGCCCTTGACAACTTCCTGCAAAAACCCGGCTTTTACCAAGCGTTCGCGGTGCGTCCTGGACAAGGCGCGGCTTGGCACAACGTGTTGGCCCGTGGCTTGCAAGGCGGCCAACTGCGACCGCGATTGAGCCAGTTTCTCGTTTGGGGATGGCATGCGGTTTGACTACCCTTTTGACTTGCGAACACACTAGTTACGTGTTTAACTATTACACTATTATTAAGTTGTGTCAATGCATGACGGAACTTCGCGACCGGTTTGGCAGAGTCACTCCAAGTTGGTCATATGGACGCAAGCGCAAGCCGCTGAGCGCCAAGACCATCAACAATGCGTCGCAATCATCTGGTTTTTGGGTGCAATGGACTGAACAACATTCTTCATTTGACCCTCCCACTCAGACCAACTTAAACCCTTCAGGCGCCTTGGCAGAATTTCGCTTGTGATAGGGACAGAGATAGAGCTTGCCCACGTCAGTGCCGGCACAACTTATGCTGTACATATCAATCATCCCGCTGGTAACGTCCTTGGCACTGGTTGAGCCCACTCGCGTGCATTGAACCGATCGACCATCTTTGGTTTTGAGCCGAGAAATGTATTTGTTAGATTCTGGTACTCCCTGCGTCGGAACCGGGTTGGTCTTGCACAAACCAAATGGGCCATATCCTGTCGGTATCTCATCGGAATCTACAGCATCTTTTCGAGACTCCGCCTGATGCTGGAGGATGGCTTTCATCGCCTCCCGTGCAGCCGCCTCGTCTTCTTTTGACTTCTTTCCAAAGAGATCTAAAAGTCCCATTTGTTTCTCCTTAAATTTACTTAAAAAGTTGGTTTAGCTTTGCAGGTCCTGGCCTCACCACCAGTTGGCGCCCAGTTGACGTGAGCTTGTACTTTTGCGATCTGCTAGTTGGCTTATCTGGCCGGGTCATTTGGATAATTTCCAGCGTCAGCAATCGCTTGATCTGCTTGTTGAGCTCCCCCGAAACAGACTTATGACCCAGCAGCTTTGCCAGTTCAGCCTTGCCGGCTTCGCACTCGCGCAAGAGCATTACGACTCTGGCCGCCAAGTTTGACTCTACGGTAATGCTGTTCAAACGATCAGCGTGGCAAGCTCATGCCTAGTGACCACTTGTTTGCAAAGATACCCCTGTCCTGGCGATTTTGTTTGCACTGGTGGCCCGTCCACACAGGGAGGATGCGGCAACATCACCAGGACACCTTCAGGCAGCGCCGGATAGCCACCCAAAAAGGAGAGCTACGTTAAGGATCAGCAAGTGGCCAGCATCCAGCGCTTTCTGCCACGCTGGCGGAATGCGCTTGACCGGTCCGCGTGCCGGGCAGATGATGCAGCGATTCTCTTCGCGCCAGCGTGCCGCCTGGTCGTAGGTGGGCTGGATGACACTGCCGGGGCAAGGCCTTGTCGCCGATCTGGCGGTCATGGGCACGCAGGGCGATGCGCAGGGCTGCTTACGGGGTGCTCAGGTGGCTAGGGCTGATCAGCCTTGAAAGATTGACGGATTTCTCGGCTGCCACCACTCTTAAACAATGGCCAGTGCGATTTGATGTCGCTGGTGGCCACGGGTAGCGGATTTTGTGCTAATCTAGATCCATGAACGCCGTCCTTGACCCCATCGTCTCTGAATTCGACACCACTGAACAGGCCGCAAGCCACGACCAGTGGTTTCGTGCGCAGGTGCAAAAAGCCCTTGACAATACCGAGCCGCGCATTCCCCATGATCAGGTGATGGCCGAGATGCGGGCATTGATTGCGTCCAAGCGAGAGAAGCAAGCCCGTGCTGGTTGACTGGAACCCGTTAGCGCGGGCAGAGTTGTGGACAATTCTGGATTTCATAGGTGACCGCAACATATTGGCTGCCCAGGGTTTGTACGATGCCATAGAGGCTGCAACCGAAGCCCTGCCACAGCACCCCTACTTGTACCGCCCAGGCCGCGTTGCTGGAACGCGCGAGATTGTGGTGCATCCGAACTACATCGTTGTGTACCGCGTAACCACAGGGATTGAGATTGTGAATGTGCTGCACGCGCGGCAGCAGTACCCCAAGGCTTGAAGCTCAGTTTGCCGGTCATGTACGCTAGATCGAACTCCTCGCGTTGGTACACCGACTGTTGCGAGTCGCCCAGCAAATACATCTGCCCATCCGACTTGAGCCGACTGACCAGTGCTTCAACCCACTG
>JBBQZA010000110.1:0-11443 GCA_038208175.1 Burkholderiales bacterium
GCTGCTCAACGCCGCCCATCGATTTCAGCAGGCGACTGCCTGGCACGCGGCCAAGCCGCAGGGGTTTTGAACATGAACTCAGCAACGTCAACGCTGGTGCACGGTTATGAAGTGGTGATTGGCTTTGAGACCCATGCCCAGTTGTCAACCCGTTCCAAGATCTTCAGTCGCGCTGCCACCGCTTTCGGTGCGGCACCCAACACGCAAGCCTGTGCCGTCGATCTGGCACTGCCCGGAACCTTGCCGGTGATGAACAAGGGCGCGGTGGAACGTGCCATCCAGTTTGGGCTGGCGATCGGTGCCCATATTGCGCCACGCAGCATTTTTGCGCGCAAGAATTATTTTTATCCGGATCTTCCCAAGGGCTACCAGATCAGCCAGTTTGAGATTCCGGTGGTGCAGGGCGGCCGGGTCGAGTTCTTCTTGGGCGATGAGAAGAAGTCAGTGCGACTGGTGCGTGCCCACCTGGAAGAAGACGCAGGCAAGTCGCTGCATGAAGACTTCGTCGGCCAGACCGGGATTGATCTGAACCGCGCGGGTACCCCCTTGCTGGAAATCGTCACCGAGCCCGACATGCGCTCCAGCGCCGAGGCGGTGGCGTACGCCAGGGAATTGCACAAAATCGTGACCTGGATCGGTATTTGCGACGGCAACATGCAGGAGGGCAGTTTTCGCTGTGATGCCAATGTCTCGGTGCGCAAGCCCGGGCAGTCACTGGGAACGCGGCGCGAGATCAAGAACCTCAACAGTTTCAAGTTCATGCAGCAGGCGATCGACTTTGAAGTTCGTTGGCAGATTGAGCGAATCGAGGATGGGCATGCGATAGCGCAGGCCACCGTGTTGTTCAACCCCGATAGCGGCGAGACCCGGGCCATGCGCAGCAAGGAAGACGCGGCCGACTATCGCTATTTTCCGGACCCGGACCTGCCGCCGCTGCTGATTGCCGACGAATGGGTCGAGCGTGTGCGCGCGGAGATGACGGAGTTGCCGCGCGTCATGGCTGAGCGCTTTGTGCGGGAATACGGACTGAGCGAGTATGACGCGGCGATGCTGACCCAAAGCCGAGCCATGGCCGCCTATTTTGAGGCTGCGGCCGCCGCCTGTGGTAAACCAAAATTGACCAGTAACTGGATCATGGGCGAGCTGTCGCGCCGCCTCAATCTGGGTGAGATCGATATCAACCAGGCGCCGGTGAGCGCTGCGCAATTGGCCCAGTTAATCAGTCGGATTGCCGATGACACGATTTCCAACAGTGCAGCCAGGCAGGTGATGGATGCCTTGTGGAGTCGGCAGGACGACGATATCGACCGTCTGATAGAGGCCAAGGGCCTCAGGCAGATGAACGACTCAGGTGAACTTGAAGGAATCGTCGAAGCGGTACTGGCCGCCAATCCCAAGAACGTCGAGCAATACAAGGGCGGCAACAGCAAAGCGCTGAACGCATTGGTCGGTCAGATCATGAAGGGAAGTAAAGGCAAGGCAAATCCGCAACAGGTCAATGAACTGCTGCGTCAAAAACTAGGCTGATGGGCGCAAAACTTGCAGGTCAGGGCTTTTTGCTGCCACTGTTAGCCGGCACGGTTCCTTGCATGGCCCACAGTTGCTTCAGACGGACCAGTTCTTCGTCAAAACGAATGTTGACGCGTTTCTGCTCGGCGTCCTGATCGGCTATGAAGCGCGCCTGTATCGACAGGCTGATGTTTGCCTCTTCAAGCTGTCGGCGTACCCATGCCGGTGCTTTGCTCGGGTCCTTTTTGTAAAACTCCATCTCCGTAAGAATAGAACTGCGTTGACGCTGCAATTCTTCAACCCGATTGGTAACGGCCAGTCTGACGACCCCGATCTGGGCCAGCGCCAATGACCGCTCTTTGTCATGCACGGCCTTGTTCGGGTAGCGTATCAGCAAGGCTCGGTCGCGTCGTTTTTCCTCATTCTGGCGTGCCTGTTCTTCCAGGGCTGCTTTCTCTTTGGTTTCCTGTTCGCTGCGTTCCTGCGCCGTCAGGCTGGGTCCGACCTTGGCTTTCACCGTGCCGCTTGGATTGAGTATCTTTTGTTCGCGATCGAGGCATTCGGCAATCGGTCGGTCGGATGTCAAATTGCGGCCCTTGGAATCAACGCAGGTATAAATCTGGGGCGAGGCAGGCGCTGCTGTTTGTGCCGAGGCACCGAGGCAAAGACAGAGCAGCACCGAACTCCACGCAAGACGAGGAAACGGGCGCATAATTTTGAACATCGTTATCTTTCTGCGACGCCATAACGCTGCTGATAGGCCTGAACTCGCTGTTGGTGGATGGCCAGGCCAGCAGCGCTGTGCTGGTTCAGATAATGCATCAAATCCGCAAGTTTGGCAATCGCAGAAACCTGTAGCCCGAGTTGGTCTTGTACGTATTGAACTGCGCTGTACTCGACATCCTGTCCGTTCTCAGTCGCTTTTTCCTGCCGGTCAAGCGCAATGACCACCGCATGCGGTGTGGCGCCGGCGCCCTGGATGATCGCAATCGATTCACGCACTGCGGTGCCGGCTGACATGACATCATCGACAATCAATACCCGCCCCCGCAGTGGTGCCCCCACCAGCGAACCGCCTTCTCCGTGGTTCTTGGCTTCTTTTCGGTTGTAGGCAAAAGGGACGTTCAAGCCCTGGCGAGCAAGTTCTACTGTCAGGGCGGCGCCCAAGGGGATGCCCTTGTAGGCTGGACCGAAAATCATGTCGAACTGGATGCCGCTAGCGAGCAGACGTTGCGCATAAAATTGCGCCAGACGTCCTAATTTGACGCCATCGTCAAACAGGCCGGCATTGAAAAAGTAGGGACTGATGCGGCCCGCCTTGGTTTGAAACTCGCCGAAACGCAACACTCCGCAATCCAGTACAAACTGCAAGAAATCCTGGGCCACAGCATCTGGCGTGCTGGTTTGACTGGCTGTTATTGCGACCGACTCTGACATGGGGAATTCCTTGTTTAAATTGACCAGCCTCAACCTGAACGGTATCCGGTCTGCTTCCACCAAAGGTCTCGACGCCTGGCTCACCCAATTCAATCCAGATTGTATTTGTGTGCAGGAAGTCAAGGCGCAAGCTGCCGATGTGGCGGGCCGTTTTGAAAAGCTTGCTGATCTTTCTGGCTACTTTCACTTTGCCGAAAAAAAAGGCTATTCCGGCGTGGCCGTCTATACCCGGCTGCAGCCGAGCGATGTGCTGATTGGTTACGGATCAACCGAGTTCGATGCTGAGGGCCGTTACCTGGAGCTGCGCTTTGACAGTGCGAGTGCCAAGCGTTCCATTATCAGCTGCTATTTTCCCAGTGGTTCGTCCGGGGAGGAGCGGCAACTGGCCAAGTATCGTTTTCTGGACGAGTTCTATCCGCATCTGGAAAAACTAAAGGGCGAGCGTGAGTTCATACTGTGTGGCGACGTGAACATTGCGCACAAGGAGACCGACCTGAAAAACTGGCGGGGAAATCGCAAAAACTCCGGTTTTCTGCCCGAGGAGAGGGCCTGGATGACCCGGCTGCTGTCGGACGCTGGCCTGGTTGACGTCTACCGCAAACTGCAACCCGACGCCACCGACGAGGCCTACACCTGGTGGAGCAACCGGGGTCAGGCTTATGCCAAGAATGTGGGTTGGCGGCTGGATTACCACTTGGCGACGCCAGCACTGGCGGCAGGTGCTAAAGCAGCGGCGATCTATAAAGGGCAGAAGTTCTCTGACCATGCACCTCTGACGATCGAGTATGACTTGTATGTTTAAGAAAAAGCGCAGCGACCGGGGTTGCCGCTAGAAGCGGCCGCTCGGGTCACGCGACCAGGCCGCCAGTATGGCGCTGTGCTCGGGGATGTTGCTGAGAAAACTGTGACGCAGAAGCGGGTCGGTGATGCTGAGCGCCTGTGCAAGCAGATCGGTACGGGCACTGCCCAGTACCTGGGCGGCACGCGGGTCACCGGCCTGGGCCAGTGCCTGATGGCAAGTTAGACGGATAAGGTAAGGTGCTTCGGTGTCGATCAACTGACTGTCGACAGACAACTGCGTCAGCAAATCCTCTGCCACGCGCATCGCCGCAGCTACATCTTTTTCAGCCAGCGCCACCTGCACCAGGCCGGCAGCAGCATCGTGCCGGGTAGCGTTGTCGAGCGCCGTGGCCACTTCCCTGGCGCGCTGGAACGCCGTCGTGGCGTGACGGTAACGTCCGAGTGCCAATTCCGCGTTGCCAAGCGAGCACAGGGCGATTGCTTCAAAGACCGGGCTCTGCACCTCGGTCGCCAGGTCCACCGCCGCCTGTGCATGCGCCAGTGCCAGTGCATCGTCAGCCTCGCGCAGTGCCAGCATAGAGAGGTTGGTCAGCGTATTGGGTTCGGTGGCGCGGTCACCCACGGCACGTCCGAGCTGCAGACACTGCTCCAGATACTGTCGGGCCAGTGGGTATCGACCCAATCTGAGCCAGCCGTTACCCAAATTGCCGAGTGCGATGGTCTCGCCGCGCCGGTTGCCCAGTTCCCGATTGATCATCAAGTCCTGCAGGTCCATTTCCAGCGATGCCAACTGATCGACCTGACTGTCTGCGATGACCGACAGCGCGTTCAGGAACAGTGCTTGCATCGGTCGTGCACCCAAGGTGCGCGCTTTGGCCAGGCCACTGTTCGCCAATTCATTGGCGCTCGAGTGATCTCCGAGATAGCTCACGGCCAACGCCAGCCGATGTTGTCCGCGCAGTTCCAGCAGTACATCCGCAGCGCTTTGTGCCGAGGCCACACTTTGGCGCGCCGAGCGCTCCATCAGGCGGTAATCGCCGATACGCATGGCATAAATACTGCGCCGCCAGGCGACGTCACAGCGTCGGCGGTCGTCGTCCAGGCAGTCGGCCAACTGCTGCAAGGCATCGATGTCCGCCTGTTGCTCGCTACGCCGGCCTTGCAGGTCGAGCGAGCGTTCGCGTACATCAAAAAGACGCCAGCGCTGCAGCCAGCGCTGGCGCAGTGCCCCGTCATGCTCCGCCAGCGGGCCGCTCTGCGGTTCGGTCAGTGCCAGCGCTTGTGCCACATGGTCAAGAGCCACCTCATGTGCATAGCGGCTGGCCGCATGCTCGGCTGCCTGGGTATAGAACTCGCTGCCCAGCTCCTTGTCACCGGCTTTCACGTAGTGTTCTCCAATGGCAGCAAGAAAGTCCCTGGCCCTTACACCGGTCAGGCTGGCGAGCCACTTGGCAGCCTGCGCGTGGTACTCGCACCGGCTTGTTTTGAGCACCGTCTCATAGGTAACCTGGTGCAGCAGCTGATGCACAAAGGCGTACTCCCGTACGCCGTCGAAATCACCGTCCAGTGCAGGCTCTTTATGCGCTACAACCAGTTCGTGTTGTCCCAGAGAGGGCAAAGCTTCCGGGGCGCGGGGGTCCAGCGCAGTCATGGCCTGATCCCAAAAAACATAACCGATGACACTGGCCTGTTGCAACGCCAGCAGGTCTTTCGGTTTCATGCCATAAACGCGTGCCTGTAGCACGCCAGTCAGGGTTTGTGGCACGCGCAAGCCTTTCAATTTCTGAGGGTTGATTCGCCAACCCTCGGCGTCGCAGATGATGGCGCCCTGGTCTATCAGCATCTTCACCAACTCCTCCATGTAGAAGGGGTTGCCCTCGGCGCCAGCGGTGATCAGCTCCCGCAGGTTCGGCGGGATCTCGGGAAGTTTCTTGAGCAGCTCGTTAACCAGCAGACGACTGGAATGTCTGTCCAGTGGACCCAGGACCATGCGCTGTCTATTGACTGTATTCGACCCGTCAGCTGGCCATTCACGCTGCATTGGACGGGTCATTGTCAGAATCAACATGGGCACATCCCGGTTGACCTGGCACAGGTAGTTCAGGAAACCGAGCGATCCGTCGTCGGCATGTTGCAGGTCGTCCAGCAACAGCAGAATCGGGGAACCGTTCTGGGCAACCATACGACGGAACATTTGTGCCGCTGCATGGAAGCCGCGATTGCGGATCTGCTGACCGTCCTCCCGGATGCCCTGGATGTGCGGGCTGTCGGAAAAATCGAGCCCAATCAAGTGGCCCAGCAGATGGGCGTGGGCCTGCGCCATGGCGGCGCCGTCTTCCATTAGGAACAGCGGTGCAATGCCTTGCTCGACCTTTTGCTTGGCCAAATCCATGCTGTCAACATCGGCTATCTGTAGCCGCCAAGCCAGGATGTCGCGCAGCAGTCCATAAGGCTGGGAGCGGGTCAGCTGATGGGCGCGGCCCTGGAAGAAATAAAAGCCTTTGGCCTGTGTCTCCGCCCAGTTCTCGAATTCGTAGAGCAGGCGGCTCTTGCCGATGCCGGCGTCGGCAACTACGGTCACCACATTCAATTTGCCCTGGGTAAACAGGCGCTTGAACGCAATCTGCAATTGTTCCAACTCAGTGTCTCGCCCAACCATGTGGGTTTCAATCCCCTCGATACCGCGACTCGCAACGCGAAACGAGCGCGGCTTGCAGCGCTGCACCAGATACGTGACCATAGGTGCATCCACTCCCTTGACTTCGATCGGTGACTGCAGCACGACGTCGAAGACGCCGCGCACATGACGGTAGGTATCGTGGCTGATGCGAAGGGTTCCTGGCGGCGCGGTCTGTTCCATGCGCGCGGCGACGTTGACCGTGAAGCCGCGAATATTGTCTTCGCCATCCAGGCCGCCACCCAGCAGCACGGCACCGGTGTGCAGTCCGACCCGCAGGTTGAAGCCAGCGTGGCCGTATTGGCTACGTACCAGCTCTGCCTGGCGCGTGCCCTCTTCAAGAAGCGCCAGGCCTGCCAATACCGCGCGTTCAGGATCGTCTTCGCGAACTTTGTCGGCACCGAAAGCGGCCAGCAGGCCGTCGCCCGCGTATTTCAACACCCTGCCCCGGTGCTTTTGGACAATCAGCGTGCAGCTTGTCAGTGCGCCTTCCATGATGCTGTGGAAGTCCTCCGGGTCCAGCTGCTGACTCAGCGTGGTTGAACCCACCACATCTAAAAATAGCACGGTGACCTGTTTCAGGGTTTGGCTCGGTGCGGCAGAGGTATCCGGCTGACTATGTTCTGAAAGTGCTGAGTGATTTATCGGGGAAATGATCATGGCAATCGGTTCCAGATGTAATTGATGTCCGGGTTTCAGCCTTGTCGCTGCAAGTATCTCACCCGGGGCAGGCCCGGTGCAGCTTTGTTTGCATAAGATCGGGTTTGTGTTCCTACAAACCTTAAATTGGATGCTTGGTTCCTGTCAAGGGGGTCCGCCGTGACTCGCAGTAGGTTTTTCGCCTTTGGGCTGCTGATGTTGTGGGTGTTGCTTGGCCACGGCTTGCTTTTGTCCTGGCTCAATCGACAACTACCCTACGTGAGACCGCTGTCGAGGATGGCTGACCCGATCTTTACGCGACTTGTCAAACCTGAGCGCTTGGTGCTGCCTGTGCAGCGAACGATGCCCGGATCGGGACGCCCGCATGTGTCGTCGACCGAAGCAGTGGCGCCAGTGACCGAGCCTGCAATTGCGCCTGGTCATGCAGCCGATCAGATCAACCAGAATGAGGCGGAAGAACAACTCTCAGTGGGTGTAGAGGCAGCCGAACCGGTGCTGCCGGCGGTCGCTGGTGAGCCACAGCTTACGGCTGAGGAAATTCCAGCGAGCGACAGTTGGCCGCTGGATACACGTGTGTCTTATCGCTTGAGGGGCAATTACCGGGGAGATATTTACGGCAGTGCCCGCGTGCAATGGCAACGTCAACAAAGTCGTTATCAGGTCCAGCTTGATTTGAGCATGGCCCTGGTGTTGCAGTTTTCCATGATCAGCCAGGGGCAGGTGGGTCCGGTCGGGCTTCTGCCTGGCATCTATGAAGAGCGGTTTCCGTGGGGCATGCGGCGCATGGCGTTTGAAGACGGTTTTATCCAGTTTGATAACGGCACCCGCTTGCCGCACCCGCCAGATCTGCAGGACACGGTCAGTCAGTTTGTCGAACTCGGTCACCGATTTTCCAGTGGACGCGAGGTATTGAAGGTTGGCCGCCAAGTCAGTGTATGGTTGGCCAGACCTCAAGGCCTTGCGTTGTGGACTTATGACGTCGTTGGCGAAGAGATTCTTGAGACGCCGGAGCTTGGTGCGGTGTCAGCCTTGCATCTGCGTCCCAGACCGATCGCCAACCCGGCCGGCGTGATCACAGCGGAAATCTGGTTTGCCCCCAGTCTTCAGTACCTGCCGGTGCGGGTGCTTATCGGGCTCGGTGCTGATAATTTTGTCGATTTGACGGTTGAGCGAATTGAACAAATTGAGGCGCTGGTGGCACCCCAGACAACGCTGCCTTGACGTCTAAAATGTGAAGCAAATGCTACGCTATCAAACTATTCCTGTTACCGCCTTTGCGCAAAATTGTTCCCTGGTCTGGTGCGATCAGACCTTGCAAGCCGCCGTCATCGACCCGGGCGGCGATCTCGATCTGTTGCTGGCAGCGGCGAAACAACGACAGTTGACGCTGACACAGATCTGGCTGACCCATGCCCACATTGATCATGCGGGTGCCGCCGCAGAGATCGAGTCACGCTGTCAACTGCCTATCATCGGCCCGCACCAAGCGGATCAATTCTGGATTGATGGACTGCCGGCGCAGAGCAAGATGTTCGGCCTGCCACCTGCCGCAAGCTTCAAACCAACGCGTTGGTTGTCCGATCTGGACACGGTTACAGTGGGCCATTGCACGCTGCAGGTACGGCATTGCCCGGGTCACACGCCGGGGCATGTGGTTTTTTATTCGGCAGAGGCAGGCCGTGCTTTTGTTGGTGATGTGCTGTTTGCCGGATCGATTGGGCGTACCGATTTGCCGCAGGGCGATCACGACACACTGATTGCCAGCATCGTCAACCGTTTGTGGCCAATGGGAGACAGCACTGTTTTCATTCCGGGTCATGGACCCGAGAGCACGTTCGGTAACGAGCGCAAGAGCAACCCCTATGTGGCTGGAACCTAGAGAATGACGGAGAACGCAAAGATGTCCAAACGTGTCAATGATGCAGACGCATTATTTCGGTCCTTTGGGGCCAGCGCCGACGATTTTCGTGAGTTGAAAAGAGATTCAGATGTTGCAGAGGCTGTTAATCGATGGCCCTTGATAAAGTCGATGCCGATTGACAAACACGTTTTGCCTGCAGCGCTCTCGACGCGGCAAAAACGTGCATGGCTGAATGCGGCCGAGTCTTTTGAACGCAGCGACAACCTCAAGTCCATATTCGATCGGACCGCAGCTCGACCGGGTCATACCGGCACCTAATTTTTCTGTTAACGTGCTTCGGATACGGGCTTTGCATAGAGCTAACCAGCAGGATACATATGAGCGTTGTCGCTGTCGTTTCAATGAAAGGGGGAGTGGGGAAAACGTCTACGACGGCAAACCTTGCTGCAGCCATGGCTTTGAACCTTGGCGAAGGACGTGTCTTCGCGCTTGATCTTGATCCGCAAAATGCGCTTCAATGGCATTTCGGCTCCAGCAAATCGCAGCACGAGGGCATTTGTAGCCAGTCGTTGGCGCGTGCTGATTGGCGCGATATCGCGTTGGCAAGCCGGTTTGGGGTTACTTGCCTGCCCTATGGCGCCGCCAGTGAGTCCGAGCGGGAGGCGTTTGAAAACTTGCTGGCAACACAGCCAGATTGGTTGGAAAGGGAGTTGCATCGGTTTGGCGTCGGTGATGATCATGTGACACTGATTGACATGCCGCCGGGGCCCTCTGTCTATTTGAATCAGGGTTTTGCCTGCGCAGACCTGGTCTTGATTGTGCTGCTGGCCGACGCCGGGTCCTACGCCACGATTGTGGCAATGGAATCGTGGATCGATGAAATAGTTCTTCAACGACCAGATCTTCACAGCGTCTATCTGTTGAACCAGGTCGATGAATCGGTGCCTTTGAGCCGCGATATGAGAGAGATTCTGCAACAACGGCTGGGCCAGCGCCTGCTGCCAATCGGGATTCATCGCGACGAAGCGGTGAGCGAGGCACTGGCATTTTTAAAGCCGGTTTTGTTTTACGATCCGGGTTGTCAGGCCACCGATGACTTTCAGCGGCTGGCGTCCTGGTTTCTTGAGCCGGTCAGCCGATGAGGGAGCATTCGCTGCTGCAGCGCTGGCGAAGGTATTGGGGAGAAGGCCGGCAGTCTCGACTCAATCCGCGCTATT
This sequence comes from Burkholderiales bacterium, assembly GCA_038208175.1. Classification (GTDB taxonomy): domain Bacteria; phylum Pseudomonadota; class Gammaproteobacteria; order Burkholderiales; family Burkholderiaceae_C; genus Rhodoferax. The sequence goes on from JBBQZA010000110.1 coordinate 10,163, forward strand.
TGTACGGCCTTCTGAACAAAGCTGGAACCCAGTTGGTGGATTCGCCAGTCTGGTCGGTGCCGGGGGTGCTGCCGGCCACCTTGCTGGCTTGCCTTGTACTGCTTCTTTTTCTGATCACACTGCCTTTTTCGCGCAACGAGCAATTTGTTTTTTCACTGCTGACGGTCGGCATTGCGCTCTACATTCGCCGATACGTTGGTACGCTTGTGACCTTGGTTCTGATCAGTATGTCAGTGCTTGCCTCCACGCGTTACCTTTATTGGCGTTTCTCGACCAGCATGGAACTCGAGTTGGGTCCAGACCTGGTGCTTGGTCTGGGGCTCTTTGCAGCTGAACTCTATGCCTGGTTGATTTTGATCATTGGATTTTTTCAGACCATTTGGCCACTGAAACGCAAGCCGGTGCCCATGCCCAGCGACCTGTCCAAGTGGCCGAGTGTCGATATCTTTGTTCCCACCTATAACGAGCCGCTTTCGGTGGTGATGCCGACCATCATTGCGGCGCTGGCGCTTGACTGGCCACAAGACAAACTCAAGGTCTACCTGCTTGATGATGGACGGCGGCACGAGTTCCAGGAGTTTGCCGCCTCGGCGGGCGTGCACTATGTGACGCGGTCAAACAACTTGCATGCGAAGGCTGGCAACATCAATGCTGCATTGCAGGATACGCACGGCGAACTGATTGCGATTTTCGATTGTGATCACATCCCGACCCGTAGTTTTTTGCAGGCCACGGTTGGTTTGTTTTTGGAGGACAGAAGACTTGCGATGGTGCAGACTCCGCATCACTTTTTGTCACCTGATCCGTTCGAGCGCAACCTGCAACTGTTCCGACGCATGCCGAACGAAGGCGAACTGTTTTACGGACTGGTGCAGGACGGCAATGACCTCTGGAACGCCACGTTCTTCTGTGGATCATGTGCTGTCGTGCGGCGGACGATGTTGCTTGACGTTGGCGGTGTAGCGGTCGAGACGGTGACCGAGGATGCCCACACAGCGCTCAAGTTGCACCGTGCCGGATACAACACGGCCTACCTTGGAGTGATTCAGGCGGCAGGGTTGGCAACCGAGAGTCTTTCGGCTCATGTCGGTCAGAGAATACGCTGGGCGCGAGGCATGGCACAGATTTTCCGGATCGACAACCCCTTGCTGGGCACGGGATTGAGTTGGCCGCAGCGACTGTGCTACCTCAATGCGATGATGCACTTCTTTTATGGCCTGCCACGGATCATTTTTCTGACCGCACCCCTGTGTTTTCTGTTCTTTGAGGCACATGTCATTC
>JBBQZA010000111.1:0-11439 GCA_038208175.1 Burkholderiales bacterium
CTGCTGGGCACAGCCCATGTCAAGGCAGGGGAACTGATACCGGATCGACTGCTGAGCCCGCTCGAGATTGAGCAAATGAACAAATTATGAAAGTGAACCATGAGCTATAAACAAATTCGCAATATTGCCATCATCGCCCACGTCGACCACGGAAAAACCACGCTGGTTGACATGTTGCTGCGTCAAAGCGGAACCTTTCGCGCCAACGAAAAGGTGGCCGAGCGCGTGATGGACAACAACGACTTGGAAAAAGAGCGGGGCATCACGATTCTGGCGAAGAACTGTGCCGTGACCTGGAAGGACACGCACATCAACATTGTTGATACCCCGGGCCATGCCGACTTTGGCGGTGAGGTGGAGCGCGCCCTGTCCATGGTCGATGGCGTCATGCTGCTGATCGATGCGGTGGAGGGGCCGATGCCGCAAACCCGCTTTGTGACCAAGAAGGCTTTGGCTCTGGGTTTGAAGCCGATCGTGGTCGTCAACAAGGTGGACCGTCCCGGATCACGGCCGGACTATGTGATCAACGCAGCGTTTGATTTATTCGACAAGCTTGGGGCCACCGAGGATCAACTTGATTTTCCGGTGGTTTATGCGTCCGGCCTGAACGGCTGGGCGTCCATGACCGAGGGTGCGCCAGGTGAGCAATGGGGCGGTGATCTGGCACCTCTGTTTGATACCGTTCTGGACCATGTGCCCGCCAACAAAGGGAACCCGGACGCGCCTTTGCAACTGCAGATTTCCTCCCTCGATTACTCCACCTACGTGGGACGCATCGGTGTCGGCCGCGTTACACAGGGCACCATCCGGACCAACCAGGAAGTGCTGGTGATGGAAGGACCCGATGGCAAGAGCAGCAGAGCCAAAGTGCAGCAGATATTGGTCTTTGAAGGACTGGAGCGACTGCCGGCTGCCGATGCTGGTCCAGGTGACATCGTGCTGATCAGCGGTATTGAACAGGTCAATATCGGCGTCACACTGACCGACCCTTTGAGTCCGGCACCGCTGCCCATGCTGAAGATCGATGAGCCGACCCTGACCATGAATTTTTGTGTCAACAACTCGCCCCTGGCAGGGCGCGAAGGCAAGTACGTGACCAGTCGCCAATTGCGTGATCGGCTGGACCGTGAACTGCAAGCCAACGTCGCATTGCGGGTCGCGGACACCGACGAGGAAGGCGTTTACGAAGTATGTGGTCGCGGCGAATTGCATCTGACGATCCTGGTTGAAAACATGCGTCGCGAGGGCTATGAGTTGGCCGTCAGCAAACCCAGGGTGGTGTTCAAAATGATCAACGACGAAAAGCATGAGCCGATTGAAATGCTGACAGTGGACGTTGAAGATATGCATCAGGGCGGCGTCATGCAGGCGCTGGGACTGCGCAAGGGTGAACTGGTCAACATGGAACCCGACGGTCGTGGTCGCACTCGGCTGGAATACCGGATTCCGGCACGTGGCCTGATCGGTTTCCAGAACGAGTTTCTGAACCTGACCCGGGGCACCGGTCTGGCCAGCAACATTTTCGATGGCTACGAGCCCTTCAAGGGCGACATCGAGTCGCGTAAAAATGGCGTTCTGATCAGCATGGACGATGGCGAAATCGTGACTTACGCCCTCGGAAAGCTGGATGACCGGGGACGCATGTTCGTAAAGGCAGGCGATCCGGTGTACGAGGGAATGGTTGTCGGCATCCACAACCGGGACAATGATCTGGTTGTGAATGCCGTGCGCATGAAGCAATTGACCAATTTCCGTGTCTCCGGCAAGGAAGAGGCGATCAAGATCACCCCACCGATCCAGTTGACGCTGGAATACGCCGTGGAGTTCATTGAAGAGGATGAACTGGTCGAAGTCACGCCGAAATCAATCCGTCTGCGCAAGCGCTACCTGAAAGAGCACGAACGCAAGCGGGCCAATCGGGAAGCGCTCTAATCCGAGGTCATGAAGCTCACGCACAACCGGGCCGTCCTCTTGATGATCGCGGTAACGCTGATGTGGTCCATCGCAGGCGTGGTCACGCGTCATCTGGAGCAGGCCCGCAGCTTTGAAGTCACCTTCTGGCGCAGTTTTTTCACGGTACTTTGCCTGTTGGTGATTCTGCCGCTGTTTCAGGGGCGTGATGTTTTTCGCAGGATGCGAAGTGGCGGGCAATCGCTCTGGATATCCGGTCTCTGCTGGTGCGGCATGTTTACTTTCTTCATGCTGGCGATCACCCTCAACAGTGTGGCCAATGTGCTGCTCACGATGTCGATCGCTCCGCTGCTAACGGCTTTGGCAGCCCGCATCTTCATTGGGCATCGCATTCCGGGGCGAACCTGGACCGCCATCGTGGTCGCCGGCTGCGGCATCGCTTACATGTACGGCAGCCAGATCAGTCAGGGTGTCAGCCTCACCGGTACCTTGGTGGCACTCGGCGTTCCGGTTTCGGGCGCCGCCAACTGGACCGTCACCCAGCATGCACATGCCAAAGGACAGGAGGTCGATTTGATACCCGCGGTTTTGATTGGAGCTGTTCTCTCGGCGCTGCTGACCTTGCCGCTGGCGTTCCCATTTCAGGCTTCAAGGCATGATCTGGTCTTGCTGGCCGGATTGGGAGTGGTGCAACTGGCTATCCCCTCAGCGCTAGCCGTACTGTGTGCCAGGGTACTCAAGGCACCCGAAGTGGCACTGCTGTGTTTGCTGGAAGTGATTTTCGGTATCCTGCTCGCCTGGATTGGAGCCAATGAAGTGCCGCGACCCAATGTTCTAACTGGCGGCGCACTGGTGATCGGTGCGCTGGCGCTCAATGAGTTAATCGGCTGGAGAGACAGAGGATGAATACAAAACCTGTGCTACCTGCAGAGGACGCCCCCGAAATTTTGACCGAGGTTCACGGACATGTCGGTCTGATCACGCTCAATCGGCCAAAGGCCCTCAATGCCCTGTCGCTTTCGATGGTACGCAACTTAACCAAGTGCCTGCTTGGCTGGCGTGATGACTCCCGCGTGAAGGCGGTGGCGATTCGTGGCACCGGTAAGACCGGACCGTTTGGGGCCTTCTGTGCCGGAGGTGATATTCGTTTCTTTCATCAGGCTGCACTGGCCGACAGTCAGGAACTGGAACAGTTCTTTACCGAAGAGTATGCCCTCAACCACCTGATTCATGCCTATCCCAAGCCCTACATTGCCTTCATGGATGGAATCGTCATGGGCGGTGGCATGGGGATCAGCCAGGGTGCCAGCGTGCGCATCGTCACTGGCCGCAGCAGGCTGGCGATGCCGGAAACCAATATTGGTCTGTTTCCTGACGTCGGCGGTGGTTTTTTTCTCAGTCGCAGCCCCGGGCGAAGTGGCGAATGGCTGGCGCTGACCGGCGAAGTGATAGGGGCGGGCCAGGCGCTGGAGCTTGGACTGGCAGACGTGCACTTTGAGTTGACTCGGTTGGCCTCTGCCTGGGATGCGCTGGCCAGCACAGATTTCGACCGGGCCGGAGCCATGGAGCAATGGCTTGCCTTGTTTTCAACCGCTGCTGCGGACCACATCGGGCATGCGACACAGGTCGATAACCATTTCTCGCTCGATTCAGTGACTTCCATTGTTCATTCGCTGGAGGCTGATCCATCGGTCTGGACACAACACACCGCCCATACCTTGCGCCGACGTTCACCCTTGATGCTGCATGTCGTGTTGGCTCAAGTCCGGCGTGCCCGCAACATGACGCTGGCCGACAATTTGCGCATGGAGCGCGACATGATGTATCACTGCTTTCACCCCCGACATCTGCATCGCAGCGAAAGCCAGAGCGAGGCGCTGGAAGGTATCCGCGCACTGGCGGTAGAAAAGGACAATACGCCGCATTGGCAACCGTCCCGAATTGAAGAGGTTGACAACAGCATGGTGACACCGTTCTTCCACAGCCCCTGGACCCGGCAGACACACCCCTTGCGCGATCTGGATTGAGCAGTCCTAGCGATTACGCCCCTTCATGGCACGCTCGACCTCGCGCTTGCCTTCGCGGTCCTTGATGGTGTCGCGCTTGTCATGCTCGGCCTTGCCCTTGGCCAATGCAATTTCGCACTTCACTTTTCCCGCTTTCCAGTGCAGATTAAGAGGTACCAAGGTGTAGCCTTTTTGCTCCACCTTCCCGATCAGGCGCTTGATTTCATCCTTGTGCATCAAAAGCCTTTTGGTGCGAACTTTGTCTGGACTTATGTGGGTCGACGCGGTGCCCAGTGGATTGATCTGCAGCCCAATGACAAACAACTCGCCGTTGCGAATCACAACGTAGCCGTCCGTCAACTGAACTTTCCCTTCCCGCAGCGATTTGACTTCCCAGCCTTCCAACACCAGACCGGCCTCAAAACGCTCTTCAAAGAAATAGTTGTAGGCCGCCTTTTTGTTGTCGGCAATGCGGGAAGCGGTTTCAGGTTTTTTGGCCATGGGCACATTATGGGGTTGTAAGTCATGCGAACAAGGCTTGTCTACAATCCCGCGCAGACCGCCATTCTATGAAAACCGTAAGCAAGTCAGTTCTCATCTGGTACAGCCCTCAGGAAATGTATATTCTGGTCACCGATGTCGACCAGTATCCGCAGTTCTTGCCGTGGTGTGATCGGGCACGAGTGGTCAGCGTTGACGAAACAGGGATGATGGCCGAAATTGGTATCTCCTTCAGCGGCATTCGTCAGACCTTCACGACCCGCAACACCCATGTTGAGAATCGTCAGGTCGCGATCAAACTGGTCAATGGTCCGTTTTCAAAGCTGGATGGCGAGTGGAATTTCGTTCCTATTGGTGATGGCCTGCAACGTGCATGCCGAGTGGAGTTGACTCTTCACTACGGTTTTGACAACGCCGCGCTCGGCAAGATTGTTGGCCCGGTGTTCGACAAGATCGCTCGCAGCATGGTGGAGGCATTTGTCAAGCGAGCGATGCAGGTTTATGGCGAGTGACAAGCTTATTCAGGTCAGCGTGGTCTATTCACCGGTCGCGCGGGAAGTGCGTGAGGTGTGTCTGCTGCTGGCGCCCGACTGCACCGTCTTGCAGGCCTTGCAGGTGAGCGGATTGTTGCAACTGTTTCCCGAGATCGGGATGGATACCCGGATGGGTGTGTGGGGCCGCAAGGCCGGTTTACGGCAGACTTTAAGTGACAACGACCGCGTCGAAATTTATCGAGCGCTAATGGTTGACCCCAAAGTTGCCCGTCGGGAACGCTTTGCCAAGCAGGGGGCAGGCAGGGCAGGTTTGTTCGGCAAGAAGCAAAGCGGCGCGAAGGCAGGATATTGAACCAGACTGCAGGCTATGACCGTCAATTGCAGTCAGTGTCGATGATTGACTGAAGACGGCTTGCTTCGGCAACGCGGGCGCTGCCATCGAGAATCTCGGGTTCGCCCTTTTCGTTGGCCCGAGCTATTCGGCGACCCGAATCAATGCTGGCTTTGGCCCCTTTAGCACGAACGCAGTTTTCTGCCTTTACTTTCGATATTCTTTCGTCCTCGGCTTTGCGTCGTGCTACTTCTGCATCTTCCGCTTTCTTCTTCTTCTCGGTCAATTCCTTGTCAATACCGCTGAGTCGGGGACTGCTTGCAGCAGTTGGCGGCAAAGCCGGCGTCAACTTGACACTCGGACGTTCCAGGATGTCCTTTTCAGGAATGTCAGACGGTGGCGGTCGGTCACTGAACACCTTGCGCCTATCCTTGTCCAGCCACTGCCAGTGCGCTGCTGCCTGGAGACTTATCAGGCAGGCAAGAGCGGCCAGAAAATAGCGGATTTTCTTCATGCGCGAAGTCTAGCTTGCATGCGGCTGAAATTCCAGCGAATAAGAGTTTTTGAGCTGGCTTGACTGTCGTTTTGTCGCCATCCCGCGTCGGATCCGTCATGACGGCGTGGGTACAATCGGCGATTTGGAGCTCAAGAACATGCGCCTCATAGGTAAAGCGCTCACCTTCGACGATGTCTTGTTGGTGCCGGCGTTCTCCCAGGTCCTGCCCAAGGACACTTCGCTGGCAACCCGTTTTTCCCGCAACATCGCCCTGAATCTGCCCCTGGTCTCAGCGGCCATGGACACCGTTACCGAAGCTCGACTGGCCATCGCCATTGCGCAAGAGGGGGGCATCGGCATCGTGCACAAGAACATGTCTGCCCAGGATCAGGCCGCGCAGGTCGCCAAGGTCAAGAGATACGAGTCCGGCGTATTGCGTGATCCGGTCGTGATCACGCCCCAGCACACGGTGCGCCAGGTCATCAATCTGTCAGAACAATTGGGTGTCTCGGGCTTCCCGGTTTGTGAGGGCGGCAAGGTTGTGGGTCTGGTCACCGGACGCGATCTGCGCTTTGAGACGCGCTACGATTTGCCGGTCAGTCACATCATGACGCCACGCAACAAGCTGGTTACCGTGGCCGACGGCACGACGCTGGAGCAAGCCAAGGTCCTGCTGAATCAGTTCAAGATCGAGCGATTGCTGGTGGTGAACGATACTTTTGAGCTCAAGGGACTGATCACCGTCAAGGACATCACCAAGCAAACCAGTTTTCCCATGGCAGCGCGCGACGCGCTTGGCAAGCTGCGCGTTGGTGCCGCGGTGGGCGTGGGCGAGGGCACTGAGCAACGGGTCGAGGCTCTGGTGCGCGCAGGCGTCGATGCTATCGTGGTGGACACTGCGCATGGCCATAGCAAGGGCGTCATCGAGCGGGTTCGCTGGGTCAAACAGAATTACCCGCAGGTCGATGTCATCGGCGGCAATATCGCTACCGGTGCGGCGGCGCTGGCACTGGCCGAGGCCGGCGCGGATGCGGTCAAAGTCGGCATTGGTCCGGGCTCCATTTGCACCACCCGCATTGTGTCGGGCGTGGGCGTGCCTCAGATCATGGCCATTGACAACGTGGCCATTGCGCTCAAAGGCAGCGGCATTCCCCTGATCGCCGACGGCGGTGTTCGCTACAGCGGCGATATTTCCAAAGCGCTTGCAGCCGGTGCCAGTTCGGTCATGATGGGCAGCATGTTCGCCGGCACCGAAGAAGCACCCGGTGAGGTCATTCTGTTTCAAGGCCGCAGCTACAAGAGTTACCGCGGCATGGGCAGCATTGGCGCCATGCAGCAGGGCAGCGCCGACCGCTACTTTCAGGAATCCACCACCGGTAATCCGAATGCCGACAAACTGGTACCGGAAGGGATTGAAGGACGGGTTCCTTACAAAGGTTCCATGGTAGCCATTGTGTTTCAGATGGCCGGAGGCGTTCGGGCCAGCATGGGTTATTGCGGCTGTGCAACCATCGATGACATGCAGGACAAGGCTGAATTTGTCGAAATTACGACGGCCGGTATTCGTGAGAGCCACGTTCACGACGTACAAATCACCAAAGAAGCGCCGAACTACAGGGCAGATTAGTAACCTTGCGGGACAGACCAAGAATTGCGAAGCAAATTTGCTCTGTCCCCAACTGAAAACAATGCATCAAAAAATTCTTATTCTCGACTTTGGATCCCAGGTCACGCAGCTGATTGCCAGGCGAATTCGCGAGGCTCATGTTTTTTGCGAGGTTCACCCGTGTGACGTAAGCGACGACTGGATCCGTGCCTACGCCAGAGACGGCATGCTAAAAGGCATCATTCTGTCGGGCAGTCATGCCAGTGTTTACGAAGAAAGCACCGACAAGGCGCCGCCCGTCGTTTTCGATTTGGGTGTGCCCGTACTGGGCATCTGCTACGGCATGCAAACCATGGCGCACCAGTTGGGTGGTTTGGTGCAAAGCGGCCACAAGCGCGAATTCGGTCATGCCGACGTGCGAGCCCATGGACATACGCAGTTGCTTGACGGCATCCAGGACTATGCCACGGCCATGGGTCATGGCATGTTGCAGGTATGGATGAGTCACGGGGACAAGGTGACCGAACTCCCGCATGGCTTCAAGCTGATGGCCTCCACCGACAGTTGCCCGATTGCCGGCATCGCAGACGAAGAGCGCCGCTTCTACGGCGTTCAATTTCACCCGGAAGTGACCCATACCAAACGTGGCGCGGCAATTCTGGAGCGTTTTGTACTCGAGATTTGCGCTGTGCGCCCGGACTGGATCATGGGTGACTACATCAGCGAAGCAGTCGAGAGAATTCGTACCCAGGTCGGTAAGGAAGAAGTGATTCTCGGTTTGTCCGGCGGCGTCGATTCATCGGTGGTGGCGGCCCTCATTCAGCGCGCCATTGGTGAGCAATTGACTTGTGTCTTTGTCGATCACGGTCTGTTGCGCCTGAATGAAGGCGACATGGTGATGGAGATGTTTGTCGGTAAACTGCATGCCAAGGTGATTCGGGTTGATGCCGCCGCCCAGTTCCTGGGGCATCTTGAAGGGGTCAGCGACCCCGAAGCCAAACGCAAAATCATTGGGCGAGAATTTGTCGAAGTCTTCAAGAGTGAGGCTGGCAAGCTAAAGAATGATCAGTCACGCCACGTCGCCTGGCTGGCTCAGGGCACGATCTATCCGGATGTAATCGAGTCTGGCGGTGCGAAAACCAAGAAAGCCGTCACCATCAAGAGCCACCACAACGTCGGTGGTTTGCCAGAGCAACTGGGCCTCAAATTGCTGGAGCCCTTGCGCGAGCTCTTCAAGGACGAGGTGCGCGAACTCGGTGTCGCCCTGGGATTGCCGCATGCCATGGTCTACCGTCATCCATTTCCAGGCCCCGGCTTGGGCGTTCGGATTCTTGGCGAAGTAAGGCAGGAATACGCTGATTTGCTGCGCCGAGCGGACGCCATCTTTATCGAAGAATTGCGCAATTTCATTGACGAGGAGAGCGGCAAAAACTGGTATGAGCTGACCAGTCAGGCGTTTGCTGTCTTCCTGCCGGTCAGGAGCGTAGGGGTCATGGGCGACGGCCGCACCTACGACTACGTGGTGGCGCTACGCGCTGTGCAAACCAGCGATTTCATGACCGCCGACTGGGCCGAGTTGCCCTACGCCCTGCTGAAGAAGGTATCCAATCGCATCATTAACGAGGTGCGTGGCATCAACCGTGTCACCTATGACGTATCGAGCAAACCACCGGCGACCATCGAGTGGGAATGATTTGATATCGTTCAACTCGGTTCAAAATTCGTTCGTTTGCAGCTAGTCGAATTGACGGTATGGTATTCAACTGACGTTGGCAGAGGCGAGGGCGCTGCTAGTTGTGGCGTGGAGAAGCGTAGAACAAGGCGAATTCCCTTCGCGCGCAAAAGTGGAGAAGCGGGTGCTGATCACTAAGCCACTAACATTTGGGGACTGGGCTGATCGTTACTTTACTGAAAAGTCAGACCCAAACAACAGGTGCGTTGCGGATAGGACCGGCAATGTCACAGACTTCCAAGCCAATTGGGTCCGTGGGTAGTTGTAGAGATGGGGATATTTGCTATAAAATAGATAGCATAATGAGTACCGCCCAACTCACCACACGCCAGGCCCGTTTCATCGACGAATGGCTAGTTGACGGGTGCGGGACGAAGGCAGCGATTAGGTTCGGTAGCGCAGCTCCAGTCCGTCGTTGAAGCAAGTGTTGTTCGAGTATGGCTGACGCTATGACTATCCACCTGGTTCGCCGGTAGTTGAATGCCATGGGTGAAAGTTCTTTTCCGGAAACGATCGAACAAGCAGTTCGGATGCTCAAGTCGCGCATTGAAAAAATGTGAGCAGGACAAGATTGCTGCCATGCCGCAGAGCGATTTGGTGGTGCTCCACATGGGACGAACAGCCACCAAGTATCGCTGGGTACCAGTATGACGCGCCACCCCAGGTAAAACGCTCGCCATCTCTTATTAGCACTCCCCCCGTGCCAGAATGACTTGCATCACCTCCATCTCACAATTTAGTGAGGAAAGAGGTCACCATGCGTAAGCAACATTCTTCCAAGGCCACAGTGCAATTCATTCCTTCTACGGACGATACCCAGGTCACAGCGGGGGCAGCGCAGGAAGCCCGAAGGGCGACCGAAGCGGCCCCCGCTGTGACCGCGCCCCATGCCAGCACCGAGGTCGTTCCCCGCCCCAAGCGGCGCTTCAAGAGCAACGCGGAGAAGCGTCGTATCGTTGCCGAGGCCGACGCCTGCACCCGCCCCGGCGAGGTCGGCTTGCTGATGCGCCGTGAGGGCATCTACTCGTCCAATCTTTGCAACTGGCGCCAGCAAATACGAGTCGCCGATGCATCGGCCCTGGATGCAAAAAAGCGGGGTCCAAAGCCCAATCTTGAACTCGCCCAGGCGCGCCGCTTGGAGCAGCTCACGCATAAAAACGCCCAGCTGCAAAGCCAACTGGATCAGGCCCTGCTCATCATCGATGTCCAAAAAAAAGTTTCTATGCTCATGGGCATCACGCTGACCACGTCAGCACAAGGCAGCATCTGATGCAAGGCGTCATCGAACTCATCCCCACCACAGGCGAAGCCATGGCCTGTCGGGCACTGGGCACCACACGAGGCGAGCTGCGTCGCCAACGACTACGCACCCTGACGGCAAGCATCATGGGGCCACCAGCGCCACGCCAGCCACGCGTCTCTCCCCTGGCCTTGAGCGAGGCCCAGCGGCAATTGGTACTGGACACCTTGGGTAGCGAGCGCTTTGCCGACACAGCCCCTGCCAGCGTGCATGCGACGCTGCTTGATGAGGGCTGCTACCTGGGTTCCGTGAGCACCATGTACCGGCTGCTCAAGGCCCACAGTGCCTGCGCCGAGCGGCGCCATCAGCGCCGCCACACCGCCTATGCCAAGCCTGAATTATTGGCCACCAGTCCCAATCAAGTCTGGTCGTGGGACATCACCAAACTCAAGGGGCCAGCCAAGTGGAGCTACTTCCATCTCTACGTGATTTTGGACATCTTTAGCCGCTACGTGGTAGGCTGGCTCATCGCTGAGCGCGAGTCCTCTGAGCTTGCCAAGCAGTTGATCGAAGACACCGCCCAGCGTCAAAATATCGCACCAGGTACGCTCAGCCTGCACGCCGACCGAGGCTCCAGCATGCGCTCCAAACCGGTGGCCAGCCTGCTGGTCGATTTAGACATCACCAAGAGCCACAGCAGGCCCTACACGTCCGACGACAACCCCTACTCTGAGGCGCAGTTCAAAACACTCAAATACCGCCCCGACTTCCCCGAGCGCTTTGGCTCAATCGAAGATGCACGCGCCCACTGCCAAACCTTCTTCGCCTGGTACAACGATGAGCACCGCCACAGTGGCATTGCCCACATGACACCTCACAGCGTTCACCATGGTCTCACGCACGAGCTCATCACGACGCGTCAGGCAGCCTTGGACGTGGCCTTTGCTGCCTACCCCAACCGATTCAAAGGTCGCCGCCCAGCGCCGGCCAAACTTCCCACCGCCGCTTGGATCAATTCACCACCAAAAAAGGACACCGAAACCGAAATCCCCACCGAAACACTACACCCTGCTCAGTAAATATATGTTCAACGGTGATGCAAAGTCATTGACACGTTCCGCT
>JBBQZA010000112.1:0-11401 GCA_038208175.1 Burkholderiales bacterium
TGCGCAGGGCCGTGGCCTGGGCTTGCCCTACCACTTGATGCAAAGCGCTGCTTGACTGATCGAACACAGCCTGCGGCAAGCCAAAGGCCAACAGCAATTTGCGCGCCGTGCTGTTGCCTATGCCCGCTGTCAGTGTCAGTCGCAACCAGCTTTCAAGTTCAAGCTGGTCCATCGCCCACGTTCCGTTTTGGTATTCAGTTTGGGTTGACCAGACGGTCGCCGACCCGCACACCATCGGTGATTTCAAGAATCAAAGCGTAAGAGAGTTTTTCGAAAGTCCGAAACACCATCAGCAAGCCGTTGCGCTCATCCGGCAATTTCAGCTCGGCGCGTGCCTCATCGGTCTTGTCGATCAGGCGTGCACCGCTCTTCAAAATAGCCATCACATGCCCGTTCTCCACGCCGTCACGCGTGCCCCGATTGATCGCCACCACCTGATTTTGGGCCGCATTGATGACCGCATTGCCATACACCGAAACAATTCGACCGTCAATCTTTGTTGCCGGTGCATGGGGCACGAAATTGAGCAACTGGCGCTCGGGTTCCGGCAGCAAGCGGTCGCCTGCGCGGATTTCCTCTTTGGCTGCGACGATGTCAACGGTGGCCGGAACGATCTCGCTGCGGTTGGCACCGTCCTTGTCGCTGGACTGCTGCACCGACTCGCTGCGCACCAACAGAGCTTTGCCGATGTACTGCGCTTCATAGCCCAGCAGTTCACCGCTCAGCGGGTCTTTCAGGGCCGTCGCATCGCGAAATACGCGGAACAACTTCTGTTTCTTGTCAGGTTCGTCCAGCAGCACGCTGGCACCCTCGCCGCGTGCGTAGGCACGGTCCCCTCGGGTGATCAGAACCCGGCCTTCCTGCGCCGCCACAATGCGCGGCGCCGCCTGCAGCCCCTTTTCATCGACGATCAGCGGCTCCACCAGATAAGGTTCGATGGCTTGAATATTCAACGCCGGCAAGGCGCTATCAGGCAGAGCTTCAGAACGGATTCGAGGTGACAAACGAACCGTGTTGAGCGGCTCGCCGGACGCGCCGTCATTGAGTGCAGGCCGGGTGCTCAGTAGCGCCTGCCCGTTCTTCTTTTCCAGGAACAACTTCTGCCCCGGGTAGATTCGGTGCGGATTCTTGATGTCAGCCAGGTTCATGCCCCACAACTCGGGCCAGCGCCAGGGGCTTTTCAGAAAAATGCCGGAGATCGCCCACAAGGTATCACCGCTCTTGACGCTGTAATTATCAGGCGCATTGTCAGCCAGCGCACTCAGCGCCACGCCACTCTGTGCAACGCGGTTCGCTGTGGCTTGCTGGCCTGGCGTCACAGTGAGGCTCTGGGCCGACACCGTGGGTGCTGCCAGCAGGGCGCTGCCCAAAACGGTCAACGCCAGGGTCAGGGCCCGGGATTCAACTTCGAATTTCGCCATCATGCTTTTTGTCATATGAAACAGCTGCAATTTTGCTCTCAAGCCCCGGCAAGGGCAACGCTTTTAGGGATGGGGGGCTAAGGGCAGACATAAAAGTAGCGAAAATAGCGACATCCCGAAACTCATTAAAACATGGCTTTACTTCCCCTTCTTATTTTTCCTGACCCCCGGCTGCACACCGTTGCCAAGCCGGTAGCGGCGGTGGACCAGCGGATACAGACGCTGGTGGCCGATATGTTGCAGACCATGTACGAAGCCAAAGGCATTGGCCTGGCGGCAACCCAGGTCGATGTGCATGAGCGCCTGATCGTCATCGACGTGTCCGAGCAGCGCGATCAACCGCTGGTGCTGATCAATCCGCAAATGGTCTGGACCAGCACTGAAAAACACCTGAACGAGGAGGGCTGTTTGTCGGTGCCCGGCATTTACGACGGCGTCGAGCGCTTTGACGAGATCACGCTCAGTGCGCAGGGTGGCGACGGCAAGTCGCGGGTCGTGCAAGCCGAAGGGCTGCTCGCGGTCTGCATCCAGCACGAAATGGACCACCTGGTGGGCAAAGTCTTTGTCGAATACCTGTCGCCTTTGAAGCGCAACCGCATTAAGAAAAAAATGCTCAAGGCGCAGCGCGGGGAAGACCGGTGAGGCTGGTTTTTGCCGGCACGCCCGAGTTTGCCTGTCAGGCGCTGCAAGCGCTGCACGCTGCGGGTCACGAGATTGCGCTGGTCTTGACGCAGCCGGACCGACCAGCCGGGCGCGGCCTGAAGTTACAGGCCTCCAGCGTCAAACGTTATGCGCTAGAACACGGCTTGGCGCTGGCGCAGCCGCGCAGCCTGCGGCTCGATGGCAAATACCCCGACGATGCACTGGCGGCACGTGCGGCGATAGCGGGCACCCAGGCCGATGCCGTGGTAGTCGCGGCCTATGGGCTGATCCTGCCGCAGTGGTTGCTGGATCTGACGCCTTACGGCTGCTTCAACATTCACGCCTCGCTGCTGCCGCGCTGGCGTGGTGCGGCACCGATCCACCGAGCGATTGAAGCGGGTGATGCACAGACCGGTGTCACCATCATGCAAATGGATGCCGGGCTCGATACCGGCGACATGCTGATGGCGCATGCAGTCCCGATCACGGCCAGTGATAGCACCGGCACCTTGCAGGAGCGGCTGGCCGTCCTCGGTGGCCGATTGATGTTGCTGGCGTTGCAGAAGGCGGCCGCCCACAGCCTCAAGCCGATCAAGCAGAGCGCCGACGGCGTGACCTATGCGCACAAGATTGAAAAGCACGAAGCGCAACTGGACTGGACGCAAACAGCCTCCCGCATTGCGCAGAAAATTCGCGCCTTCAATCCATTTCCGGGAGCCCACGCCACATTGAACGGTGAAACTGTGAAGATCTGGATGGCGGCAGCAGCGCCGGGCGCAGTGCCGGCAGGGGTTGGCCCCGGCACCCTCCTGATGCTCGATCAGCAAGGCATTGCGGTAGCGGCAAAGGATGCCATCGTCGTGCTCACCGAACTGCAGCGAGCGGGCGCCAAACGCATGAATGTGGCCGACTTTCTGCGCGGTTTCCCGCTTCAGCCGGGCATGGTTTTTGGAAAGAGCACAGCCTAGTGTTTTTTCTGCGCCGCAATTATCAGCACGCTGAATTTCGCCAGGGAGCACTCGATTCCATGGCCATTGCGCCAGGTATCGCGGCCTGGGGCCTGATGACGGGTGTGGCGATGATGAAATCGGGCTTGAGCACCTTCGAGGCGCTGCTGATGAGCTCAATCGTTTTTGCCGGCAGCTCGCAGTTGGCGGCGATGCCCTTGCTGGCCGTAGCGGCGCCGATGTGGGTCGTGCTGGCCACCGGTTTTTGCGTCAATCTGCGCTTCGTTGTCTTCAGTGCCCATTTGCGGCCCTATTTCATGCACCTGCCGCTGTACCAGCGTCTCGTCAGCGGCTACCTGACGACCGATCTGAGTTATGTGCTTTTTACCAACCGCTTTCCCCATCATGGCGGTGACGCCAGCCAGTTGCGCGCGCAGCAAGCCTATCTGATGGGCAACTGCGCGGTCAACTGGGTTGGCTGGGTCGGCGCCAGCGTACTGGGCGTGCTATTGGCCAATCTCATCCCCACTGCCTGGGGCCTCGGTTTTGCCGGCATTCTGGCGCTGCTCGGCATTCTGTGTTCGCTGGCATCAAGCCGGCTGCGTCTGGTCTCGGCAGGCGTGGCCGGGGCCGCCGCGGTGGCGGCCTTTGCCTTGCCGTTCAAGCTCAACATCCTGGTCGCCATTGCCGCGGCAGTGGCCTTCTGCCTGACGCTGGAGAAAGCATGAACGGCGCTACCGATCCCTGGACTATTGCCACCATCATCGGCCTGGCCTTTGTCACGGTATTGACCCGTTGCTTCTTCTTCATCTCCAGCAAACCATGGACCTTGCCGCACTGGGCGCAGCGCGGCCTGCAATATGCGCCGATTGCCGCGCTGGCGGCGGTCGTGATACCCGAAGTGGTGATGACTCAGGGCCACCTCATCAGCCACTGGCAGGATGCACGGCTTTTTGCCGTTGCTGCCGGAGCGCTGTGGTTCTTCTGGCGCAAAGGCGCTGGCCAGGCCGTGCTTGGCACCATCGTCGTCGGCATGGCCGTCTATCTGCCACTGCATCTGGGACTGGGCTGGTAAATTTTCCCCCACTCCCTTTTTTCCCCACTCCTTTCCTTTCCCCACTCATACCCCCCCGCCCCTCTCCCGCCCCGCCGGGCGGAAGAGGGGAGCCTCATGTGGCCGCGTGTGAAACAAGGGCCGTGCATCTCTATGGTTTGGACTGCTGGAATTTGTGACGATAGATCTTGATCTGTTTGGCCTGTGGCCTGTCTGTTTTGGGCACATAACGAGCTCGGCACTATGGCGAAAAAAATGTTCATTTCTTGCTGCTGCCCAGCGCGCTGTGGCGCGTGTACTTCCCTTGTTTAAAAACGCGGCCAAATATGGCTGTTGGCTCCCTCTTCCGCCCGGCGGGGCGGGAGAGGGCGGGGGGTGTGAGTGGGGAAAAAAGGGAGTGGGGGGAAAAAATTGGCGCGCTTCTACAATGCAGTCAGATCTCTTACTGACAGGGTTTTCCATGAACTTCATTCGCTTCTCCGACCTGTGTGCCCAGGGTCAGGTTAAAGGCAAACGTGTCTTCATTCGTGCCGACCTCAATGTGCCGCAAGACGCCGCCGGTCACATCACCGAAGACACGCGCATTCGCGCCTCGTTGCCGGGCATCCGCATGGCGCTGGAGGCCGGTGCGGCGGTGATGGTCACCTCCCATCTGGGGCGCCCGACCGAAGGCGAATTCAAGAGCGCCGATTCGCTGGCGCCGGTGGCCCAGCGCATGAGCGAGTTGCTGGGCTTTGAGGTGCCGCTGCTGGCCAACTGGGTCGACGGCGTTAGCGTGCAGCCGGGCCAGTTGCTACTGCTGGAGAACTGCCGCGTCAACAAGGGCGAGAAGAAGAACAACGAAGAGCTGGCCAAGAAAATGGCCGCGCTGTGTGATATTTTTGTGCACGACGCTTTCGGCACCGCCCACCGCGCCGAAGCCTCCACCTACGGCATTGCGCAGTTCGCCAAGGTGGCCTGCGCCGGCCCGCTGCTGGCAGCCGAGATGGACGCCATCACGCTGGCGCTGGCGAATCCGAGGCGCCCGCTGGTCGCCATCGTTGCCGGCTCCAAAGTCTCGACCAAGCTGACCATTCTCAAAAGCCTGGCAGCCAAGGTCGATCAGCTCATCGTCGGCGGTGGTATCGCCAATACCTTCATGCTGGCCGCCGGGCTCAAGATCGGCAAAAGTCTGGCCGAGCCAGATTTGTTGGCCGACGCCAAAGCGGTGATGGAGGCGATGCAGACGCGTGGCGCGGCGGTGCCGATTCCGGTTGACGTCGTCACCGCCAAGACCTTCGCAGCCGACGCTGTTGCCACTATCAAGGCTGCCACGGAGGTCGCAGACGACGATCTGATTCTGGACATTGGCCCGCAGACCGCAGCGGCCCTGGCGGCGCAGCTCAAGCTGGCCGGCACCATTGTCTGGAACGGACCGGTTGGCGTCTTCGAGTTTGCAGCGTTCGAGAACGGCACGCGTGTCATAGCCCACGCGATTGCCGATTCCAGTGCCTTTTCAATCGCCGGCGGCGGTGACACCCTGGCGGCAATAGCCAAATACGGTATCGAAAAACAGATCAGCTACATCTCCACCGGCGGTGGCGCGTTTCTCGAAGTGCTGGAGGGCAAGACCTTGCCGGCCTTCGAAATATTGAGCCGTCGCGCAACGGCGTAGACGCGCCGCAGTGCTCCCGAGCCAAGCTGGAGTGCTCCGGATTTACAGAATGCACACCGAGCTTGCTGTCTGGGAGCCAGGACCTTAGAATATGACCTTTCTAGTCAGAACAGGCGGCCTACCATGCAAACTTGGCAAATGCAAGAAGCTAAAGCACACATGTCCGAGCTGATCCAGCGCGCAGGGCAAACGGGGCCGCAGGAAATCACGGTTCATGGCCGGTCCGTGGCCGTGGTGTTGTCGCGTGAAGCGTTTGATGACCTGGCCGGTGCCAACCAGTCGCTGGTGCAATTTATGCGCAACTCCCCTCTCTATGGACTGGAAGATATCAACCTCGACCGCGACACCAGTCTCACCCGTGAGATTGCGCTGTGAGCTATTTGCTTGACACCAATGTGTTGTCCGAGTTGCGCCGCAAAGTACCGAACCCCAGCGTAGTGAAGTGGTTTTCAAGTCGGCCAGCCAGCACCCTGTACCTTAGCGTGTTGACCCTCGGCGAATTGCGCAAAGGTATTGAGAACCTTGCTGATGAATCACGCCGCCTGTCCTTGCTGGACTGGATTGAGGTTGGTTTGGCCAGTTTTTTTATCGGGCGCATCCTGCCGGTGGATCTGCCAGTGGCTGAGCGCTGGGGACGTTTGCTAGCGCAAGCGGGGCGTCCGCTGCCCGCTATTGACAGTCTGCTGGCTGCCACCGCACTACAGCATGACCTGCAACTGGTCACCCGCAACCAACGCGACTTTGAGCTCGCTGGTTTGCAAGTCATCAATCCGTGGAACACGGTTTAAAACAGGAGTCAACCCAATGCCCCGTCGCGCCACCAAAATTGTTGCCACCCTCGGACCGGCCTGCAGCGATCCTGCTCTTCTTGAAAAAATGATTCGCGCTGGCGTCAACGTGGTGCGGCTCAATTTCAGCCATGGCACGGCGCAGGACCATATCGACCGCGCCGCTCTGGTGCGTGAAGTGTCGCAACGTTTGGGCCGCGAAGTAGGCATCATGGCCGATCTGCAGGGACCCAAGATCCGGGTCGGCAAGTTTGCCCAGGGCAAGATTCTTCTTCAGCCAGGGCAAAAATTTGTACTCGATGCAGCGCGCACCGAATTGGGCGACGCCGACGCCGTCGGGCTCGACTACAAGGCCTTGCCGCGCGAGGTCAAGGCCGGCGATGTGCTCCTGCTCAACGACGGCTTGATCGTCATCACGGTCGACGCTGTCAAGGGTGACGCCATCCACACCACGGTCAAGCTCGGCGGTGAGTTGTCCAACAACAAGGGCATCAACAAGCAGGGCGGCGGACTGGCCGCTGCGGCCTTGACGGCCAAGGACATGGAAGACATCCGCACCGCCATGAGCTTCCAGGCCGACTACGTGGCGGTCAGTTTCCCGAAGAACGCGACCGACATGGAAATGGCGCGCCAATTGTGCAACGTGGCGGCTGGCGAGCACGGCCACAAGCCGGGTCTGATCGCCAAGATCGAGCGCGCCGAAGCCATTCCCAAGCTCGAAGAAATCCTGCGCGCCAGCGACGGCATCATGGTGGCGCGCGGCGACCTGGCGGTCGAGGTCGGCAACGCGGCGGTACCGGCTCTTCAAAAGCGCATGATCAAGATGGCGCGCGAGCACGACAAGGTGGTCATCACCGCAACGCAGATGATGGAGTCCATGATCGCCAACCCGGTGCCGACCCGCGCCGAGGTCAGCGACGTTGCCAATGCTGTGCTCGATGGCACCGACGCCGTCATGCTGTCGGGCGAGACCGCAGCCGGCAAATATCCGCTGGAAACTGTGCTGGAGATGGCCAAGATCTGCCATGCTGCAGAGGCCACCGAAGACTTTGTTCTCGAAGCCGACTTCACCGGCAAGACCTTCAGCCGCATTGATCAGTCGATTGCGATGGGCGCGCTGTTCACCGCCCACCATCTTGGGGCCAAGGCCATTGTGGCCCTGACCGACAGCGGCTCCACCGCGCTGTGGATGAGCCGCCACCTGATTCAGCTACCGATTTACGCGCTCACGTCCAAGGTAGCCACACAGCGCCGCATGACGCTGTACCGCAATGTGCGCCCGCTGTTCATCGACACCAGTGCCGATCGCGACACCGCGCTGGCCGAAGTCGAGAACAATCTGAAAACCCGAGGCCTGGTGCAAACGGGTGACGTCTACGCCATCACTTGCGGCGAGCCGATGGGGGCGCCGGGCGGCACCAACATGCTGAAGATTTGCCGGGTCGGTTGAATCGCAAATGATTGAGCCCGATGCACTCGACTTGCGGGTTCAGCAGGCGCTGCGAGGGAGTCGGCTGAGCCTGTTTTCTTCGGAAATGCTGGAGGGCAGCGGGCAGCTCGCGCTGTTCCTGCTGCTGCTCGAAGTGGTGCTGGAATGGCCCGGCTTCTATCTCAAGCCCGACGTCTATGTGCTGCTGTTGGCCAGCCTGCTGCAAAGTGGCTGGGTCTCCAGCGTCAAGTGGGCCGGGCGCGAGCCGCCCTGGGCCGCGCATCTGCTGGCGCCCCTGTTCTACAGCGTGATCGAAGCCGCCATCGAGGGCTTCGAATTCATCACCATGCCGCACCACCTGGTATTCTGGTTTCTCAGCCTGCTGCTGACGCTGGGGCGTTACCTGAACCGTGCTGCGCAATTCGCCAGTGCCGCCAGTCTCGGGCTGGTCATCGCCCGCAGCGTGCAGGCGCTGAGCCCCCTGATGTTCTATTTTTCGCTGGAGCTCAAAGGGCAGGCCTGGCTTCCCGGCTTCCAGCATTTCTTTGCCGACTCGACGCATGTGTTTCTGTTGGTGTTGTCCCTGGTGCAGGCAGCGGGCCTGATCTCGCTGTCGTTTCTGGCGCAACGCCAGCACGCCGTCATCGCCAACCTGCTGGCCAGATTCAAGGAACTCTCGCGCTGGGGCTTTGGCGCCAGCGTGGTAGAGCGCGTGTTGGCCAACGCCAAGGATGCCGACGCCACGCACGTGCAACGCTGCGTCGCGTTTATCGACATCCGCGGCTTTACCCACTGGAGCGAAGAGCAGGCGCCCGAGCGGGTGATTGCCATGCTCAACGGTTTTTACGAGCAGGTGCTGCACAGCTGTGGCGCCAAGCTGGTCAAAGCCAAGATGAGCGCCGACGAAGTGCTGCTGGTGCTGCAGGACGACAGCGACGCGCTACCCACCGTGCTCAAGGCCTTGCAGGCCGCCAATGCATCGGTCCATGGCGTCGGTTTGTCGGCCGGCGCCGGCGCCTGGATCGGCGTCGTGGTCGAAGGCTTTTTTGGCGCCCGCAGCTCACCCGTGCACGACGTCATCGGTGACACCGTCAACACCGCCAAACGGCTCTGCGATCAGGCACCGGCCGCCACCCTGCTGGCCGGCCCACTGGCCCGTTTGCCCGCATCCATGCAGACTCTGCCGCTGCAGGCCATCAGCGCCAAAGGCAAGGCGCTGCCGGTTGAAGCGGTAGTTTGCAGGCAGGATTTTCAGGGGTGACTTGGCGCTCGGAACTACTGTCGTATTGATCAAATACCATATTGGTATATTATCCGCCTATGCACGTCATCGCCAAGCCCGCCCTGGTTGAATTCTGGAATCAGCACCCGGATGCCGAAAGCCCATTGCAAGCTTGGTATCGCACGATGGAAAGCGAGGTCTTTTCCGACCTCAGCGACCTCAGATCCACGTTTGCCAGTGCCGATTACGTGGACGGCCTTACAGTGTTCAATATGGGAGGCAACAAGTACCGATTGATTGCTGCAATTCACTACAACCGGCATAAGGTATTCGTCCGTGCGGTGCTAACGCATGCTCAATATGATCGAGGCGACTGGAAACGGAGGAAATGATGGAATACGGACTCAAAACGGTGCCCGAGCCGCAAGCGATCCTTCGGGCGTGGATGCCATTCAAGCAACTCGTAGGTGTGACCTCAGTTCGCACCGAAGAAGACTATGCGCAGGCACGTGCCACGATTGATGTGCTGCTCGATGAAGTTGGTGATAACGAAAACCATCCGCTGGCCGACGTACTTGACTACCTTGCTGATCAAGTAAAAGACTATGAGGACGAGAACTTCCCGATCCCCGAAGCGCAGCCGAGTGAAGTGCTGCGTTTCCTGATGGGGCAACACGATATCAAGCAAGAGGACTTGGCAGATTGCGCACCACAGGGCCGCATATCGGACATACTGAACGGCAAACGCTCAATCAGCAAGGAAATCGCCAAACGACTCGCTCGCCGTTTCCATGTCCACGCTGATTTGTTCCTGTGATAATCTTTCCATGAACCGGTCAGGTTTTTTCATGCACAACCCGCTTACCAACTCTTCAAGGACACCCTCATGGCACTCGTCTCTATGCGCGAACTGCTCGACCACGCAGCCGCCAACGGCTACGGCATTCCGGCTTTCAATGTCAACAACCTGGAGCAGGTGCAGGCCGTCATGTCGGCCGCCGACGAGGTTGGTGCGCCGGTCATTCTGCAGGCCAGTGCCGGCGCCCGAAAGTACGCCGGCGAAGCCTTCATCAAGCACCTGATCCTGGCAGCCATCGAGGCCTATCCGCACATTCCGTTGGTGATGCACCAGGACCACGGCCAGAGTCCCGATATCTGCCGCGGCGCCATCGCTCTGGGCTTCAGCTCGGTCATGATGGACGGCAGTCTGCAAGCCGACGGCAAGACCATTGCCAGCTACGACTACAACGTTGAAGTCACTCGCAAAGTGGTCGAGATGGCGCACGCCACCGGCGTCACCGTTGAAGGCGAACTGGGCTGCCTGGGCTCGCTCGAGACCATGAAAGGCGACAAGGAAGACGGCCACGGCACCGACGCCACCATGACGCGCGACCAAATGCTGACCAACCCGGAGCAGGCTGCCGACTTTGTCAAACGCACCCAGCTCGACGCGCTGGCGATTGCCATCGGCACCAGCCACGGCGCCTACAAATTCACGCGCAAGCCGACAGGCGACATTTTGGCGATTGATCGCGTCATGGAAATCAACCGCCGCCTGCCCAACACGCATCTGGTGATGCACGGCTCCAGCAGCGTGCCGCAGGACCTGCTGGCCATCATCAACCAGTACGGCGGCAGGATGAAGGAGACTTATGGCGTGCCGGTGGAAGAGATCCAGAAAGCCATCAAGTTCGGTGTGCGCAAGATCAACATCGACACCGACATCCGCCTGGCCATGACTGGCGCCGTGCGCAAATTCATGTTTGAGAATCCCGAAAAATTCGACGCTCGCGATTGGCTCAAGCCAGCCCGCGAAGCGGCCAAAGCGATTTGCAAACAGCGTTATCTGCAGTTTGGCTGCGAGGGTCAAGCCGGCAAGATCAAGGGCGACAGCCTGCAGGTTGTGGCCGCCAAATATGCCAAAGGCGAGCTGGCGCAAGTAGTCCAATAATCACCTTTTCAACGTTCGATGGCAGGCATTCGGCATACACTTTATGGGTAGCAGGAGAACCAGCATGACCACGTTAAATGGTGTCACACATACCGACCCTGAGATCCTCAGCGGCACCCCCGTCTTTGTCGGCACTCGAGTGCCCGTGCGTTCGCTTTTCGACTACCTGGAGGGTGGAGACAGCTTGGAGGAGTTCTTAAGACAGTTTCCTTCCGTTAAGCGCGATCAAGCCATTGCAGTGCTTGATGTCGCTTGTGAATCGATCATTTCTGATGCGCATCCTGCTTGATGAA
>JBBQZA010000113.1:0-11285 GCA_038208175.1 Burkholderiales bacterium
ATCTTGTAGCTATCGTTGCACGAGATGAAATAGTAAAAGAATTAAAAGGTAAACTACCTCAGCATAATGAAGTTGAAAGCCGGGTAACATGCTCACCCAGCGCCGACAGCGGGACATCGCGCAGTGATTTTCCAAAATCTCCAAATGCAGTCCGTGCGCCGCCGAGCAGCACGATATTGTCGAATGGCATCGCGTTTTCCCCTAGATTAAAACCCGTCAACCACGCCAGAATACGCCTTGCAGACCCTATTTCGGTATGCTATCCTGCGCCTATCTTACCAAACAATTGTTTGTTTAAACAAATGCCCCAGCCCGCAGTCGCTCAACCAGACGCTCCATTGCTTGATGTGAAGGATATGCATCTGGGTTTTGGCGGCATCCGGGCCTTGAGTGGCGTCTCGCTGGCTGCGCGACGCGGCGAGATCAGCGCCGTCATCGGCCCCAACGGCGCCGGCAAGACCAGCCTCTTCAACACCATTTCCGGTTTTTACAAGCCACAGCAGGGACAAGTCAGACTCGAGGGTCGTGACATCACGGCCGAGCCGGCGCACCGACGTGCCGCACTGGGTCTGGCCCGAACCTTCCAGAACGTTGCGCTCTTCAGGGGCATGTCCGTGCTCGACAACATCAAGCTCGGGGGGCACACCCGCTTGAAGGCGAATCCGTTTTCGGCCATGCAGTACCTGGGCGCTGCCAAGCGCGAAGAGATGAGCCTGCGCCGCGAGATCGAGCGTGATGTCATCGA
The DNA here is from genome assembly GCA_038208175.1 of Burkholderiales bacterium. Taxonomy (GTDB): domain Bacteria; phylum Pseudomonadota; class Gammaproteobacteria; order Burkholderiales; family Burkholderiaceae_C; genus Rhodoferax. The sequence goes on from JBBQZA010000113.1 coordinate 746, forward strand.
CTTTCTGGAGATTGACCACATCCGGCATTTGCCGGTGGCAGGGCTCTCCTATGGTCTGCAAAAGCGCGTCGAACTGGCCCGCGCTCTGGCGATGCAGCCCAAGGTGTTGATGATCGATGAGCCGGTGGCGGGCATGAATCGCGAGGAGACCGAAGACATGGCGCGCTTCATTCTTGACATTCAGGAGGAACGCGGCATCACGGTGTTGCTGATCGAGCATGACATGGGGTTGGTGATGGATATTTCCAACCATGTGGTGGTGCTGAACTTCGGGCAGGTCATCGCAGAGGGTACACCGGCTCAAGTCCGCGCCCATCCCGAAGTGGTGCGCGCCTACCTGGGCGAGTCTGCTGTTCAGGGTGTTTGCGCATGACTGCGGTCGGCTTCGATTGGGCAGCGCTGGCAGAATTCTGTGCCATAGGTTTGCTCTCCGGCGGGCTGCTGTCCCTGATTGCCCTGGGCTTCGTGCTGATCTACAAAGGCACGGGAGTGATCAACTTCGCGATGGGCGAGTTCATGATGCTGGGCGCCTATTTCTTTTACACCGCCAATGTCATGTGGGGCTTGCCGCTGCTGCTGGCCCTGCCCCTGTCTCTTGCCGCCGTCGCGGCCTTCGCCGCCCTGGTGGAGCGAACCATTCTCAGACCGCTGTCGGGACAGCCTGTCATTTCCGTCCTGATGGCGACCATCGGGCTCGCAAGCGCCCTGCACGGCGGGGTGGATGCCTTGTGGGGCGGGCGCAACTACGAAATGCCTTCGCTGCTGCCGCGCACGCCACTGGTCATCGGCGAAGTCATGATTCCGGGTCAGATCATCTGGAGCTTCCTGCTGGCCAGCATGGTCATCACCGCATTCACCCTGTACTTCAGATTTTCAAAAACCGGCATCTCGATGCGGGCTGCCGCCAGTGATCCCGTTACAGCCTATGTACTGGGGATTGACGTTCGCGCAACGCAGCGCCTGACCTGGATTTTCTCGGGACTGGTTGGCGCGGTGGCCGGCGTTATGGTGGCATCCACAACCAGTCTTTCACCGGCTATTGGTGGCACCGCGTTGGGCGTCCTCGCGATCATCATTCTGGGGGGACTCGACAGCATTGCCGGTGCCATCGTCGCCGCACTGATTGTGGGGCTGATCCAGAGTCTGACCGCCGGCTACCTGGACGGCAAGGTCCGCGACATCGTTCCATACATGACTGTGCTGGTGGTTCTGCTGGTCAGGCCCTATGGCCTGTTCGGCACCCGGCAGATTGAGAGGCTGTAAGCATGCGAATCGGTGACCTGCGTGCAAGTTATGCCCACGACGAGGCGATCTGGTCCACGCCGGTGCAGCGCATCTGGCTGGCGGCGCTGGCCAGCCTGCTGCTGGTGCTGCCTTTCGTCGTCAATGGCTACGTCATAAGCCTGGCGTGCATGCTGGGCATCCATATCATCGCGGCAACCGGCCTGAACCTGATGACCGGCTACACCGGTTTGATTTCACTGGGCCACGCCGCTTTCATGGGCGTTGGCTGTTACACGGCGGCCTGGCTGGCGCAACGCGGTGTGCCCTTCTTTTTTGCGCTTCCTCTGGCTGGTGCGATGGCGGCACTGCTGGGTCTGCTGACGGGCCTGCCCAGCCTGCGCATCAAGGGCCTGTACCTGGCAGTGGCGACGCTAGCGACCCAGTTTCTGCTGGAATACGTGTTTCGCGAATGGGATGACGTGACCGGTGGCGTGCGCGGCGTCAGCGTGCCCAACGCCAGCCTGTTCGGCTTCGACCTGTTGAACGATACCCGCATGTACTATCTGATCGCCCCCGTCGCTGCCCTGTTGCTTGTCGCCGCACGCAACCTGTTCCGCACACGGGTTGGGCGCGCCTTCATTGCCATTCGCGACAAGGACATATCGGCCGAAGTGCTGGGCATCAACCTGCTGCACTACAAGCTCGCAGCTTTCGCGATTGGCTCGTTCTATGCCGGCGTGGCCGGCGCCTTGCTGGGCTACTTCTACCGCGCGATGACACCCGAGTACTTCACTTTGCAACTGTCCATCTTCTATCTGGCCGTCATCATCGTCGGCGGTCTCGGAAGTCTGCTGGGCACGATACTGGGCGCCGTGTTCATGACGCTGGTGCCCGAATTTCTGCGCTTCATGGTGTCCGTCGCGGCGCAATGGGCGCCCAACGCCACTGAAATCCTCAGCCCTTTCCAGCAACTCGTGTTTGGCCTGCTGATCATAGGGTTTCTTGTTTTCGAGCCGCACGGCTTGCTGCTGATCTGGCGGCGGGTACGGCGATTTTTCCACCTTTGGCCCTTTCGCACCTGACTCACTTTTTTTTAACCAGGAGACAAACCATGCACAGCAACGAAAACTCTGCCAACTTCTCGCGTCGTCGTGTCCTTGCCAGCGGCATCGGAGCCGCCGGACTGTCGGCCTGGCCCTTCATGCCGGCGATCGCGGACAGCGGTGACATCGTGATCGGCGGTGCCCCGCCCATCACCGGCGTTTTTGCTTTTGCCGGCGTGGGCCTGCATCAGGGTTTGGGTGATTACTGCGAGTGGCGCAACACCAAGGGCGGCGTTGCCGGCCGAAAGCTGCGCTATATCGGTGAAGACTCGGGCTACAAGATGGATCAGGCAATGAGCATTTTCAAGAAGATCATGGGCGCTCACAAGCCACCCATGTTCTATGGCGACTCCACCGGCTGGGCGAAAGCGGCTGCCAAAGAGGTCAGCCAACTGGGAACCACCTTGACCAGCAGCCCGAGTTTTTCGTCCGATCTGGCAGATCCGAAGAACGTGCCGTTCTACTTCATGGCGGGCCCCACCTATACCGCCATGGGTGAAATCCTGCTCGAGTACATCAACCGGACTTCGCGCGGGGCCACCAAGCCCGCAGTAGCCCTTGTCTACAGTGACACCGAATTCGGACGTGACCCGATTCCCGGTATCAAGGCGCGCGCTCAAGCACTCGGATTGCCCGTCGTACAGGAGATCGTTACCAAGCCCGGCGCGGTCGACGTTTCGAGTGAAGTTGCCAAACTGCGCCGTGCGAAGCCCGACTTTGTCATCTTTCATGGCTATGTGCTGGCACCCATTCCGGAGTTCATCAAACAGATGCGGGAGTCGGGCATGAGTGCCACGCCGATGGGCACCATCTGGAGCATGGACAAGACCACGGTGGACGCGATGGGAGCGACGGCACAGGGCTGGATGGGTGTCATGCCCTACCGCTACAGCTATGACACCAAAGACGCGCCAACGATGCAGATCATCAAGGAGTTCACCGCCAAGGTGCGACCGACCATGAATTACGTTCCCCTGTTCTACACCCATGGCTGGCTGGTTGGAATGATCTTTGCTGAGGTTCTGGAACGTTGCCTCAAGGCGGGCAAGACCTTGACCGGGATGAACATGAAAGCCGCTCTGGAGAGCATCAACAACTGGGATACCGGCGGTGTGACCGGACTGCTGGCTTCGTTGAAAGGGCATCAGATCGCCTCTGGCCGTGTCTACGCCTACGACTCCGGCACCAAACAACTGGAACCGGCCAGTGGCTGGATCACGACCGCATGATCGGAGGCGACGCAGGAGATTTCGCGTTTCGCCCCGGGACTGAGGACGATTCGAGGGTCAGCTTGCCAACCGAGCCCCTATTGGCCATCGAGAATATCGAGGTGGTGTACAACCACACGGTACAGGTGCTACGGGGTTTGTCCTTCGCAGTGCCGAGTGGCCAGATCGTGGCGCTGCTGGGCAGCAACGGTGCCGGCAAGACCACCGCCTTGAAGGCGATCTCCGGCCTGCTGCCGCTGGAGGTGGGGCAGCTCCGCTCGGGCGCCATCCGTTACCGGGGCGAACGCATTGACAAGGTCGCCCCGCACCTGTTGGCGCGCCGCGGCATCGCGCATGTGCGAGAAGGCCGGCATGTCTTTGAGGACCTCACGGTGGAGGAAAACCTGGTTGTTGCCGGCAATGCGTTGAAAGGGCGGGCAGAAAAACCAAATCTGCCTCTGATCTACGAATATTTTCCACAACTGCAGGACAGGCGCACGCAGCGCGCCGGCTATCTCTCCGGCGGTGAACAGCAGATGTTGGCCATTGGTCGGGCTCTGATCGGAAAGCCTACGCTGATGCTGCTTGATGAGCCCTCGCTGGGTCTTGCACCCCTGGTGGTACAGACCATTTTCAGGATCATAGAGCGCATCAACCGGGAGCAGGGGGTGGCCATGCTGCTGGTCGAACAGAACGCCATGGCGGCCTTCAACATCGCGCACTACGGCTACATCATGGAGAGCGGCAAAGTCGTCATTGACGGTTCGTCCGCCAGTCTGGTGAACGACCCTGACGTCAAGCGTTTCTACCTTGGCTATGACGAGAACGCGTCAGAAGTTGCAAGCTTCCGAAACGTCAAACACTACAAGCGGCGCAAGAGGTGGCTGTCGTGACGATGCCAGGGGACATCGGCGCACTGACCTTGCCGCAGCAGTTGCGCCATTGGGCCAGGGAGCGTCCGCATGAGGTGGCGCTGCGGCAGAAAGACTACGGCATCTGGGAGCCAGTGTCCTGGTCGCAGTACGAACAACAGGCGCGCTGCTTCGGTCTGGGTCTTGTCAAGCTCGGACTGCCCGAAAAGGGACATTGCGCGATCATTTGTGAGAACCGCAAGGAATGGGTCTTCGCCCAGCTTGGATGCAACCTGCTCGGTGTGGTTGCCGTTGGCATCTATCCGACGTCACCGGCGGCCGAGATCGCGTACCTGCTCGCGGCTTCCGACGCCAGCGTGGTGGTCTGCGAAGACCAGGAGCAGCTCGACAAGGTGCTGGAGGTCCGTGACCGTTTGCCAAGTTTGACCCATCTGGTGCTGATTGATCCGCGCGGCGTGCGCCACTACAGCGTTGACAATCTGCTGACGTTTGAGGCCGTTGTCGCGCTCGGTGCAGCGTCGGAACATGAACGCCCGGGCGTGCTTGAGGAGCGGCTGCAACGGCAGTCCATGGACGACATTGCGTTGATGATCTTTACCAGCGGCTCGACCGGTCGACCCAAGGCAGCCATGATCAGCTACGGCAACATCACGGCGATGGCGGCCGGCACCGACGCCATTTACCAGTGCACACCCGCCGATTCCACCGTGTCCTACCTGCCGCTGTGCCACGTAGCTGAACAGATCTATACCGTCTGCCTGCCGATGCGCTCGGGCGCCGTGGTCAACTTTGCCGAAAGTCTGCGCACGGTCCAGAGCGACCTGCGCGAAGTGGCCCCTACGCTATTTCTGGGTGTGCCGCGCATCTGGGAGAAGCTGCACGCCTCGATCGAGATCAAGATCCGCGAGGCTGGCGGCATGCGACGTCGCCTCTATGAGCGCGCCATGGCGGCGACACTGCCATTTTCCAGCATGCCAAGATCGCAATGGTCCCGGCGCCAGCGTCTGACACATACCTTCTGGTATTGGGTCATGCTGCGCGCGCTCAACAATTACATCGGGCTTCGAAAATGTCGACTCGCACTGTCAGGTGCTGCACCGATTTCTCCCGAGATGCTGCGCTTCTTTCGCACGCTTGGCGTGCCGATCCGCGAGGGCTACGGCATGACGGAAACGGCCGGCGTCGTGACTGTGCAGCGCTCCGAGGCTTCGCCCCTGGGCAGCGTCGGCGCACCGATTCCGGGGGTCGAGCTACGCATCGCCGACGATGGCGAGCTGCTGGTGCGTGGCGCCCTGGTCTTCAAAGGGTATTACCGCAATGCCGCGGCGACGCGCGAGGCCATTGATGACGAAGGCTGGTTGCACACCGGCGACATTGCAGTTGCCGTGGGCGACGAGATTCGCATCGTCGACCGCAAGAAGGACATCATGATCACGTCCGGCGGCAAAAACATCACGCCCAGCGAAATCGAGAACGCGCTCAAGTTCAGCCCCTATGTCAAGGAAGCTGTCATCATCGCCGACCGCCGACCTTTTGTATCGGCGCTGCTGCAGATCGATTTCGAGACGGTAGGCAAATGGGCCGAGGAACAGGGTCTGGCCTACACCCACTTTCGCAGTCTGGCCGAACACGCCCGCGTGCTGGAACTGATACAGGCCGAGGTTGACCGCGTCAATGCCCGCATGCCGCAAGTGCAGCAGGTGCGCAAGTTCTACCTGCTGACCAAGGAGCTTGACCACGACGACGGCGAAGTGACCGCCACGATGAAGGTCAAGCGGACCAGCATTGCCGAAAAGTACGCCGAAGTAATTGAATCCCTTTACGGCAAAAAACTTTTGAGCCAGGAGATCTCATGACAGACCTTTACGCGCCCACGGCACCCTTGAACAGCGCCGACCATCTGTCCTTCAGAGACACGGTGCGACGCTTCATCGCGGAAGAAATCACACCGCACCATGCCCAGTGGGAACTCGATGGGCAGGTGCCACGGTCCTTGTGGCAGCGCGCCGGTGAGCTCGGCCTGCTGTGCATGACGGTGCCCGAGCAGTATGGCGGCGCGGGCGCTGATTTCAGCTACAGCGCCATCGTGGTCGAAGAGATGGCCCGGGCCGGCGCAACCGGGCCGCTGTTCTATCTTCATTCCGACATCGTTGCGCCTTACCTGCTGCATCACGGCACAGAAGCCCAGCGGCAGAAGTGGCTGCCCGGCATGGTACGCGGCGAAATCATTGGCGCCATCGGCATGACCGAGCCGGGCGCGGGCAGTGACCTGGCCGCCCTGCGCACGCGCGCCGAGCGCGAGGCGGACAACTGGCTCGTCAACGGACAAAAGATTTTCATCTCCAATGGGCAAATTGCCGACTTGGTTGTCCTGGCAGTCAAGACCGATCCCAAGCTGGGGGCCCACGGCGTCAGTCTGCTGCTGGTTGAAGGTGATCGACCGGGCTTCAGTCGCGGACGGCGCCTGGAAAAACTGGGCATGCACGCGCAGGATACGTCGGAGCTGTTCTTTACCGATGTGCGGGTGCCGCTGGACCACCTGCTGGGTGAAGAGGGCAATGGCTTTCGCCTGATGATGAGAGAACTGCCGCAGGAGCGTTTGTTGGTGGCGATCAGCGCCGTGGCGGCGATGGAAGCGGCCGTTTCGTGGACGCGCGAACACGTCATGCAGCGACAGGCTTTCGGCGCCAGCCTGGCGGACAAGCAGACGGTCAGGCACCGGCTGGTGGAAGCCCACGCCAACACGCAGGTCGCGCGCAGTTTTCTCGACGATTGTCTGCGGCGCCACCTGGCCGGTGAACTGGACACGGCCACCGCCTCGATCGCCAAGTTCTGGACCACCGAGATGCAGTTTTCGGTGCTCGATAACTGCCTCCAGTTGTTTGGTGGCTACGGCTACATGCGCGAGTACCCGATCGCCCGCGCCTGGGCCGATGCACGTGTTCAGCGCATCTACGGTGGAGCGACCGAGATCATGAAGGAAATCGTCGCTCGCGATCTCTTCCGGGAACGTTGAACCCGGAATCGCGGGTCACCCTTGTCAACTTCACTAAGCAAACGCTTGTTTGGTATACTTTTCAAAAAGCAGTACACTAAAAATGATCGCCCTCCGCATATCGCACGCCGACAGCCGTCTCCCCCGCGTGCTCGATGAGGCGGCACGCTTGTTTCGCAGCCGGGGCTTTGAAGGGACTTCGGTGCGCGATATTGCGCGTGCGGTCGGTATGTTGCCGGGCTCGCTGTATTGCCATTTCGCAACCAAAGAGGATCTTCTCTCGGCGGTGTATCTCAAGGGTGTCGAGCAGATCTCGAATGCCGTGCAGTCCGCAGTCGGCAAGCAGACCAACCCCTGGGACCGGCTGGAGGCAGCCTGCGTGGCTCATCTCGAAGCTATTCTGCGCGACGACGACTACGCCCAGGTAGTAATCAGGGTACGCCCTGCCGATGTGGCGGTGGTGCATCCGGGCCTGATTGACTTGCGCAATCGCTACGAAGCACTGTTTGTCGACTTGATCAAGGCCTTGCCTTTGAGACACGGAACCGACCGGCGTGCGCTGCGCCTGATGCTGGTGGGCGCCCTGAACTGGTCACAGACCTGGTATCGCCCGAATGGGCAGTTTAAACCGCGCGTTATTGCGCACAAATTTGTTGCCCTGCTGCGCCAGGGTCAGGAGAAGACATCATGAAGCAGCCCGTCATTCCCAAAGTGCTCGTCACGAAAATCGGCTTCGATGGTCACGACCGCGGCAGCCGCGTCGTGGCAGCCGGATTGCGCGACGCCGGCATGGAGGTCATTTACACACCACCGTGGCAGGAAATCCACACCGTCGTGAAGCTCGCCACCGAGGAAGATGTCGACGTGATCGGCATTTCGTCGCTGGCAACCGATCATCTGATCGTGCCCAAGCTGATGGACGCGTTGCGCGCCGCGGGCCTGGCCGACGTCGGTGTCATCGTCGGCGGCATTGTTCCGGACGACGATGAAAGGACGCTGCTCGCTGCCGGCGTGGCGCGCGTCTTTCACCCGGGCAGTTTGATGAGCGAGATTGCCGACTACGTGCGCGAACTCACGCTGCTGGTGCGCTCGCGCCGCGTTGCCGCCTGAGCACCGTTGAAGACTGGAGAATCCGACATGAATAACGCAATCGATAGCAAGTTGTTGTCCGGCGCCGATCCCTTTGAGGCGTGGCAACAGGAGTACCAGGCCAGCATCGGTGTCGACAGGAATGTTGTGAATCGCTCCGGCATCTCCGTCAAGCCTCTTTACACCGAACGCGACTGGAACAGCGCCGAACGCGGCGCCGGCCTCGGCCTCGGCCTGCCCGGACAGGCACCGTACACGCGCGGCATCTACCCGACGATGCACCGAGGTCGCACCTGGAGCCAGCGCCAACTGACCGGCCTGGGAACGCCCGCCGAATACAACGAACGCTTGACGGGGGTGCTGGCGCAGGGCGCCACCGCGGTATCGCTGATTCCCTGCAACTCGGTATTTCGCGGCTACGACATGGATGAGTCGCACATCGAACTGCTGGGAACCTGCGGCACCGTGATCAACACCACCGAGCACATGGACCGCGCCTTGCAGGGGGTCGATCTGGCCAGGATCTCGTGCGCCCAGAACGATCCCTCGCCGTTCACGCTGCTGGCCTTCATGCTGGCTGCGGCGCGCCGACGCGGCACCGACTGGAAACTGATCAGCGGCACCTCGAACCAGAGCGACTACCTGAGCCACTACGTTGCCAACCACATGTTCTTTCGCATCGCGCTGCCCGGCGCACGGCGCATTCTCACGGACCATATCGAGTTCTGCAACCGTTACCTGCCAAGATGGAACCCAATGTCGGTGGTCGGCCAGCATACGCAGCAGGCCGGCGCAACGCCGGCTGAATCGGTCGCGTTCACGCTATCAACGGCGATACAGAACGCCAGGGACTGCATCGCGCGCGGCATGGATCCGGACGACTTTCTGCCGCGCTTCACGTTCTTCTTCGATGTCTCGATCAGTTTTTTCGAGGAGATCGCCAAGTTCCGTGCGGCACGGCGCATCTGGGCCCGCATCACGAAGGAAGAACTCGGCGCCAAGGACCCGCGCTCGTGGCGCTTCAAGTTCCACGCCCAGACATCGGGCGTCGATCTGACACGCCAGCAGCCGCTCAACAATATTTCGCGCGTCACGGTGCAGGCCATGGCCGGCATATTCGGCGGCTTGCAGTCGCTGCACACCGACGCCTACGACGAGGCGTTGTCGGTGCCGAGCGAGTTCGGTGCGCGCATCGCGATCGCGACGCAGAACGTACTGCGCGAGGAAGCGCACATGACCGACGTCATCGATCCGCTGGGTGGCAGTTACTACGTCGAGACGCTGACCGACCAGATGCAGGCCGAGATCGAGCGTGTCATGAAGATCGTAGAGCGGGCTGGCGGCATGTACCGCGCGGTAGAGACCGGTCTGGTGCAGGGCATGATTGGTGAGTCAGCTCGGAAATTCCAGCAGCAAATTGACTCGGGCAAGCAGACTGTGGTCGGCGTCAATGCCTACCAGGTCGCCGAGGACAGCAGCGCCAGACCGGTCAATGCACGGCCGGAGCGCGGCAGCATGCAGGCGCTGATCGACGAGTTCAAGGCTTTCAAGGCGCAACGCTCGCAAAGCGATGTGCAACAGGCGCTCGATGCATTGGCGCGCTCGGCCAACGACCTGCAGGACAACGTCTTTGGCCGTGTCGTCGAGGCGGCGCAGGCCGGTTGTACGCATGGCGAGATTTGCCACACGCTCAGGCGGGAAATGGGCTTTGGCCATGTCCAGGCGATGGTCTGAATGATCTCGGCTTCGCTGCTGGCGGGTGAGCGCCGCGCCATCGCGCGCAGCATCAGTCGCATCGAACATGGCAGCGTTGACGCCGCCGCCATGGCGGCGGCGCTGGCGCCGCACTTGGGCCGAGCCCACGTGATCGGCATCACCGGCGCGCCGGGTGCCGGCAAGTCGACGCTGATCCACGCAATGCTGGGCGAACTGCTGGCCCGCGGCAAGCGCATCGGCGTCGTTGCCGTCGATCCGTCGAGCCCAATCAGCGGCGGCGCCGTGCTGGGAGACCGTGTCCGCATGGGCCGGCACGGCGCACATCCGGACGTC
>JBBQZA010000114.1:0-11247 GCA_038208175.1 Burkholderiales bacterium
AATGAGCTTGAGTTCGGCCAACATCAGGTCGACGCTGCCATGGTAAGTGGCGGCCGGCGACGCCACGGCCAGTGAGGCGGCCGCAAGCTGACCGGTGTTCAGGCTGCTGCCGCTGCGCCATCTGGGTGGACGCCACTTTTTCGACGTGATGGCGACAAAGTTTTCCTGAAACAGCAGCTCGCTGGCAATCGAGTTGCGGCTGCTGCTCAGGATGCCGATTGCCAGATCGACTTCATGTGCATCCAGAGCCGCAGTGACCTCGTTTGCGGCGACCGATAGATTGGAGATATGGCTGCCTGGCGAGTGCTTGCGCAGCGCCTGGGCCAGTGGCGGTAAAAACATCATTTCGCCCAGGTCCGACAGCGACAGGCGCCAATGCGCATGGCTGCTGGCCGGCTCGAACTCCTCCGTGCTGGTGACGGTGTTTTCCAGCAAGTGCAGCTGCTCGATCAGCGCGGGGACGATTCGCTGCGCCTTGCGCGTCGGGTGCAGGCCGCGTGGCGAACGCACAAACAGGGGGTCTTCAAACAGAGTGCGCAGACGCGCCAGTGCATTGCTGGTAGCGGGCTGCGACAGGGCCAGCTGGCGTCCCGCCTCGGTGACCGATCCGAAGCGATAAATCGCGCACAGGACGCGCAGCAGGTTCAGGTCAAGTTGTCTGAAATTCATGGGCGCAAGCTCCAACTATCTGTCTGGTGAATGTAGCGGATTTAAAAATTCAATTAGGCAAATGATCCCAAAGCGCCTAAATTCGACCCCGGACATATCCCTACGGGAAACATAACAATAGAGAAGTCTGTTAAGCGTTCAACGCTGGCAGCGATCAATAAGGAGACGACAAGGTGCTTGAGATCATCATCCAGGGCCGTGGCGGCCAGGGTGCTCAGACCGCCGGCAATCTGCTGGCGAGTGCGTTTCATGCGCAGGGCCTGCACGTGCAATGCTTTGCCAGCTATGGCGGAGCGCGCCGCGGCACACCGGTCAATTCCTACATTCGGGTCGATCAGCGTCCGGTGCGGGTGCGCTGCGACATCGAGCGCGCCGACGCCATATTGTGTTTCGATGCGAGTCTGCTCGAAGGCCGGCTGCTTTCCAGCGCGAATGCCGATACCTTGATCGTGGTGAACTCGGCGCGCAGCGCAGCCGAATTTGCCCAACTTTTGCCGGGCAAGCGCGTGATCCCGATCGACGCGCTGACGATTGCGCGCCAGAACGGTCTGGGCCGCATTGTGAATTCTGTGCTGTTGGGAGCCTTGGCCCGTGTCATCGAGGCGCCGGAGCTGTCGATCCTGACGCAGACGCTGGTCGACAACGCGCCCAAGCAGCATGACGAGAATGTCGCCGCCTGCGTGGAAGGTTACCGCTCGGCCGAGCGGCAACTGATGGGGAGTGTGGCATGAGCGCGCCGATTCCCAGCACCTGGACCACCGGCAGCACCACAGCCATCATGACCGGCACCTGGCGTGCATCGCTGGCCACGCACATTAAGGCGCCAGCGCCCTGTCACGGCGCCTGTCCGGTGAATGGTGATATCGCCGAGTGGATCGGTTTGGCACGGGAACGTGATTTCCATGGCGCCTGGGAAGTTCTGGCACGCCACAACCCGTTCCCGTCGATTGCCGGACGCATCTGCCACCACCCGTGTGAAACAGCCTGCAATCGCGCTGGCTACGACGAGGCGCTCTCGATCTGCAAGCTGGAGCGATTCGTCGGCGATCAGGCGCTGGCGCAGGGCTGGAATTTTGACGTTACCGCAGAACAAGGGGGGCATGTTGCGATTGTCGGTGGCGGCCCTTCCGGACTGTCGGCTGCGTTTCAGTTGCGCCGCAGGGGCTATGCCGTCACGATCTATGAAGCGCAGGATGAGCTCGGTGGTCTGATGCGTTACGGCATTCCCGCCTACCGGCTGGCGCGCGACGTGCTCGATGGTGAAATTGCCCGCATCGTGGCGATGGGCGTCACAGTGCATTGCCATCATCGGATCGCCAACGCCGACGATCTCAAACAATTGGTTCAGCAGCACGATGCGACCTATCTGGCAATGGGTGCGGCGCGCAACAAGCGCTTGCCGACGCTGGACTACGCCAAACCATGGGTTTGCGACGGCGCCGCTTTCCTGGCCGCGGCGAATGCCGGCAAACCTGTGACGCTGGGCCAGCGGCTGCTGGTGATCGGTGGCGGTAGCGCTGCACTGGACGCGGCACGCAGCGCGCGCCGTCTGGGGCACGAGGTGACCCTGCTGGCGCTGGAGCAGCGCGCTCAAATGCCGGCCCAGGCAGAAGAAGTGCATGAAGCGCTGGAGGAGGGCATCAAGTTGCTGGACGGCGCCCGGCTCGACTCGGTGGTTGAGGCTGGCAGCAGCGGTCTGTCTGTGACATGCAGCAAGGTGGTATTTGTTGCAGGCGGTCAGCGCGGGCAATTCACTGTGAGTCCGGTGGTGGGCAGCAGCTTTTCATTCGGTGCCGACGCCATCGTCACCTCGATCGGTCAGGATCCCGATTTCTCCATGCTGGGCGAGGGCTTCAGCACAGTGGGCGGGCTGCTGCAAACCGACCAGCAACTCGCTACCAGCCAGGCCGGCGTCTATGCCGGCGGCGATATGGCGAGCATGGCGCGTTTCGTCACCGAAGCCGTCGGCATGGGCCAGCGCGCCGCGCACGCCATTGCGCGCGAGTTGCAACTGCGACAGACCGGCAGCAGCCAGACGACTCCCGCGTGGACCGAGCCATTGGTGCCGCTGGCAGCCATCAGCACCTTCTATCACCCCCAGCGTGAACGGGCCCAGACCGGACTGCTCGATATCCGTGAACGCCTGTCGCGCGACGCCGAGGTGCAACTGGGCCTGGAATTCGAGCAGGCGCTGGCTGAGACCGAACGTTGCTTCTCCTGTGGCACCTGCATTTTTTGCGACAACTGCGTGGTCTACTGCCCCGACATGGCGGTGAAACGCGTGGCAGGCGGCTACACGGTGTTGACCGATTACTGCAAGGGTTGTGGTGTCTGCGTCAAGGAATGTCCGACCGGCTCCATGAAGATGCAGGAGGAACTGCGATGAGTGCCCCGCAACAAGCCATGCTGCTGACCGGCAACCAGGCAGTGGCCTGGGGCGCCCGTCTGGCGCGACCCCAGGTGGTTCCGGTCTATCCGATCACGCCGCAAACGCCCATCATGGAACAACTGACCGAGTTCCAGGCTGAGGGCAGCTTCAGTGCCGAGATCATCACGCCGGAGTCGGAGCATTCGGTGATGTCGGCCTGCATTCCAGCCTCACTGGTCGGTACCCGTGTCTTTACCGCGACCGCCTCGCAGGGACTGCTGCTGATGCACGAATTGCTGCACTACGCCAGCGGTGCACGGGCTCCGATCGTGATGGTCAATGTCAACCGCACGGTGGCTTCGCCCTGGGCTTTCTGGCCGGATCAGACCGACAGCCTGTCGCAGCGCGACACCGGCTGGATTCAGTACTACGTCGAAAGTGCGCAGGAAGCGCTCGACACTGTGATCCAGGCTTTCAGGGTGGCCGAGCAGGTGCTGCTGCCGACGATGGTGAATCTGGATGCCTTCTATGTCTCGCACTCGCTGGAGCCGGTGCTGGTGCCGGCGCAGGATCTGGTGGATCGCTATCTGCCAGCGTTTGACCCACCGCACCGACTCGACACCGCCAACGTGGAGTCCTGGGGCAATGTGGCGACTCAGGACATGTATTACCGGCACCGTCAGGACCTCAGTGAAGCGATGGCGCGGGTGCCGCTGCTGGCGGCGCAGGCCGATCACGAGTGGGCGCAATTGACCCAGCGCAGCCATGGCGTGATCGAACGCTACCGCTGCGACGGTGCACGCACGGCGATTGTCACGATGGGCAGCATGTGCGGCACGGCGCGCGATGCGGTGGACGCGCTGCGCGAGGCTGGGCAAGCCGTTGGGCTGGTCAAGGTACGCCTCTTCAGGCCCCTGCCCACGGTGGGGCTGCGCGAGGCCTTGACAGGGATTGACGAGGTCGTCGTGCTCGATCGCAATTACTCGCCCGGCCACGGCGGTGTGCTGCACCAGGAACTGCGCGCCGCCCTCTATGGAAGCGCCGTCACGCCACGCATCCACGGCCTGCTGGCCGGCGTCGGCGGCGTCAACGTTTCGCCCGACAGAATAGTCGAATTCGTCAATCAGGCGCTGCAACGCGAAGCCGTGAGCGATTCACAGTGGGTGAGGTAAACCGCATGATCAGAATTGAACAAGCCACGCAAGATCCGATGCTGTGCTCGGGGCATGCGGCCTGCCCGGGTTGCATAGACGCGCTGTCGGTACGCCATATCCTGACGGCGATGGGCCCCAACACGATGGCTGTTATTCCGCCCTCCTGCATGGCCATCATCGCCGGACCGCAGCCCTACAGTTCACTGCGCATCCCGGTTTACCAGCCGACGCTAGAGTCCAGCGCGGCGGCTGCCAGTGGCTTGCGCCGCGCACTCGACGCGCAGGGCAAACGTGATACGCAGGTGATTGTGCTGGCTGGCGACGGCGGCACCTACGACATCGGTTTTCAGTGCCTGTCTTCGGCCGCCGAGCGCAACGAGGACTTCATCTATTTCTGCCTCGACAACGAAGGCTACATGAACACCGGCGCCCAGAAGTCGTCGTCGACGCCGCACTTCGCGCGCACTGGATCGACCCCGGCGGGCAAGACCTCGCGCAAAAAGAACCTGACGGAAATCATGGCAGCGCACCGCGTTCCCTATGTCGCCACCGCCAGTGCCGGTCATCTGCCGGACCTGCTTTACAAGGTTGAGAAGGCAAAGAAAATGCAGGGCACCCGCATCATCACGCTGCTGATTCCGTGCATGGACGGTTGGGGGGTGGCGGACGACGCCGGCTTGATGACAGCACGTTACGCGGTTGAGTCGGCTGCCTTTCCTTTGTATGAAATTGAAGACGGCCATCGCTACCGGCTCAATCACAGCAGCAAGACCCGACCGGTTGCCGATTACCTCGGGCTGCAACGCCGTTACCGTAATATGGCAGCGGCCGAAATCGATATGCTGCAAGCCGAAATCGATGACGGTTGGGCTACCCTGAAAAAACGCGCGGCAGCGACGCAGGCCGAAGAGTCTGAAACCTTGCGGGACAGACCGCAGCTACGCGAAGCGAGCCAGCTCTGTCCTCAACTGATTGAGAGGGATCACCATGCCTGAGCTGAGCAGCGTCGATCGCAGCGCCAAAGCGCCGAGAGTCAACTTCCCGCGTCAGTACAACGCGGCTTTCGACCTGATAGAGCGCAATCTGCGCGCCGGGCGCGCCAACAAGAATGCCTTCATCGACGACGTCGGCAGCTACACCTATGGTGAACTGGCCCAACGCGTCAATCGTTTTGCCAACGCCATCACCACGCTCGGTGTGCAGCCGGAGCAGCGCGTGCTGCTGTGCATGGTCGACACCATCGATTGGCCGGTGGCGTTCCTGGGCTGCATCCTGGCGGGCGTGGTGCCGGTGGCCGTCAACACCCTGCTGACAACTGACGATTACGAATACATGCTGCGCGACAGCCGGGCCCACGCGCTGCTGGTGTCGGACCTGCTGTGGCCCAAGCTCGAACCCCTGATGGGCAAGATTGCTGCGTTGCGGCATGTGGTGGTCTCGGGCGAGATGGTTGGCGCGTCAAAGGTCGAGCGGCTCAGTTTTTCCGCCCTGGTGTCAGCGGCCAGTGATCAATTTGAAGCGGCTCAGACCTCGCCCGACGACGCCTGCTTCTGGCTCTATTCATCCGGCTCCACCGGAGCACCCAAAGGCACTGTGCATGTTCATTCGAGCCTGATCAACACGGCTGAACTTTTTGCCCGTCCCATTTTTGGCCTGCGTGAAGACGATCTGGTTTTCTCCGCCGCCAAGCTGTTTTTTGCTTATGGACTGGGCAACGGCCTGACCTTTCCAATGGCCATTGGCGCGACCGCCTTGCTGATGACCGAGCGCGCGATTCCGGAGGCGGTATTCAAACGCCTGCGCAACCATCAACCCACTATCTTCTATGGCATTCCGACGCTGTTTGCGTCCTTGCTGGCGAGCCCCGCGCTGCCGGCCAAGGGGGAGTTGCGCATGCGTTTGTGCACTTCGGCCGGCGAGGCCTTGCCGGCCGACATTGGCAAGCGTTGGACCGAGCATTTCGGCGTTGAAATTCTGGATGGCATCGGTTCCACCGAGATGTTGCACGTGTTCCTGAGCAACCGCCCGGGCCAGGTGCGTTACGGCACCACCGGCGTACCGATTCCCGGCTACGAATTGCGCATTCTGGATGACCACGGACAGCCGGTTCCATTGGGTGAAGTGGGCGAGTTGCAGGTGAATGGCCCAACCGCGGCGATGTGCTACTGGAACAACCGGGAAAAGAGCCGCAATACTTTTCTGGGTCCCTGGACGCGCAGTGGCGACAAGTACTCGGTCGACGCCGATGGCTACTACACCTACGCCGGACGCAGCGACGACATGCTCAAGGTCGGTGGCGTCTATGTGTCGCCGATCGAAGTGGAGTCGGCACTGATCACGCATCCGGCCGTGCTCGAAGCGGCGGTGATCGGTCGCCAGGACGAGGCCCGTCTGGTCAAGCCGCAAGCCTTTGTCGTGCTCAAGGCCGGCCTCAAAGGAAGCGATGCGTTGGCCAGCGAATTGCAGCAGCATGTCAAGGTCAAACTGGCGCCCTACAAGTACCCACGCTGGATCGAGTTCATAGATGAATTGCCGAAAACCGCAACCGGCAAGATTCAGAGATTCAAGCTGCGCTCACTCAACAGCTGAGCTTCAACGCGTGGCGCTTCATTTTTTCCTGCTCGGAGCGACCGGCTCCAAGGCCGCCTGCTGGCGTTCGATGATGCGCAGCATGGTGGCCAGCGTGATCGAACTCATGGACGCCTTGGCGATCTCGTCAATTTCGGACAGGACCGATGCCAAAGCGCGTCCGACCGGCGTCACTTCACGCTGGCTGCTCTCGGATGGCAGTACATCTTCAAAGCGCGAGATCACATCCATCAACGTCAGTCGGCGCGCATTGCCGACAAAGCGGTAGCCGCCACCGACACCTCGTACCGATTGAACCATGCCAACGCGCGACAACTCTGCAAGGACCTTGGCCAGGTGGTGTGAAGACACCGCGTATTTCTGCGCGATTTCGGCTGCAGCTATCTGGCGCTCGGGATCGGCGGCAAATTCGAGCAGACTGAAAAGCGCCAGGCGTGTGTTTTGCTGTAGTTTCATGGCTCCAGATCCATCTCGAGCGGAATGAAGGGACCTATCATCATGCCCT
Organism: Burkholderiales bacterium; assembly: GCA_038208175.1. Taxonomy (GTDB): domain Bacteria; phylum Pseudomonadota; class Gammaproteobacteria; order Burkholderiales; family Burkholderiaceae_C; genus Rhodoferax. Next base: position 7,286 of record JBBQZA010000114.1, read on the forward strand.
GGCTGCGAAAAAAGGAAAGAATCAAGGTGTTGTCGCGGGACAGCATGGTGCGCACCTTGCTCACACCGGCCCGTCTGAAACCGTCGCAAATGGCGTGCAACAGCTGTGTTGCCGTGCCGGCCAACCGGGCGTCGGGCCTGACGTCGATGGCGAAAACCCAGCCGCACGGTGGTGAGCCAAATTCCCAGTCACGCACCTCGCCGATGACAAAGCCGATCACTTTGTTTTCTGATGTGGCGACCAGGAAATGCTGGCCGGTGGCGACAGCGTCCGCGTAGCGTCGATACAGTGAATTCCAGTAATCCCGTTTCTCGATCCCCGTCACCATGGAATCAATTTCAATCACCGCATTCAGGTCAGCGCGTCGCACCGGCCGGATGCTCACAGGGTCAATGCTTGGGTACACTTTTTTACTCATCATTTTCTGCCTTGGGCAATTATTGCATGCAAATGCAAGAATATGTAAAATGAAATCAACCGGGCCTTGAGACCCTACATAACGGAGACAAAATCCCGATGAAGACTGAAGCCACGGACGTGCGCAAAGTCCCAACCTATTGCTACCAGTGCGTGGCCGGCCCTGACCTGCTGACGGTCAAAGTGGAGCAGGGCGTGGCAACCGAAGTGGAGCCCAACTTCTGCGCGTCGGAGATTCATCCTGGCGGTGGTAAGGTCTGTGTCAAGGCCTATGGCCTGCTGCAAAAAACCTACAACCCGCATCGGATTCTGACCCCGATGAAGCGCAGCAACCCGAAGAAGGGCCGTGACCAGGACCCGGGTTTTGTGCCCATCAGCTGGGAGGAAGCTTTCACGCTGATCGCCGACAAGCTGAACGCTGTGCGCGCTAGAGGCATCCTTGACGCCTCCGGCTATCCACGCGTGGCAGCCAGTTTTGGTGGCGCCGGTACGCCGCAGTCCTACATGGGGACGCTGCCGGCCTTTCTGTCGGCCTGGGGCCCGGTTGATATGGGGTTTGGCTCCGGTCAGGGCGTCAAGTGCTACCACTCCGAGCACCTGTACGGCGAGTTCTGGCACCGCGCCTTCATCGTCACACCCGACACGCCTCTGTGCAATTATCTGATTTCGTGCGGCTCCAACATCGAAGCCTCAGGCGGTGTGATCGGCGTGGCACGCCACGCCAAGGCCCGGGTGCGCGGCATGAAGCGGGTCCAGGTGGAGCCCCATCTGTCGGTCACTGGCGCCTGCTCGGCCGAGTGGGTACCCATCAAGCCCAAGACCGATGCCGCCTTTCTGTACGCACTGATCCATGTGCTCTTGCACGAGGTGGCGCGGGAGCGCCTGGATCTGGCTTTTCTGGCGGCGCGGACCGCCTCGCCCTATCTGGTGGGTCCGCACGGCTACTACCTGCGCGATCGCGCCAGCCGCAAGCCGCTGCTCTGGGACCTCGCCAGCGCCAGCGCCCGCCCGCACGACAGCCAGCACCTGCGAGAAGCGATTGAGGGGAGTTTTGAGGCGGACGCGATCGAGGTCGGTGCCGACGACGAAGTGCTGGCCGATGGCCTGTTGGCGGGCAGCACCTCGTTCACGCGTCTGGTGGAACACATGCGACCCTACTCGCCGGAATGGGCGCAAACGGTTTGCGACGTGCCGGCAGCCCATATCCGGCGTATCGCCAACGAGTTCATGGACCACGCTTGCGTGGGGCAGACGATTGAGATCGATGGCATTACCATGCCCTACCGGCCGGTGGCGGTCACCCTGGGCAAGACCGTCAACAACGGCTGGGGTGGTTTCGAGTGCTGCTGGGCACGCACCCTGCTGGCCACGCTGGTTGGCGCGCTGGAAGTCCCGGGTGGAACCCTGGGCACCACGATCCGGCTGGCGCGGCCAATGTCACAGCGCCACGAGAGCGTGAAAGCCGGACCCGACGGCTTCATGCACTTCCCGCTCAATCCGACCGACAAGGCAACTTGGTCACCGAGCCCGAACATCCGTAACGCCTACCGCTCCATGGTGCCGCTGGCGGCGGACGGACCCTGGAGTCAGGCGCTCGGTCCGACCCACTTTTCCTGGCTGTTCCTGGATGAGACCCCCAAGGGACTGCCGCGCGTGACGCTGCCCGAAGTGTGGTTCCTGTACCGCACCAATCCGGCCATTTCGTATTGGGACACGGCCGAACTGGCGGAAAAAATGGCACGCTTCCCCTTCAGCGTTGCCTTTGCCTACACGCGCGATGAGACCAACCATTTTGCCGACATCCTGTTACCCGATGCCACCGATCTGGAAAGCCTGCAACTGATGCGCATTGGCGGCACCAAGTACCAGGAACAGTACTGGGAAGTCAACGGCTTTGCGCTGCGCCAGCCGGTCGTCGAGCGCATTGGCGAGGCACGCGACATGACCGAGATTGCCAGCGAACTGGCAGCGCGAACGAATCTGACGGCTCCCTATATTGCGGCTATCAACAAGGGCGCCGGCAGCGTACCGCTCAAGGGCGCACACGGCGATTTCTCCCTGGATACACAGCGGCGCCACAGTTGCGAGGAGATCTGGGACGCGGTGTGCCGGGCAGCCAGTGCCGAGGTCAGCGATGGCGCGAGCGCGCATGGTCTGGACTGGTGGAAGGAAAACGGCCTGGCGACCAAGCCTCTTTTGCGCAGCACCTGGTACCTGGATCAGACCATGGTCAAGCGGGGTCTGCGCTATGAGTTACCCTACCAGGAGCGACTGCTGCGTGTCGGTACCGAACTCGGGCGGCGCCTGCACGAACATGACATGCACTGGTGGGACGAGCAACTCAAGGAATACCAGGCACTGCCGGTCTGGAAAGACTTTCCTGCCCTGTGGGAGGCGGTCATCGGCCAGACCGGTGGTCAGGCCAGGGACTACCCGTTCTGGCTGCTGACGGCGCGCAGCATGCAGTACGCCTGGGGCGCCAACGCCGGCATCCAGTTGATGCGCGAAGTGGCAGACAACATCACCGGCCATCGCGGCGTTGTGATCAACAGTGGTGCGGCGCAGAAGCTCGGTATTGCCGATGGTGACGAGATTGAAATCTCCACGCCCAAGCGCAGTGTGCGTGGACACGCCGTGGTGCGCCAGGGCATACGTCCGGACACGTTGCTACTGATCGGCCAGTTTGCGCACTGGGAAACACCGATGGCCAAGGACTTCGGCATGCCCAGCCTGAATACGCTGGCGACGATGTCAATCTCGCTCACCGACGCGACAGGGTCGGGTGCCGACATCGTGCGTGTCAACATCGCGCTCAACAAGACAGGGGTGCGGGCATGACGCGCTGGGCCATGACCGCCGACTTGCGCCGCTGCGTCGGCTGCCAGACCTGTACCGCTGCCTGCAAGCACACCAACGCAACGCCGCCCGAAGTGCAGTGGCGTCGCGTACTCGACATGGAGTTCGGCGAATACCCGAACGTCAAGCGCGTCTTTGTTCCGGTCGGTTGCCAGCACTGCGAAGACCCGCCCTGCATGACGGTGTGCCCGACCACCGCGACCAAGCAACGGCCCGATGGTATCGTCACCATCGACTACGATCTGTGCATAGGCTGCTCCTACTGCGCCGTCGCCTGTCCCTATCAGGCACGCTACAAGACGCAGAAATCAACGTTTGCCTATGGTGCGCCAATCGAAAGCGAAAGCAAACGGCACGATGAATCGCGTCTGGCGGTGGCCACCAAGTGCACGTTCTGCGTCGATCGCATTGACGCCGGTCTGGCCGCCGGCTTGACACCGGGCGTTGACCCGGCGGCGACGCCGGCTTGTGTCAATTCCTGCATTGCAGATGCGCTGGCCTTTGGCGATCTGGAAGATCCGAACAGCAATGTGTCGCAGTTGCTGGAAAAAAACCAGAGTTTTCGCATGCACGAAGAGCTTGGTACCAAGCCTGGTTTTCATTATCTTTGGGACAAGGTGGACACATGAAAGTCACAGGCACCCCTGCGTCCAGTTTTGGACCCAATCCCTGGCAGCAGACCAGTTGGG
>JBBQZA010000115.1:0-11239 GCA_038208175.1 Burkholderiales bacterium
CGCGCAGCACCGCCACCCTCGGGCGTGACAGCAAGAAGGCCGGGGGTGTTTGAATTGCTATGTTTTCAATAGCATTAAGTGTAGATTTGACGCTGGCTAGCGTCTGATTTTGCATTAAATTAAAGTGTAAACCGGGGTCCAACGGGTGGCCGGCCGCCGCGTGTTCGGCATCGGCACAGGCCGGGTTGTCACGTTGCTGGCAAATCTTCCAGCTGGTGCTGTCCCAGACCTGATGCAGGTCCTGCAGAGTCGCCTTGAACAGCAGCTTGGCATCGCGCCAGACTTGCAGCTCGCCAACGCCGTCGCTCAGGGCCGCACCCGGCGGACGGGTCTTGCCGATGAAGTGGCTGTGCTTGCTCAGACTGTGTTCGCGCAAGACCTGCATCACCTCGCTGCGCTCTGCGCTACCCACCTGCAGCACGACTCCCAACTCTTCATTGAACAAGGCATTCAGGCTCAGTTCCTCGCGCCGCGCACTGACCTGTGCCGCCCAGTTCTTGCTGTCGCCAGGGTCGGCGCGACCATCGCTGATGCCGTCGCCCTCGGTCACCAGCAAATCAAGGTTCAGCGCCACCCCTACATGGCCGGCAAATGCCATCTCGCAGACGGTCGCAAACAGGCCACCGTCGCTGCGATCATGGTAGGCCAGAATCAGCCCCTGAGCGCGCAGCGCATTCACGGCGTTGACCAGATGCACCAGGTCCTGCGGCTGTTCCAGGTCTGGCACCGTATCGCCCATCTGACCCAGCGTTTGCGCCAGAATGCCGCCGCCCATGCGATTGCGGCCCTGCCCCAGGTCGATCAGCAGCAGGCTTGTGTCTTCGGTGGCATTGAGCTGAGGCGTCAGCGTGTTGCGCACGTCAGCAAGTGTGGCAAAGGCGCTGACGATCAGCGACACCGGCGAGGTGACCTTCCTGGCGCCCTGCCCGTCTTGCCATTGCGTGCGCATCGACAGCGAATCCTTGCCGACCGGGATTGAGATGCCGAGCGCCGGGCACAGTTCCAGACCGACCGCTTTGACCGTGGCATACAGTGCCGCGTCCTCACCCGGTTCACCGCAGGCCGCCATCCAGTTGGCCGACAGTTTGACGCGTGAGAGCTCGATCGGCGCCGCCAGCAAATTGGTGATGGCTTCGGCCACCGCCATACGCCCGGAGGCTGGCGCGTTGACGCTGGCCAGCGGCGTACGCTCGCCCATGCTCATGGCTTCACCGGCAAAGCCCTTGAAGTCAGCCAGCGTGACGGCGCAGTCGGCCACCGGCACCTGCCAGGGTCCCACCATCTGGTCGCGGTGCGTCAGGCCACCGACGGTCCGGTCGCCAATCGTGATCAGAAAACGCTTGGACGCCACCGTGGGGTGGGACAGCACGTCGATACCGGCCTTTTGCAAGTCCACGCCCGTCAGGTCCACCGGCGCAAAACTGCGCTGTTCGCTGCTGACAGCGCGCTGCATCTTGGGCGGTTTGCCAAGCAACACACCTATCGCCATATCGACCGGAGACTCGTGATCGCCCTCCGCCAGCACCAGTTGTCGTTCTTCGGTGACGACACCGACCACAGCAAAGGGGCAGCGCTCACGCTCGCACAGTGACCGGAACAGCGGCAGCGACTCGGGTGCAATGGCCAGCACGTAGCGCTCCTGGCTCTCGTTGCACCAGATCTCCTTCGGCGCCATGCCGGACTCTTCCAGCGGCACGGCGCGCAGATCAAAGCGCGCGCCACGACCGGCATCGTTGGTGAGTTCGGGGAAAGCATTGGAGAGACCGCCGGCGCCCACATCGTGAATCGCCAGAATCGGGTTGCCGCTCTGAGTAGCGCTGCCCTGCCCCCGCAGCCAGCACTGGTTGATGACTTCCTGCGCGCGGCGCTGAATCTCGGGATTGCCGCGCTGCACCGAATCAAAGTCAAGCTGAGCCGCGTTGGCACCGGTGGCCATGGAACTGGCGGCACTGCCCCCCATGCCAATGCGCATGCCAGGGCCGCCCAACTGGATCAACAAACTGCCGGCCGGGAACTCAATTTTGTGGGTCTGTGTGGCGTCGATCACGCCCAGACCGCCGGCAATCATGATCGGCTTGTGGTAGCCGCGTTGCTCCTGCTTCTGAATCGCTGCACCTGTTGCAGTCGCCACCGAGTAGTTCAGACTCTGTTCGTATTCACGGAAGTAGCCGAGCAGGTTTGGTCGGCCAAACTCGTTGTTGAAAGCAGCACCGCCAAGCGGGCCTTCGAGCATGATCTGCAGCGGACTGGCGATATGTTCAGGCTTGCCATAAATGGGGGTCTGACCCCAATTAATTTTGGAGACGCTGAAGCCGGTCAAGCCGGCTTTGGGTCTGGAGCCACGCCCGGTGGCGCCTTCGTCACGGATCTCGCCACCGGCGCCAGTGGCGGCGCCGGGGAACGGTGAGATGGCAGTCGGGTGGTTGTGGGTTTCGACCTTCATCAGGACGTGATTCGTTGCGCTATGCTTTTCATAGCAAGAAGCGCTTGTTGCACCTTGGCTTGCGGCCGATTTCGCAACAAAACGCTCAACCTGGGTGCCCTCCATCACCGAAGCGTTGTCCGAGTAGGCCACCAGCATGTGCTGCGGGTTGGCCTGGTGCGTGTGGCGAATCATGCCAAACATGCTCTGCGTTTGCGCAACGCCATCAATCGTGAAATCAGCGTTGAAAATTTTGTGCCGACAGTGCTCGCTGTTGGCCTGCGCAAACATCATCAGTTCGACATCGGTTGGGTTGCGTTGCATCTGTGTGAACGCCTGCACCAGATACTCGATTTCGTCTGCCGCCAACGCGAGCCCGAACTCGGTGTTGGCCACCTGCAATGCGGCTGTGCCACCTTGCAAAACATCCACATGGGCCATGGGCACCGGTGGCAATTCGGTGAACAGGCCATCGGCACTGGCACGATCAAACATCACACTCTCGGTCATGCGGTCGTGCAGCCGGGTGGCGACTTGCTGCAGCAGGTCCCGGCTCAGCTCGGTGTTGAAGAGCAGGCTGCTTTTCAGGCTCAGGCGATATTCCACCAGGCGTTCAATACGTTTGACGGCAAAGCCGCAATTGTGGGCAATGTCGGTGGCCTTGGAAGCCCAGGGCGAGACCGTGCCGAGGCGCGGACTGACCAGAATGGTCGGCCCCTCGGCAGTGCCCGCGTAAGGCTCACCGTAGTTCAGCAGGGCGCCCAGTTTTTCAGCCAATACCGCATCCAAAGCAGCATCGGTGGCCACCAGATGGACGAAACGCGCAGAGATGCCAGAGATCCGGTCGTGAATGCCTTGCAAAGAGGGTAACAACTGCTGAATGCGGAAACTGCTCAGGGCGTTGCCGCCCTCGAAAGAGGTGATGTGCAGGGTCACTTTGATGGCCTGTTTGGAGGGCTGACTGGAATGACCGTTGATTTTACCTGCTCACTCCCAGCCGGCCCTGCCAGTGACTGCCCCCAATGGGATAATCCGCAGCCATGACTATCACTTACAAAGATGCGCAAGGCATCGCCGGCATGCGCGTTGCGGGCCGCCTGGCGGCTGAACTGCTGGACTACCTGACCCCTTTCGTCAAGCCCGGCATCACCACCAACGCGCTGGATAAGCTGGCCGACGATTACACGACCCAGGTGCAAGGTGCCACCTCTGCGCCGCTGAACTACGCGCCATCCGGCCACAACCCTTATCCAAAAGCCATCTGCACCTCGATCAATCAGCAGGTCTGTCACGGCATACCCAACGACAAGCCGCTGAAAAAGGGCGACATCCTCAACATTGACGTGACCGTCATCAAGGACGGCTGGCACGGCGATTCCAGCCGCATGTTCATGGTGGGTGACGTCTCGCTGGCCGCGCGAAGGCTGGTCGCGTTGACTCATGAAGCGATGTGGCATGGCATCGTCAAGGTCCGGGCCGGCGCCCATCTGGGCGACATGGGTCACGCCATTCAGACCTTTGCCGAAGGCCACGGCCTGAGCGTGGTGCGGGAGTTTTGTGGCCATGGCATTGGCCGCAATTTCCATGAGGAACCGCAGGTGCTGCATTACGGCCGACCCGGCACGCTCGATGAGTTGAAAGCGGGCATGACGATCACGGTTGAGCCCATGCTCAATGCCGGTCGTCGGGAAATCAAGGAACTTGGCGACGGCTGGACCATCGTCACCAAGGACCGCTCTCTGTCGGCGCAATGGGAGCACACGGTACTGGTGACCGAGACTGGTTTTGAAGTCTTGACCCTGTCTGGCGGTTGCCCACCGCTGCCGCCCTTTGTTCCTGCCCTGACAGCGCCAGCGGACACCTGAGATGAGCGATCTGGCGGCGCTGCGCAGTCACTTCCGGACTCAGAAAGCGGCACTGCTGCAGTCCCTGTCATCGAGTGGCACTTCCTCGACGCGGGGCGTTAGTGCCACCCTGCGTGCGCTCTCGCAACTTGCGGATGCAACGCTCAAGGTGTTGTGGCGCGAGGCCGGCTTTGCCATTTCCGCTGCACTGCTGGCGGTGGGCGGTTTCGGCCGCGGCGAGTTATTTCCCTACTCCGATGTGGATGTTTTGGTGCTGGTGCCGGACGACGAGTCACCCGAACACGATGAAGTCCTGAAGGCCTGTATCGAACGCTTTATCGGCAATTGCTGGGACGTCGGCTTGGAGATAGGCTCCAGTGTGCGCACGGTGGCTGAATGCAAACAGGAAGCAGCCAGTGACGTCACCATTCAGACCTCCCTGCTGGAAGCTCGCCTCGTCACCGGAAGCGCCGCTTCATTTGCGGAGTTTCAAAAACAGTTTTTTGCGGCGCTCGACCCGCAGGCTTTCTTTGTCGCCAAGACACTTGAATTGCAGCAGCGGCACAGCAAATTTGAAGATACGCCTTACGCGCTGGAGCCCAATTGCAAGGAGTCACCCGGCGGACTGCGTGATTTGCAGGTGATCCTGTGGGTTGCCAAAGCGGCCGGTTATGGCGATAACTGGGACGCGCTGGCCAAAAATGGACTGGCAACCTTGTTTGAAGTGAAGCAGATCAAGCACAACGAAGCACTGCTCAGGCTGATCCGGGCACGCTTGCACCTGCTGGCGCAGCGGCGTGAAGACCGGCTGGTGTTCGATCTGCAAACCGCCGTTGCCCAGACTTTTGCTTTTGGCAAAACCGCCGCACCGCATGACGAGCCGCTGTCACAGCCGCTTGACAGCGCTGTTTCACCCCAGGCTGAGCGTCTACCGAAGCGCCCTCAAATCCGGCCGGGCGAGGAGCTGATGCGACGCTACTACTGGGCCGCCAAGGCAGTGACCCAGCTCAATCAGATCCTGCTGCTCAACATCGAGGAGCGACTCAACCCGTCGACCCATGTGCCGCGACCGATCAACGGGCGTTTCTACGACAAGGCAGGCATGATCGAGGTTGCCAGCGACGATCTGTACCAGCGTGATCCGCACGCGATTCTGGAGACCTTTCTGATCTACCAGACCAGCGTCGGCGTAAAGGGTCTGTCGGCGCGCACGCTGCGCGCCCTGTTCAATGCGCGTCAGCTGATGGACGGCAAGTTCCGTCACGACCCGGTGAATCGCGAAACTTTCAAGAAAATTTTGCTTCAGCATGACGGCATCACGCACGCCATGCGCTTGATGAACCAAACCTCGGTGCTGGGGCGCTACCTGTGGGTGTTTCGCAAAATCGTCGGCCAGATGCAGCACGACCTGTTTCATGTCTACACCGTCGATCAACATGTGCTGATGGTGCTGCGCAATGTGCGCCGTTTCTTTATCGTCGAACATGCACACGAATATCCGTTTTGCTCGCAACTGGCTTCCGGTTGGGACAAGCCCTGGGTGCTGTACGTGGCAGCGCTGTTTCACGACATTGCCAAAGGTCGCGGCGGCGACCACTCGAAACTGGGTGCTGCCGAAGCACGGCGTTTTTGCAAGCAACATGCAATTCACAAGGACGACAGCAAGCTGATCGAGTTCATGGTGACCGAGCACCTGACGATGAGCCGGGTGGCGCAGAAGTCCGACCTGAGCGACCCCAATGTCATCCAGGAGTTTGCCCAACGCGTCGGCAACGAGCGCTATCTGACGGCTCTCTATTTGCTGACTGTGGCAGACCTGCGTGGCACTTCACCCAAAGTCTGGAATGCCTGGAAAGGCAAGTTGCTGGAAGACCTCTACCGCATGACCTTGCGCACGCTGGGAGGGCGCGCACCCGATCCGGATGCCGAAGTGGAAGCGCGCAAACGCGAGGCCCTGATCTTGCTGGCGCCTTATGCACTTCCCTTTGAGGCCCACAAGGCCTTGTGGAATACGCTGGATGTGGGCTATTTCATGCGCCATGATGCGGCCGACATCGCCTGGCACACGCGACAACTGTCGCGCCATGTCGGCGCCGGAAAATCGATTGTGCGGGCCCGTCAATCATCGCTCGGGGAAGGACTGCAAGTGGTGGTCTATACGCCTGACCAGAGCGACCTGTTTGCCCGCATCTGCGGTTATTTTGACCATGGCGGCTTCAGCATTCTGGATGCGCGCATTCATACCGCCAACAACGGCTACGCACTCGACACCTTTCAGGTCATCACCTCGGCCCTGCCCGAGCACTACCATGAACTCACCAGCATGGTGGAGAGCGAGTTGAGTCGCACCATTGCCAAAGGTGGGCCTTTGCCCACACCTGGACGCGGCCGGGTGTCACGCCGGGTCAGGAGTTTTCCGATTACGCCCAGGGTCACGCTGCGCCCGGATGAGAAAGGCCAGCGCTGGCTGCTCAATATCTCAGCCAGTGACCGGGTTGGCCTTCTCTACAGCGTGGCGCGCGTGCTGGCGAAACACAAAATCAATCTGCAACTGGCAAAAATTGCGACGCTAGGCGAACGGGTGGACGACACATTCTTGATCGAAGGTCTGGAACTGCAGCACAATCGCGCGCAGATTGCGATCGAGACCGAGCTGATGGAAGTGTTGGCTTAGCTTGAACGTCAGACCAGCTTGACTGTATCGTGCAGCCGCTTCACGTCGGCGACCAGCGCCAGGCCGGTGCCTTCGGACAGCAAGGCAGCCGACGCGGCAGCGACGCCATAGCGAAACGCCTCCCGCACGTCCATGCCGCGCGCCAGTGCCCAGACCATGGCGCCGACAAAACTGTCGCCAGCGCCGATGCTGCTGATCACATTGATCGGCAAGGGTGGCGCAAAGCAGGAGCCTTCACGGGTCACCAGCAAGGCACCATCGGCGCCCAGGGACAGCACCACAATCTGCGCCTTGCCGAGCGCCACCAGTTGCTCCGCCGCATGGCGCCACTCGCCCTCGGTTTCCAGCGCCTGTCCGTACAGGAGTCGCAATTCGCGCAGACTCGGCTTGACCAGGTAAACGCCCTGCTCCAGCGCCGCCTCCAGCGCCGCACCGGAACTGTCCAGAACGAACTTGACCCCGAGCGGGCGTAGTTGCGTGATCAGGCGCGCATAAAAGTCGTCCGGCACGCCCGGTGGCAATCTGCCGCTGGCCACCAGGTAGCGCGGTGGCGGCTGCATGGTAATGATCCGGTCAAGGCAGGTCTGCCACTCCTGCGGCGTCATCTCCGGCCCCGGCAGGACGAAGCGGTACTCACGCCCGGTTGATACCTCGCGCACCGCAAAGCTTTCGCGCGTTTCGCCGGCAATGGCAATGCTGATGTTGCTCACGCCCTCTTCATTGAGCAGCTCCTGCAAAAACTCCCCGGTAACGCCGCCAGCGGGATAGAGCGCGACGCAGTCGCCACCAAGCCGGTGCACGACCCGCGCCACATTGACACCGCCCCCACCAGCGTGCTGGTGCGCGGCGGCGCAGCGCACCTTGTGCGTCGGCTCCATCACGGGCGTCGAAGTTGCAATATCGACGCAGGGGTTCATGGTTAAAGTAAGTATGTCGGTCATGGGTGTGGGAGATTATCATCCCTGCATTCAGAACGAGGAGCACCCATGATTGACTTGCACTACTGGCCGACACCGAACGGCTGGAAGATTTCCATCATGCTGGAGGAGTGCGGCCTGCCGTACCGGATGCTGCCGGTCAATATCGGCAAGGGCGAGCAATTTGCTCCCGCCTTTCTGGCCATCAGCCCGAATAACCGGATGCCGGCCATCGTCGACCATGACCCGACCGGAGGTGGCGAACCGCTCGCGGTCTTCGAGAGCGGTGCCATTCTGATCTACCTGGCGGAAAAGACCGGACTTTTTCTGCCGGGCGATTTGCGTGGGCGCATGCAGGTGCTGCAATGGCTGATGTGGCAAATGGGCGGACTCGGCCCGATGGCCGGCCAGAATGGTCACTTCCTGCTCTACGCCCCGGAAAAGGTGCCGTATGCGATCGAGCGTTACGGCAAGGAGGTGAACCGCTTGTACGGCGTACTCAACATCCAGTTGGAAAAGACCGCCGCCTTTGTCGCCGGGCCAGAGTACTCGATTGCGGACATGGCGATTTTTCCGTGGATAAGAACCCATACGGCGCAAAAAATAGACCTGAAGGACTTTCCCCACGTACAGCGCTGGTACAACACCCTGTTCGCGCGTCCGGCGGTCGCGCGCGGGCTTGAACTGGCCCGGGAATTACGTGCTGCCACCTTGAGTGATGAAGCACGCAAGGCACTGTTCGGTCAGACCGCGCAAAGCGTGCAGGCCGGCGATCACAAACTGAAATGAAGGCAACCCGCCATGATTGAATTCTTCTTTGATTGCTCCAGCCCCTGGACCTATCTCGCATTTCACAACATCCAACCGCTGTCCGCGGAGTTGAATGAGCCGATCAGCTGGCGACCGATTTTGGTCGGTGGTATTTTCAACAGCGTCAATCCGAGTGTCTACGCGATGCGCGAAAACCCGGTACCGGCCAAGATGGCCTACATGCTGAAGGACTTGCAGGATTGGGCACGCCAGGCCGATCTGAAAATCGTCATGCCGCCCAGGGTGTTTCCGGTCAACAGTGTCAAGGCGATGCGCGGCTGCATCTGGCTTGAGGCGCAGGGCAAACTGATTCCATTCGCCACTGCCGTATTCGAGGCCTACTGGGCACGCGAGGAAGATATTTCACAGGACGCCGTGCTGCTGAAGATTTGTCAGCAGATCGGCGTCAATGGCGATGAATTCATGGCCGGCATTGCACAGCCCGCCATCAAACAACAGCTCAAGGCCAACACCGAAGAAGTGATACGACGCGGCGGGTTTGGCTCCCCCACTTTCTACCGCGGCGATGACATGTATTTTGGCAACGACCGCCTGGCGCTCCTGAAAGCAGTCATTCCTGTATGCTGAGTTGACTTGCACGGCCTGAAAGATAGGCGCCAGCAAATACCATTTACCGCTGCGATAGCCGACTGCAGTCCGGGTTGATCTGTCCACCCGGAACAAAGTAATCCAGTCCATTACTTGACACCAGACAGCCTCGAGCGGCCACCTGCTGCGCGATTTGCGGCGACGCGCACGCTAGCGTCAAGCGGAACGCAACCGTAGCGCTGCCCGTGCCGGGCGTTTTGTTGAAGGCTGTGGCAGCGCATGAATAGGGAGCCAGCACCAGCACGGTCACATCGAGGGAACTGGCTGGCAACCAGCCAGAAATAACGACAGACGTACCCGTCGCCTGCGCACCATGGACCTCACCGGCAGCGGTGAAGGCAAGCTTTGGCATGGCCGGAAAAACATATACCCCATCACGTCCGCGTGGCAACTTTACTTGCCAGCTGTCCAATTCATCCATGTTGCGAGGCGGTCGCAGGCGACGCCCGACTTCGTCGAAGGCGACGTAGCTATTCCCCCCTGCGCTACGGGACTGAACCAGGCTGGATATGTCCGCGATAACCTGGCCACTCCGATTGAAACCCAGACCGAGCCGTTTGGCCGTCATGCGCATGGCGTCAATGTGGTACTTCTGCCAGAAGTATTCATTGTCGTTAAGCAGGACCAAGTGTCTGGGTCCCTGACCTTCCTGCACGAAGCCATACCACTGGGACCAGCGTTGCTTTAGGTCGGCGATCTGCGCGCGCCACGGCATGGAAACCAGCAACTGCCCCACAATCAGCGAAGCGAATAGCGCAAGTAGAAGACCGCGTCGTAGATCCAAGGCTCGATCCGCCAGCCAAGCCAGAGCGCAAGCACTGACCCACCAGACCAGATACAGTAATCGGTCAGGCACCCGGATGCCGATGCCCGAGGTGACAGGCAGCAGCGGCACCAGCAACATGCCACAAATCATCAAGACAAAGAGGAACTCTGCCGAAGAGAGCCGCCGACGCAACACTCCTGCAAGCACCAGCAACGTCACAATGACCCAGGAGGACCCGAAAAGCAGACTGGGTATAGAAGCCAGTTGCTGCAGCGCGTCTGTTGCATGGATCGGCACACTCCGGGGGCCCAGCAGGCTGCCGCCAAATACCAGCCAGCGCCAGCCGACGTAAATTAGCACGATCAACCCCAGAGCCGAACTGCGCCTGAGCCTCTGCGGGAACCCGCCTTCCGGTAGGAAAATGAGGGCCACAGGCAGTGGCACGAAGACCTCCTTACAGGCAATAGCCAGGAGATAGAACAGTGCCGATAGCAGCGCCAGCGGCCATCCACCGCCGCGAAGGCTGCGCACGAACAATCCAGCAGCAGCAATGGTGAAGAGCAGACCGTACAGGTAATGTCCTGACATTTCCTCGTGGCTGATAAAAGCCACCGGGCTGCCAGAAAGGAAAAGCAAAGCTCCCAACAATGCAGCCACATTGGACAGCCAGAGCCGCAAAAAAAGGAAAGTGGCCAATCCTGTCGCCCAAACAATAACCAGTAAGTGGAGGTGATGCCCAGCCGGGTTCAAGCCAAATAGGGCGACACTGATTTGGTAGACCAACAGGTTCCACGGCGCAAGCGCGCTGGCGCTCACCGCACTGAGCGTGGCCGGGTCAAAGAAATAGGTCAGCGCAGGCAAGCGCACGGCATTGAACAGATTCGCGCCATCGTCGCGGCCAAACCCCATGAACAGGGCCGAGCCGTTAAACGCGCCAGTGAACGTTAACGTAATCAGCGTCGCCCAAGCCAGCCATCGCCGACCATCAGTCATATTGAGCTTCCACCCATACTGTCGCGGTGCTGCAATTTTCATATCTCGGTTTGGATCGGCCTAGGTTACCATTGAAAAAGGCCTCCGGGTATCGCTACTTGGAGGCCTTTGTCTTAACTAATGGTCGGTGTGAAAGGATTCGAACCTTCGACCCCTTGCACCCCATGCAATTTGTAGTGAATTCAAAGAAACTCACTAAAAGCC
>JBBQZA010000116.1:0-11022 GCA_038208175.1 Burkholderiales bacterium
AGCGCCCCGCGGTGCTGCGCCCATTCGGCTTCGCCGAGTTCAATCGGCAGTTCCCACCGGGTCTTGCCCAAGGCTTCGCTGATCGTAAATTGGCCCTTGTTTGTGACTTCGCCCGATAGCTGTGTGAAGCGGAAATTCTCATCCTGCTCCCAATACCAGTCGGATGAGAGTTCGGTCAGACCGCGAAAACGCGCCTCGTTGGCCCCGAGCTTTTCGGCGGCGCGCCGTTGCGCCGCCAGCGCTGACAGCAGCAATAGCATGAAGCCGGTAATGATGGCGCTGGCCAGACTGGCGCCCCAGTAATAGCGTGTTTGCCGGAGATGAAACTCGGCCAAGACGTCGGCTTCTGCCGTTCCGACGGTAGCCATAAGTGGATAATCGCGTAAGGTCCTGTAACTGAAGAAGCGCGGTACGCCGTCCAACGAGCCGAGGGCGAAATAGTTTCCGACCGGGCGCTTGGCCCGCTCGGCGAATAGCGGACTGCTGCTGATGTCTTCCCCCGAGCTTGCAATCGTTCCCCTCAGCCTGGCGCGGGTAATACCGTCCAGGCCAACCAGCGATAAGGTGTCGAGCGAGCGCAATTCGGCATCCTGCAGGAAGTTGGTGAAACGCACGGGCTCGATCACTGCGATCGCGACCCCGGCGAAGGTGCCGTCGGCCTTGTTGATGCGCCGTGTGACCGGAATCACCGCCTTGCCCGTGATGCGACTCTGCACCGGTTTGCCGATGAACAATTGACCGCTGTCCTGCTCGATGTGGACCCTGAAGTGCTCACGGTCCACCACATTCACTGCTTGCACCGGTTTGCCCGCCACTGCGGTGCCGAGCGCATTGCCGCGCTCATCGGCCAGGGCGACGACGGCAATCGCCTGCCTGTCGACATCGTGCTCCGCAACGAATTGGAGCAAGTCCGTCTTTGTACCACTGCGCCAATATTCATGAATCAGATTTTGAATGACCGCGTCGGCGCCTTCGATGGTGCGGATGGTGTATTCCGCGAACGCGATGGCGAGGGTGTCATTGCGCTCTATCGCGGCGCGGATCGTATCCTCCCGCTCAATCCGTAGCAGCGCGAACAACGAGCTCCAGATGGCAACAATAAGCAGCGCACAAGATAGCACGACCGCGACATTGATGCCGCGCCGGCGCCGGTGGTCTGCGTTCAGTGTGGTCATGCTTTGGCGTCAACGGGTGGCAACGGGGGCCAGGAATCGTGTCTCGAACAGATCGACGGGCACTGCTTTGCTGAATAGATAGCCCTGCATTTCGTCGCAGTTCAGCAATAGCAGCAGGCGCGACTGCTCCTCGGTTTCTACACCCTCGGCCACCACGTTGAGCTTGAGCGCATGCGCCAGATTGATGATGGTGGAGACCAGCGCCAGACCCTCTGGTGAGGCCGTCATTTCGATGACAAACGAGCGGTCGATCTTCAGCGTGTCGATCGGCAGTTTGGCCAGGTAGCTCAGTGACGAGAAACCGGTGCCAAAGTCGTCGATGGCGATCGTCACGCCCAGCGCGCGTATCTCCTGCAGGCTGGCGATGCTTTGCCTGACGTTCTCCATGATCAGGTTTTCAGTGACTTCCAGTTCGATGCCGGCGGCCGCTTGCGGGTCAATGCTGATGACATGGTTGATCTCGGCGATGAAGTCGCGATGACGCAGTTGCAGCGGCGACACGTTGACCGCGATGCGCACTGCTGGCAACCCAGCCGCGCGCCAACGCAGGTAGTCGTTGACGGCTTGCTGCAACGCCCAGCGCCCGACTGCATGGATCAATCCGGTTTCTTCCAGGGTCGGGATGAAGTGACCGGGTGGCACCAGCCCGGTGCGCGGATCGTTCCAGCGGATCAGTGCCTCGGCGCCAGTGAGCCTGCCGCTCTCCAGGTGCACCTTGGGCTGGTAATGGAGCACGAATTCCCCGTTGTCGAGCGCCTGGCGCAACTGGTTTTCCAGCGTGAGCTTGCGGGACACTGCTGCGGTCATGTTCTGCGTATAAAACAGGTAGCGCTCGCCGCTCGCCTTGGCCTTCTTGAGCGCGGCTTCGGCGTTCTTGAACAAAGTTTCGGCGTCGGTGCCATCATCCGGATAGAGTGCCACGCCGACCCTGGAGCCGATGCGGAACACAGCGTCGTTCAACCGGAACGGATGTTCCAGAAACGCCGCCATCGTTTTTTCCAGCAGCCGCACCACGTCGCCATCCCGCTTGACCAACGGCATCACCAGGGCGAACTGGTCCGCATCCAGCCGCGCCAGCAGATTCGCGTCGCCCGCGTTGTGTGTCAGCCACTGCGCGACCTGGCGCAACAGCGCATCGCCGGCCGGCCGGCCGAGGCTGTCGTTGATGTTCTTGAAGCGCTCCAGGTCGATCAAATACAGGGCCAATTGGTGAGCGCCGCTGTCCGCACTGCGCAGGTACTGCGCGAGCCGTTCCAGAAACAGCGTGCGGTTGGCCAGGCCGGTGAGTTCATCGTAGTAGGCGAGGTAGTTGAGCCGCTCCAGCTTGTCAAGGTGATTGATCGCGAACGCGACGTCACCAGCAAGCTCTGTCAGCAATTTCATCTCTTCTTCATGGAAGAATTGACTCTCGCTGGAGTACAGCGCGAGCACGCCTACCGCCTCATCCGAAACAATGAGCGGCAAGACCGCTATTGATCGGACTTCTGATTCGGTGTATTTCTTGCCGAAGAGCACCCTGGGGTCGCTTTGCGAATCGTTGGACAGGATTACTTTTTTCTCCCTGATCGCCAGCGCGACCATGGTAGTTGGAGCACCCTCGGGCGACGACAAGACGCCTTTGATGGTGTTCAGGAGTTCTTCATCTTGGCCTACCGAGGCGACAGGGACAATCCGCAACGTGCTGCGATCCACGATGGCTATCATCGCCATACGAAACCCGCCTGCTTCGAATGCGATTTGGCACGCCCCCTTGAAAAGATCTTCGCGGTCGCGCACCCGCACGATGAGCGCATTGATGCCGCTCAGCATCGCGTACACACGGTTCAGGCGCTTGATCTTGTTTTCCGCTTCCTTGCGTGCGGTGATGTCGCGAATGGCGGCAATCGCCAGGGTTCCTTCGTTCGTCTCCAGCGGACTCAGGCTAATTTCTGCCGGGAATTCGCTGCCGTCCTTGCGCAGCCCGAACAGGTCCAGGCCAGCACCCATCGCGCGCACACGCGGCTGCGCGAAGAATCCATTTCGGTTCTGCGGATGCTTGCCGCGCACGCGCTCCGGCACGAGGATGTCGATCTTGTGCCCTACCAGTTCCTCGCGGCGCCAGCCGAACAGCTTGACCGCCTGGGCGTTGACCAGCACCATGTCGGCATCGCTGTTGACAATCAGCATCGCGTCGGGCGCCGACTCCAGCAGATCCTTGAACTTTTGTTCGGCTTTCTTGCGCTCGGTGATGTTCAGGTGCATGACTACTGCGCCATGCGGCTGCTGCCCGGCCAGTGGCGTCACCGCCATCAGGAACCAGCGCTGTTTGGTGGGCGAATGACAGGGATATTCGATCGAAAAACTCGTCACCGTGCCGCCCAGTACCGCCCGAATTCCTTGCGCCACCTGGTGCGCCTCGGACGAATTTTCTTCGCTCGCGCGGTCGCAAATCTCGAGGTAATTGCGGCCGATGCCATAGGCCGGATCGAGCAGCGCGTTGGCATCAGCAAAGCGTCGCCAGGTCTCGTTCACCGAAACGATGACGGCGCGGCTGTCGAGCAAGGCGATATGCGCCGGCAGCGCGTCTAGGATGGCCGCCTGTTTGGCGGCTTCGTTGTCGCGCAGGTGGTCCTGCGCGCGCCGTAACAAAACGGTGCGGCCACGGCGGTCCGTCACCGTATCCACCTCGCCCTCTGTCAGTTCCTCCAGCCGTTGCCCGGTCTGGTGCAAGGTCTCGATCAACGCCGGAATTTCCGCGTCCGCGTCGGCCGGAAGGTTTGGTTGTTGCGGCTTCATATGGCAATGGCTTCCAGCCCCAAAGCGTCGGCATTGGCGACGATGCGCGTCGAGTTCTCCTCAAAGGCGACAAAAATGCCCGGCTCCTTGCAATGGCGCGCGCCATGCTGCAGGAATTGCAGCGCGAGTACGGTTTTACCGGAACCGGGTCCGCCCACCAGCAGTGTGGTGCGACCGCGCGGCAGGCCGCCGCCGGTGATTTCATCGAAGCCGGCAATGCCGGTCGGCGCTTTGGCCGGCAGCGCTTTGCTTGGCACTTTCACGCGGGTAGATCGGACAGCGCTCATGTTATTTTCTGTCAGAATTTGGATTGCTTGCAAACATGCGCTGTCTCCTTGTGAATAGTGGTCTTATGCTCTTATTCTTTCGAGCAGTATGTGCGATGTCACACATAGCGCGTGTTGCTAGATCAGCCGCAAACCCAAGCTGATATTCTTCAGTACCGGTGCATCATCCAGAAGTCACCGAAAAGGTCCTTCAATGAATAGCGTTGCTCAACTTCAAAAAATATTCAAACAAAGCCACAGCATTGCGGTAGTTGGGCTTTCTGCAGAATGGCACCGACCGAGTTATTTTGCGGCCAAATACATGCAGGAGCATGGCTTTCGGGTGATTCCGGTCAATCCACGTTATGCCGCCTCGGGCACTGAAATACTCGGCGAACGCTGCTATACCAGCTTGCTCGACATTCCCATCCCGGTGGACATCGTCGATGTCTTCCGGCGTACCGAAGAGGTGCTGCCGATTGCACAGCAGGCGGTGCAGATCAAAGCCAGTTGCCTATGGCAACAAATCGGCGTCACGAATCTGCAAGCCGAGCGCCTGGCGCTTGAAGCCGGACTCGACTCCGTCATGGATCGCTGCGTCAAGATCGAATACGCCCGATTGTTCGGCGGTTTGAACCTGGTGGGGGTGGACACGAAAATCATTTCCGCCAAGCGCCCGGTGTAGCCATGTCGGAACATCAATTTCAGCCCGAAACCCTGGCCATCCATGCCGGGCAGATCCCGGATGCGGCGACCGGTGCGCGCGCACTGCCGATCTATCAGACCACCAGTTTTGTCTTTGACAGCGCCGAACATGCGGCCAGCCTGTTCAACCTGCAAACGTTTGGCAATGTTTATTCGCGCCTGTCCAACCCGACGGTGGCGGCGCTCGAAGAACGTATAGCCGCTCTGGAAGGAGGGCGCGCTGGCCTGGCCTCGGCCAGTGGCATGGCAGCCGAGTCGATGGCCTTGATGACCATTTTGCAGCAGGGCGATCATGTGGTGGCAGCGGGCGCCCTGTATGGCGGCAGCGTGACCATGCTGGCCGTCAATCTGAAGCGCTTCGGCATTGAGACCACGTTTGTCAATGCCACCGACCCGCCGGCTTTTGCGGCGGCCATGCGTCCCAACACGCGTGCCGTGTTTGCCGAGAGCCTGGGTAACCCGAGCCTGACGGTGCTCGATATTGCGGCGGTGGCCGATGTGGCCCATGCGCACGGCGTGCCGCTGGTGATCGACAACACGGTGCCGTCGCCGTTCCTGTGCAATCCGCTGCGCCTGGGGGCTGACATCGTGGTGCATTCGGCTACCAAGTACCTCGGCGGCCACGGCACCACGCTGGCCGGGGTATTGGTCGAGGGCGGCAAGTTTCCGTGGGACAACGGCAAGTTTCCGGGCATGACCGAGCCCTCCGAGGGCTATCACGGCGTCAAGTTTTATGAAACCTTTGGTGATTTTGGTTACACCATGCGGGCCCGGATGGAGGTCTTGCGGGTCTATGGTTCGGCCTTGTCGCCGATGAGCGCCTGGCAGATTCTGCAGGGCACGGAAACACTGCACGTTCGCATGGAGCGCCATTGCAGCAATGCGCGCAAGGTGGCCGAGTTTCTGAAGAGCGACCCGCGCATCAGTTGGGTCAGCTATCCCGGTCTGCCGGAGCACCCGCAGTACGCGCTGGTTGAAAAGCAGATGCGCCAGGTTGATGGTGCGCCCGGTGCTTCGGGTTTGCTGGCTTTTGGTGTCAAGGGCGGAATGCAGGCCGGTGTGCGCTTTATCGAAGCAGCGCAGTTCCTCAGTCATCTGGCGAATATCGGCGACACCCGCACCCTGATCATTCATCCGGCTTCCACCACCCATCGCCAGCTGGATCCCGAACAGCAAATCGCGGCCGGTGTACTGCCCGACATGGTGCGTATGTCGGTCGGCATTGAACACATTGACGACATCCTCTGGGATATCGACCAGGCCCTTGGATAGGAACCACATGAGCAACATCTTTGACCGGCACCTTGACAAAAACGCCGCCAATTATGTGGCGCTTTCACCGGTCAGTTTTGTCGAGCGCAGCGCCGAGATTTTTGGCGACCTGCCGGCCGCCGTTCACGGACAGCGTCGCTACAGCTGGGCGCAGACACGGGAGCGTTCGGCGCGCCTGGCCGCCGCGCTGCGTGCGCACGGTGTGGTGCGTGGCAGCACGGTCAGTGTGATGCTGTCCAACACGCCGGAAATGGTGGAAGCCCACTATGCCGTGCCGGCGCTCAATGCGGTACTCAACACTCTCAACACGCGGCTGGATGCTTGGCTGCTGGCCTGTCAGATGAACCACTGCGAAGCCAAGGTGCTCATTACCGATCGCGAATTTGCACCGACCATGCGTGAGGCTCTGCGTATTCTCAAAACCGAGCATGGCCGCGACCTTCTGGTCATTGATGTCTGCGACAGTGAATACAGCGGTGCTGGCGAGCGACTGGGCCACTTCGAGTATGAGGCGTGGCTGCAGGCCCACACCCCCTTGCCGGTGTTGCCGGGACCGCTTGACGAGTGGGATGCGATTGCAGTCAGCTATACCTCCGGCACCACCGGCGACCCCAAGGGCGTGGTGACGCACCACCGCGGCGCCTATCTCAACGCGGTTTGCAATGCGGCAACCTGGACCATGCCGCATTTCCCCAAATATCTGTGGACATTGCCGATGTTTCATTGCAATGGCTGGTGTTTCCCTTGGACCATCGCCATGTTGGGCGGCACCCATGTCTGCCTGCGCCGGGTCGATGCCCAGAGCATTCTGGAGGCGATCAGCACGCACGGTGCCGATCACTATTGCGCGGCGCCGATTGTTCACAACCTGCTGATTGCCGCGCCGCCAGCCATGTTCGATGGCATCCGGCACCAGGTTCGCGGCATGGTGGCAGCGGCTACACCACCGGCCTCAATGATTGAAGGCATGGCGCGCATCGGATTCGACATCACCCACGTCTATGGACTGACCGAGGTCTATGGACCGGCTTCAGTCGCCGTCAAACGCAGCCAGTGGGCGCATGAGAGTCTGTCGGAACAAACCCGGCTCAATGGGCGCCAGGGCGTGCGCTACCTGCTGCAGGAAGACATGTCCGTGCTGGACCCCGAAACCCTGCACGAGATCCCGGCCGATGGCCAGACCATGGGTGAAATCATGTTCCGTGGCAACATCGTGATGAAGGGTTATCTGAAGAACCCGGCAGCAACCGACCAGGCTTTCAAGGGAGGCTGGTTTCACACCGGCGATCTGGCCGTGATGGAGAGCGACCGCTACGTCAGAATCAAGGACCGCAGCAAGGACATCATCATCTCGGGCGGCGAGAACATCAGTTCGATTGAAGTGGAAGATGCACTGTACCGTCATCCGGCCGTCGTGGTCTGCGCGGTGGTGGCCAAGCCCGATGCAAAATGGGGTGAAACCCCGGTTGCCTACGTTGAACTCAAACCTGGATCTGATGTCACAAGCGCCGACCTGCTGGCCCACTGCAAGCAACTGCTGGCGGGCTACAAGGTGCCGCGCGACATTCGCTTCGAGCCCATCCCCAAGACACCGACCGGAAAGATTCAAAAGTTTGAACTGCGCACGCGGGCCAAAGGCGATGCCTCGTCGCTCTGAGCCTGTGGTTCGCCAAGCCGGATGCCAAGACGCTCGCGTTGTCGGTGCGCCGGAAAGGCGATATTGCGCTCGGCCCAGTTCTTGAATTTCGGAGAGCGTCCGGCAATCAGCAGAGCGTTCCTTGTAGTAAGCTCCTGCTTCCCTTGCCCTGGACCCATCGCCATGAGCTTCGCACCGGGCTGGGCGCAGGGCGACAAGCCGCTGAGGGTCATCCTGCCCGTCAGTGCCGGCTCCGGCGTCGACACTATTACCCCGTGCCACCGTGCCGCAACTCATGAAAGGTCTGGGCGGGCAAGCGGTGGTGATCGAGAACCTCCCTGGCGCCGGCGGCATCACCGGCGCATCCGCACTGGCCAAGGCGCCGCCAGACGGCTACACCATTGGCATGGTGTCCAACAACCACGTCATCAGGTGTTTTTGGCCGCTGACTTGCGCCCGCCGACGATACTTGTCAAGCTCAAGCTATCGGTCAGGCGAGACAATATATTCGGATTGTTTGCCGATTGCGGCCCAGCTGTCGCAAGGCGTACGCTGGTGGAAGCTCCATTCGCGGTGCTCAGGCCTTCAAGCTGAACCGCTATGCGCAAGCTGCCATTGCTGAGGTTTTGCGCCGACACGCCGGTCACGTCAAAGGTGATGGATTCAGTGCCGCCGACGCCATTGTCATGCCGCGAGTGACGGGTGTCACCATTCACAATCCAGTGTTCTTGCGCGGCCGAGCCTGATGGAGAGCCGCCAGCGAGCATGTTTTCTTCCTTCGTTTTCGCCTTCCTGAAGGATACGGCGCTGCCGGTCCAGCCCGCAATACCGGCGACACCCAGTCCGGCGCCGTGGTCGAAGGAAATGCTGCTGATGAAAGAGCTGTCAACGGCATTGTTTTTGATGGTCAGCCTATGGCCCAACAAAGACCAGCTCAGGTTTTGAGAAGCAGTGCAGTTGGCATTGCTGGCAATACAGTAAAAAGGTTCGGCCATCGCAAAATCCGGCAGAGCCGACACCAGCATGGCGGCGCAAAGTGCAAGAGTGATTCGCATGACAGATTCCTTTGATATTGTCCAGAACGGTATCCATTCTGGGCCGCGGGAGGCCTCTTGCCCATGTAACCAATGCACCTTTTTAACGGTAGCTTTGTACCGGATTTTTTGGGTCTGGAAGTAGTCGACAAGTACCAGACCATTTGGTACATGCATTTCGAGCCGTCAATAGCGTTCGTCATTTCAATTTCTCCGCGCCGAATTGCAAGCCATGTTGCAGCGGCCTGTCAGCGGTTCAGTTGAAGCCGCAGGCGCCGGGTCCCCCGGGATGTCCGCAGGAGCCGCATGGCCCGGCCGCGGCCGACGCTGCAGACGCCGAAACTGCTGGCGTCGTGAAGACTGACAGCTGCTTCTCAAGCTCTGTGCAATGGCAGTTCGGGCACTGCGGGGCGCTGCCCGAGCGTACCAACGCTTCGAATTCGTGACCGCAGTCACGGCAGGCATATTCGTATATCGGCATCTCAACTCCTGATCTGTATCGCTGCTTCGGATTATCGATCCAGGCAGGCATCTGGTCCACAGCAGATCGATCCGCCTTCTGTTCTGGATCAATCTGTGTGCTCAGACCTCTTGTGCCAAAGCTCCACGACAATCGCCTTCATGAATCACTCTTTACGTCTATGGTTTCGCTTGGTGCCGGCCTATGCTGTCGGCTATTTCCTGTCCTACGGTCTGCGCAGCGTCAACGCGGTGATTGCGCCTGAACTGATGCAGGAGCTCAGCATCACGTCGTCCGGGCTGGGTTTGCTGACTTCGGCTTATTTTCTGGCGTTTGGACTTTTTCAGCTGCCACTGGGCCTGTTGCTGGACCGCTTTGGTCCGCGTCGGGTCGAGGCGGTATTGCTGCTGGTAGCCGCAGCGGGCTGCGCGCTGTTCGCTGCCGGCACTACGCTGCAGACGCTGGCGCTTGGCCGGGCCTTGATCGGTCTGGGGGTCAGCGCTTGCCTGATGGCCAGCTTCAAGGCGTTCAGCCAGTGGTTCCCGATGGAGCGCATGCCTTCGCTGACCGCCACCATCATGGTCGCCGGCGGTCTGGGCGCGCTATCGGCGAGCCTGCCAGTGGCGGCTGCGCTGCCGGTGCTTGGCTGGCGCGGCGTGTTCTTCGGGGTGGCGGCGCTGCTGGTACTGTCTGCGGCTTATTTGATGACGGCGCCGGACAAGGCCGTGGCCGCGGGTGGCGAGCCGTTTGGTCGGCAAATGGGCACGTTGATCGGAATTTACGGCAATCGAATTTTCTGGCGTTTTGCACCGCAAGGCTGTCTCGTCATGGGTGGCTTCATGGCGATTCAGGGCTTGTGGGCCGTGCCCTGGTTAATGGAGGTGAACGGCGTCAGCCGTGCCGATGCGGCCTTTGTGCTGTTTCTGCTGGCGCTGGCCATGTTGGCGGGCTTTCTATTTGTGGCCACTTGCTCGGGCTGGCTGTCGCGCCATGGCGTCACCCCAATGCGCTTGCTGACGACAGGCATGGGGCTTGCACTGCTGGCCGAAGGGGCGATCATCCTCGATCTGGCTCAGCCAGCCTGGCTCTGGCCGCTGCTCGGGCTTGCATTCAGTCTGGGCAACATTGCCTACTCGCAATTGACCGCGGCGTTTCCGGTAGCGGTCTCGGGACGGGTCAACACCGCCCTCAACCTGATGGTTTTCGTCGGTGCCTTTGGTCTTCAATGGGGCATTGGCGCCGCTGTGGACGCCTTCAGCGCGGGTGGAATCGCCCGCTTCGATGCCTTTCGCTTGACTTTTGGCCTGCTACTGGCGGTGCAGACCTTGGCAGTTGCGTGGTTTCTGCTGCCGCTGAAGCGGCCCAACCGATAAGGGTCAAAGGAGTGAGGAAAAGGAATGGAGAAAAGGCGCTTATCGCCCGGCGCCCTTTTTGGGGGATGCCATGGAAGGCCTGACAGGGTGTTCCTTTCCCAGTCTGGCGCGCACCGCCTCACGCAGCAAGTACTCGACCTGGGCGTTGACGCTACGCAATTCAGCCGCTGCCAGGCGCTCAATCTGGGCCCACAGCAGCGGGTCAATGCGCAGTGCGAAGGACTTCTTGTCGGGGCTGGCCACAAGCAATGCGAAATCAGTTGTAAAGCGTACCGGTGTTGACTATCGGCTGGGCGTCGTGGTCTGAACATAGCACCACCAGCAGG